>NZ_PHHE01000001.1:4466500-4783000 GCF_002813455.1 Pseudomonas baetica | reverse complement strand
ATGTCGATCACCGGGATACCGTTTTCCAGGCGGGTGTAGGTACGGCAGGACAATTCCAGGGTGGTCTTGGGTTTATCACCCATTTTGATCACGCCTTCATCGAGAATCTTCAGCTTGCCGCCGACGGTGTGGTAGGTGAACCACGTGTTGCCATCCTGATCCTGACCGGCTTCACGCACGTTCAACAGAATGTCATCGCCGAGCTTCACGCCCAGTGCGAGCATGATTTCCGGGCCAGCGCCCTGCAGGATCAACTTGGCGCCAAGCGCCTTCGCGCTTTTGGCCATTTCTTCGACGATGAAGCGTCCGCCCGCCATGTTTTCCATGTCGAATTCGATCTTCGGCGGGGTGAATTCCTCCACGGTCGCCGACAGCGGCAGGCCTTGCAGGGTGGCCGCGATGGCCTGGCGATTGCGGTTGGTCAACATTAGAGAACGTCCTCCAGGAACTGCTCGATGATTTCATCGCGGGCGTTGAGCTGATAAACCATGTGTTCGTTCGGCGCGTAGCGGCCGTAGTCGATGACCACGTACCAGGTGCCGTTCTTGTACTTCTCTACGCTGTTGAGTTCCGGGTGCAGATACACGCTGCCGCCAGGAATGGTTTCGTCGGCGACCAGGGTTTGCAGCCAGTCGTTGATGCGCTTGACCTCCTGATCCATGAACGACTTCGTCAGGTTCTTGGCCATGGCTTTCTGGCCGGCCTTGACCAGCTTGCGGCTGATCGCATCTTCAAGGCCGACGTAGCTGATGAACTTGCCGGTAATCGAGCGGTTACCCAGCAGCGAGAAGCCGCCAAGCACAGTGCGGGCGTAGTAGCTGACGCCGTAACGGTTGAGCAGATCGCCTTCAGTGGAGGTGTCGAGGATGTTGTATTCAACAACGCGAGACACGTCTTCGGCGTAGGTCACCTGGTTGCCCGGGCTTTCCCACTGCTTGACCTTGGCCAGCGCGGCAATCGCCAGGCTGGAAGGCGACAGGAAAACGTTTTTCTTCGCCGCTTTCGAGTACACGGCGGGCATGTTGTGCACCACCAGGCAACGGTCGAAACCGAGGTCGGCGCCGCCGAGTTCCTGGCTGTAAGTCACTTGATCAGCGACCGAGGCGTCCTTGCCATCCAGCACCACACGAGCCTTGATGCGCTTGCCGAACGAGGCGAACTCGCTGGCCACCGCTTTGGTGCCGGTGAAGCCCGGCGCGCCGATGATGGTCAGATCTTCCGGGACACTGCCCAGTGCAGCCAGACCCAGTTTGCGACCGGTCGCCGGCTCGACGCCGCCGATCACTGCGTTGACGGTATCGGCCGGGGTAGCACCCGCCTCGACGATCACCACGTACACCGGCACCTTGACCACTTTGAGGATCTGGTAGACGGCGTGATACAGGGTGCCCTCTTCCGAACCGGTCGGATCGAGCAGTGCATGGGTGGTAAAGCTATTGATGCGGAACGGCGCGTTACGCGGAATCAGCGGATCAGCCTTCGGCGCGGTGCCGACCAGACCGATGACGTTGTCACCCAGGCCACCCATGGCTTCGGGGGATTCGGTGGCATTGACGGTAATGCCGTTGTGCTCGAAGTTCAAAACCTCAGCCATGTTCAGTCAGCCTTCTTGGCAGCGGCCTTTTTGGCCTGGGTGGACGATGTTTTCAGTTCCAGTCGACCGGCGCTGTGCAAGGCACTGGCCTCGACGTCGAGCAGATCGAGGTCTTGACCGACGCTCGACCAGTGCCCACCGCCGGTGGGGAATGGGACGAGCACGGTGTAGGTTTGGCGGGTTGCCATTTTTCGTTTCTCCATAAACGGGAAAGCCCCTCGGGGAGGGGCTTTGGCGGGTAAGAAAACGCCCCGACGGTGCGGGGCGTTTATTGAAGCGTCACAAACCGGGCTCAGACGCTGGCGGTACAGCCGGCCAGCCCTCAGTCAGCATTTCGGGACGATAATTTCCAAGGTCGATCGCCAGCAGTAAATCGCGCTCACGATCAAAACATGCCTGGACATGAGTACGCACAGCCTTGGCGATTTCGAGGATTCGGGTCGCATCAATTTCGACAAAGCCATTGGCTGTCTTGAAGTTGCATCGGTACTCGGGATCGACAATTGCAGACAAGCCCATTCCAGCAATCAATGTCTGGCTGTCACGTGTGGTTTCGATGGTGAATCCATCGACGATGACGCCACCTGCTTCACGCAAAAAGCGTTCGGCAGCAACGGCGGTTGCCAGTGTTTCAGGCGTGACCGTCATAGAAGGTTGCGGCGAAAACAACCAATCACCGTCATGCTCCTTTGCCGCCCAGCCTTGCTGGGGACGTGGATCGAGATGATCGACGCACACCCATACCAGCGTCGGCGGGTACAACGTCGAAATATCGCCCTCGGTTTCGATCTGCTCGACAACCATGTCGGCATAAATGCGTACATAGGTACTCATCAGGTCCACTCCTCGATAATCACGATGCCGTCACCACCATTGCCGCCTTTGAGGTTGGACGGACACGATGGCTTGGCTAACGCTCCCCCGCCACCGGAACCAGGATTTACGGCACCCTCGCCGTCTCGACTGGCACCGCCCGAAGAGTTACCACCCGGTCCAAATGCACTGAGGCCTCCTTCGCCGGATGTACAAAAAGCCAAGGTCGGCCCGTTCACTCCACCGCCTCCCTGGCCATTGGCATTGATCGTCGAACCACCTGTGGCGGGCTCGGAATTGGGGCTGCGGCCAAGTTGCAGAGGCGGCACAGTGTTGGCCGAGAATCCTCCTCCATATCCTCCTGGTGCAGCGATTCCGGCAAAAGATGTTGTTCCCCCATTGAGACCGATACTGGCAACAACGCCCGTGCCCCCTTTACCGATAGTGATCTGCTGACCGTCGAAACCCTGAGTCAACCAGCCTTCTGCATAAGCACCGCCAGACCCACCGCAACCGGCGGAAAGCTGAGTATTGGCTGTCGAGACTGCACCACCACCCGCACCGCCACCACCTTGCAATCTGTATTTGATCTTTTTGGTTCCAGGCCCCGGCAGATAGATCTCGTTTGCCTTGAAAACCCGGGTTCTCAGATAGCGACCCGAAGCGTTGCGAACTTCATCGGCGAGGGCGGCGATATCGATGCTTCCCTGATTGATCGGCGCGTTCCAGGCTTTGATGCACCACATCACCGTCAGGTTGCGTGGCCGGGTTTCTGTCGAAGTGCGTGCCACCTTCGAAGCATCGAACGACATATTGATGACACCGGTAGAGGCTATGCCTCCGGGGAGCTGAGTCCCACCTGTCGCTGGCGCGCTGAAAGCGCCACTGACCGTGCCTGTTGCTGCGAGCTGAACACCGTTGTTCGCGGCGTACTGCCCTGTGATGTTCTGGAGCGAGTCGAGTTGATAACTGCCGATTGCCCTGCCTGCATCCACACCGCGTCCGTGATCCCACCCTCGCAGGAACTCGCCGCGAGATTCCGGCAAGCGGAAATTCCCGGCCCCCTCATCCCCTTTGTTGAACTTTGTGCCGAGATACGCCGCCAGATCCGGATAGGTCGCAATGCTCTGCACACTGCCATCCAGCTCCAGATAACCGGGTGCAACGATCCCTGACGGGAATGCCAGAACAGCGCCCACCGGAACAGCAGACTTGAGTCGTTCGACTTCTGTGACCAGCGCGGCAACATCGATGGTTCCCTGATTGACCGGCGCATTCCAAGCTTTGATGCACCACATGACGGCGACGTTACGCGGTCGTGTTTCAGTTCCACCAGCGCTTCCGGTTACACCTTGGGCTGCCCGCCAATTTGAAACAGGCACGCCGGCACTATTCGCCTGAACAATTTCGTTTCCTGCATACGATGTCGAATGCGTGTGCGCCCTGAGCATGTCAGCCTGAATACTGCCCAACTCCCGACCAGCATCAACCCCACGCCCATGATCCCAACCACGCAAGAACTCCCCACGCGCCTCAGGCAAACGGAAATTCCCGACGCCCTCATCACCTTTGTTGAACTTGCTACCTAGATAAGCGCTCAAGTCCGGGTAAGTCGCGCTGCTCTTGACGCTGTTATCCAGTTCCAGAAAGCCCGGCGGCGGAGCATCAACCGGGAACGCGACAATCGAGCCCACCGGCAACGCCGATGCCTTGGCAATCAGCGCTTCGACTTCAGCCTTGGTGTACGAATCCTTGATCCCGAATCCAGCCAGCGTTTCAGGATTGGCACCGGCAGTCGCCCGACCATACTCATCAACGGTCAGACTCTTGTAAGTGCCAGCAGCAATCCCGGTACGCCCCGCGAGCATCTTGAACGTCAGCGCCGTGGTGCCGAGGGTGATCGGTGCATTGGTGGTCAAGTGCCACAACGAATCACCGTTCGCCGTGCCCTCCTCCACCATCACCGTCAGGCCCGGCGTGACCTTGGCGTTGCTGTTGGCATCCATCGCCCGCAACCAGTCGCCATTGGCGACGATCCACAGGCCGTTGTCCTTGGCCAGCGTCTGATTCGGCAACAGCACACGGTCACCGGCAATCACGGCCACACCATCAATCTGCTGCGCACCGTTCAACACGACATTGCCAGTCGCCGCAACGCGTACCGACTGTTTGCCGTCAAGTTTGCCGAGTTCTTCGGCGAGGTAACTCATGACCCAGGCACGCGTGGCTTTGACGACGGTGTCGTCGATCAGCAGCGTCACAAGCGACGCATTACTCGTCTCGAAAATCGAACGAATGTAGAACTCTTTACCCGAACCGGACGTGGCCAGAACCGGTTTGAACGACTCCGGGTATTTGACGATGGCGTAAAGCACGCCAGTGTCAGTCCACAACCCCGCTTCCCGCACATACCAACCGCCAACATCCGGCGGTATGGTGACTTCGGCGAGCAGCCAGCTCGGGTTTTTCTCGTCCTGGAACAGCGCATTGAGTGGCCCGCGCCAGACTTCGCGTTTCAGCGCGGTGGCGGTCGCGGCCGGGTTGTAGACCGCGCCGCCGCCGTCGCCGACGGAAATCTGCGTCAACTTGATCGGCACGCCCGCAGCTTTACAAGCCGTTTCGTAGGCAATCCCTGCGTTGGTGAGCAGGGTGTAATAGTCAGCCATTCAGGCCCCCTGAGGATAAATAGTGGATGTTTCGACGGTGTACATACCGGCGGCCATGAACGCCTCTCCCGAGGTTTCGAGCCCTTCGATGAACACCGGATAAACCGTGGTCAGTTCGCCGCAGAACGTCGCGGCGCCGATGACGTGATTGCCGAAAGCGCTCAAGCCGACCGAGACCGTCAGCACATCACGTTCGCTTTTGGCATCGGCCAGGCGTCGGTCGAGACGGGCGTCGATTTCTGCGCTGTAGGGCTGGTCGCTGAAGGCGCGCACAGTGAAGCTGTAAGGCACGCCGGGCGGTGTCTGTTCGTACCAGGCGCGGACTTCGGGGCGCAGCTGCAAACCCTTGGCAGCGTTTTCCAGTGCCTTGCGAGTGCCGGCCTGGCGTGCAGTGGGCCAGGCCAGTTCGACGGTCAGGCGCTTTTCCGCTTCGGGTGCGGCGGTGCTCCATTCGGCGACGCCGCGATCCGCTGCGAGATACGGCAGAAACGCGACCGGAGTTTCACTCGGATTCATCAGTTCGGGGAACGGCGGCGCGATGCGATCAAGTAGCGCGCCGAAGCCCAGATCCAGACCGCGCTCGAGTGCCGAGCTGTTCGCAGGCAGCAGCGTCGGGCGTTGAGTTTTTTCACTCATAGCGTCAGCACCTCAACCTCGACCGCCGTGCAGTACGGCGCCTGAAACGCGGTGGTCACGATCGGCGTCAGCGGTTCCAGAATCTGCAATTGCACGGCACCAGCGCTGTGCAGCGTGTAATCGATCCAGCTCGGATCGACCCGCCCTTCGAGGCGATGGCAACTGTCGGCGTAAGCCTGCAATTGCTGCTGCGCGGCGACTTGGGTCAGGCCCGAATCGGGGCCGGAATTGATCTTGGCGACGACACGTATTTTGTAGCGCTGAATGTCGGCAGCCTTGACGGTGACGAGGTCGGTTTCCGGTCGCACATCCGGCCGGGCGAAGTGCTGGCGGACGCCTTCAAGCAATGCCTCGGACGGCGTGCCGTCACCGTCCCGCGCAAGTACGGTGACCTGCACTTCACCCGGCGCGGTGCGGCGGCCATTGCCATCCTTGACCTGCGCGGCGAAGCCGTCCGGGTTGAAGGTGTAAGTGACATTCACCACACCGGCGTCGGTGGATTCGACTTTCACCGTCGGCCGCTCGCCGAGGGTGAACACCTCGCGGCGATACTGCATCCGCGACCCCGCCGCCGGGGCATGCGGCGCCAGGTAATAACGCAACCGGGCGTCGTCGTCGCTTTCGTAAATCGCCGGCACTGGCGGGAATGCCGCCGGATCACCCGGATCGAGCAACTGCCGCTCCAGGCCCATGTCCGCCAGCCGTGCGTCGAGGTTGCTGCCGGTCGCCCACCACGCCAGCATCTGCTTGATGCGGGCGTTGTATTTGCGTTCGTGGGTTTGCAGCCGAACGCAGAAAGCTTCCAGTGCCAGGGTCAGCAGTTCGCTTTCGTTTTCCAGGCTGGTCTTGAGTTTCGCTGCGCTGTCCGGCGAGCGGGCACCGACGTATTCGATGACGAAAGTCTTGAACTCGGCGAGCAGATCTTCGAACGCTTCGACGGTGATCAGCGCGGGTTCGGCCAATTGGTTCTGGCCGGGGATCAACATGCTCATGTCACGACCTCGAAGGTTTGTTGACGGTTTTTCCAGGTGCCGGCGAAACGCAGCAGCAGACCGGCGCCCTGACGGCTGGCGACGATCACCTGCGGCTGAAAATCATCGATGCCGTTTTGCTTGTTGTAGAACGCTTGCGCTGCGTGGCTCTGGGCCAGAAGCAGCACGTCGTCACCGAGGTTCTGCCCCAGTAGCGAGGGGATCAACGAGCCATACAAGGGCCGTTTTTGCCGGGTGCCCAGCGGCGTAGTCAGGGCCCGGGTCGCGCGCTGCACAAACTGCAGCCAGTCGTCGACCGTGGCCCCGCTGTCTCTATCGATTCCGATCATGGAAGGCTCTTGAATCAGGGGCTGATGACGCGGCCCTGGTGATCGACCAACGGGCCGCTGAAGTGCACGCCCGAAGCGTCGATGGTCATGCCGACAGCGCCCAGTTGCAGGTTGATGGCCTGCGGGGTCAGCGCCAGTCGTGCCGGGCCGATGCTCAGTTCCAGCGAATCGCGAGAACCGTTGAACGCCGCAGGGCCGTTTTGCCAATGCAGAGTGTGTGTGGCGTCGTCGTAACCGCTTTCGCTGCCGTCCTGATGCACGCGGCGCGTCAGCGTCGGTACAGTCGAAGTGGGCGGAAAGCGATCACTGTTCAAACCGAACAACGCCACCGACTGCGCACCGCTTTCGCCGCTGCCGTAGTTGAACAACAAACACTGCTCACCCACTGTCGGAATCCGCGATTCGCTTTGCGTTCCGGCGCTCGGGTTGAAGAACTTGATGGCCGGTGTGAGCAGTCCACCGTGGCTGACCGTGCAGGTGTTACTCGCCGCGTCGACTGTCTGGCAGACGCCGATGCGGCAGTAGCTCTCGGCACGCCGATGCAGGTCTTCGATTTCCGCTTCCATCTCGGCCAGGCGTTCGATGATCGGACCCAGTTGCATGCGCAGTAATGCGTCGAACATCGATCAGGCCTCCAGCGCGGTGTATTGGTCGGGGTCGTCGATGTTGCTGACTTCCCAGGTACGGGCGAATTTCGGCGTGCCGAGTGGATCGTCGAGCAAGGTCGGGCCGAGGTAGAGGGTCTGGTTGAACGTCAGTGTCCAGGCCCTGTATTGCTGATCGGCGCGGATGAGCAATGACGGCAAACCATCCATGTTCATCGGCAGATCACACTGATCGCCGGGCAGTCCCCAGCGGTTGTCGGTGATCAGATTTTTCAGCACCGCGATCAGATCGCAGGCGGCAAATGCCGTAGCGGAAAGCGCCGGGATGACTTGCAGCGACAACGTCATGACATGAGCAATTCGCCCATCAGCGGCGCGCACTCCCGAGGCATTTCGGTCGAAGTCGATCAACACCCAGGCTTGATCGCCCGGAGCACTGAAATCTTCGTGATTGCCGACATTGAGGTTCAGCCCGGCGGTGTTGCGCAGCGTCGTCGCGATGGCGGTGAACAGTTGCGACGGCTGCTGGATCGGTGTGGGCATACATGACCTCCTTTTCAATCGTCCACGCGAAGCCCTGCCGCCAAAATGGCGGCACGGAAAACAGTCAAGGTTAAGGCTGGTCGCGCGGCGGGACTTCGCAGACGCCGATGCGTTTGGCGGCCCAGCGTTCGTAGAGACCGATGGCCACATCGGCGCCGGCCATGGCGGTCAGGCATCCGAATGCGCCGGCCGCCCAGATCGACAATCCCGCAGCGTAAAGCAGCATGATTGCCGAGACGCCGCAGATCATGCAGGCGCCGGAGCGCAAGGCCAGGCGCCGCAGCAGTGACCAGCCGCGGGCGCCTTCCTTGTCGGCGCGCCACATTTCGCCGGACACCCCGCCCACTACGGCGAGGAGGATGACCAGCCAGATCGGCATGTCCGCCAACGCTTGTTGCTCGCTTGTCATGTCACGCCTCCTGGGGGTGATTGATGAGTGGTGTGTGTTGGGTTCAATCGTTTTCTCTTGAGGTAGGCATTCCAAAAAGCCCGGCATTGGGGCCGCGGGCTTTTCAGTAATGCGCTCTCGCTTCTCGATCTGACAATTGCAGTGGAGTCAGAACGGAGCGACTGGCCAGTTGATCGTCGGAAATGCGTTTTGGTTTATCACTTCGGTGACGGCAATGTAGTACTGCTTGTATGCAACCAGTGCAGCCGCTTCTGCCGCAGTGGCGATCTCGAGATCCAGCTTGTATTGCAATGGATTGAACATCAGCCAGCGGGAAGCCTGGTCAAGGCGCAGCTGTATGCGTCCAGAAGTAAAGGCCTGTCGCTCATAATCAGAAGTATCACTGTAGGTCGAACCCCAATCCGTCTTCATTCCTGGCTCCACAATCATGCCATCGGGAACTTCTCGCCAAACTGAACTCGGCTCATCTGCAGGCGTTGCAGGCACACTCCCGTCAGTCTCCAATACCTGAAGAACGACGGTGTAACCCGTTGCTGTAACTGTAAGTGCGTAACGACTCATTTCTGATTCCTTCTTAGCGGCTCTCAGCGAACCCTTTTTGAGACCGTCTGTCAGTACGACGTAACTGGACAGACGGTGATCGCCGGAAAGCCGGCTATCTATTGCTTTCGGAAGTAGTGATGAATTCCGGCAGGCATTCCAAAAAGCCCGGCGCAATGCACCGGGATTTTCAGTAATGCGCTCCTTCGCCTTCCTTCAAATCCTGTGTTCAAGAAGGAAGCTGACTTTTCGGCGCTACTGGCGCGGTACGAGTCCATTCAAATTGTTTTTCCGACCGCGGTCCCTGCCCGCCGGATAACTGCTTCTGGTGCTTTACGCTGCACACCCGGGTCAGTTGCCAACCCTCTGAACCGTTGAGGCCGGTTCATCGCTGCCTGTTCTTGTGGAACTAAAGAGCTTTCGTTTCCAGCCGCCTTGTCGAGCGGCTTGGTGGCAATAATATGCATGTATGCATATCCAGTCAATGCGTAAACGCATTTATTTATACGTGAGAAATGCATGAGTGCATTAAGGCCGCATAAACCATGGCGTTGAGGGTTTTGCGCGGGCGAAAAAAAACCCGCCGATGGGCGGGTTTTATCTGACCGGTATCTGCTTAGCGGGCGTACATGCCCCACCAGAAGACGTGACCGAGGATGACGATCTGCTCTTCCTGGATTTCCTGGAAGGTATAGTCCTCATCCGGGTGTTCGTCACGGTTGAAGCTGCGCAGGCGAATGCCTGTAGGCAGACGATAGAGTTGCTTCACCCGCAACTGGCCGTTGTGATTGATCGCATAAAGGTCGCCATCGATGATGTCGCCGATGCCGCACTTGCCCGCGTTCACGCCGACCGTGGCACCGTCACGCAGCACCGGCAACATGCTGTTGCCGCGCACCGTCACGCATTTGGCCTGGTCGAACTGCACGCCGTTATGGCGCAGGCTACGCTTGCCGAAGCGCAGGCTGGAGCGCTCGCTCTCTTCGATGACGAATCTTCCTGATCCTGCTGCCAATTCAACCTCGCGAAGGAAGGGCACCGACACCTCGTCGTCATCGACAGGCGTGTCGTCGTCCCACAGCATTATGTCCTTGAGTTCCGCATGCACGTCATCACGCGCGGCACCGGCCGACGGCGCAACATCGGCACGCCCGCGCAACTGATCGGTGCTTACATTGAAGTACTCGGCGATTTTCGAAATGTGTTTATCCGAAGGATCGACGATCTTCCCGCTGAGAATCCGCGAGAGAGTGGATTGAGGCACGCCGGTGCGACGGTGGAGCTCCGTGGGGGAGATCCCGTGCTGGTCGAGCAGTGCTCTTAAGACGGAGGCTACGTTGCGTTTTTGCATAACGCGCATAGTGCTTGAAGTTTTCGGGGAAAACAAATGCTGATTTGCATAAACCAAAGACTGCCTGTTTTGGTCGCTTCATTTCTCTCCGTGCAGCAGCCCCCTACGCGGAAAGGCGGGCTGCAGAGAAAATAGTCTCTTCCCATGACAACGCATTCGACAAAGCAGTTGAACATTACAGTTCATCGGTTTCTTCAACTGGCAACGGCGTTATCCGAGCAAGCTCGTATTCGTAAGCTTTTTTATACTCATCTGTATTGCCGTCAGGGTCTTCGGAGTGCTGCCGGACCAAGTGTTTGAAGTACTCTTTTTGAAACAACAGAAAGGTTTCCAGAGAGTACGCTTTCGGAGAATTGTTGCCTGCACCGAAATATTGAAAATCCTGGTGATATTCGAGCCCAGACTGTGCAGCTTGTTTGATAGAAGCCTCACCAGAAGCCGACGACCGCCGGGCCTCTCGCCCAGCGGTGTGCGAATAGGTATTATTGCCGTCTAAAATCTTTACAATTCGGCCTTGAGATGCAAAAAAATTGAGCCTCTTGATGGCAAAACCAGCGTTATAGCTCAGTTTAAACTTGTCCTTCGCCGAGTCCTTTACAATGTTGCTTTTAAATACCTGAAAAACCTTGGCCAGATCGCTTTCATTTATAGACTCAAAAGCACTTTTCGTTATCAACACCAGATCAATATCGTTTACCGAAATTTCTTTATTATCCTCCCAAGGGATACGAAGCTGTGGATTCACACAACTGATAATTGAATTAATCTTAAGAGTTGCAATTTGAGCGGGCGTCCATTGTTTGCCGATAGTTTGCTTAACCGGATCCAACCCCTTATCGGCAACCTGAAAGCGCCTGAAGTCAGATTGCGCAGTCAATAGCTCGATGTATCTCAACCAGGCCTCTGCTTCCGTACCTCCCGTCGTGCTTTCAGAAGCTTGTAATTTCGCCAATTTTTTTGTGAAGCCCGTTATTTCACGAAAAATGAAACCCTTGCAATACATATCGTCAAAATAATAATTCTTGTATTCCTTATAAAAACTCGCCTTCATAATGTACGTAACACCACCCGCGTATCGAGAGTCTATATCCAGCCTCCAGTTCACGTTGCGCTCGACTGTGGCTAAAAATCTGCCGGTCGACAGAAGCGCCATAAACCCGTTGACATCGGTATTGTGGGTGTAACGTATATGCTTTATTTTTCCGGCGACACTTTCCATTTTTTCAATATCAGCCATGAGCACCCCGGTCTCGACCGCACTGTAGCGCTTTATTATATTTCCAGAAGCCGGAGAAACCGGTTCAACTGCGTTCGATGGCTGTGGCTTATTTGAAGAATCGACTTTTCGAGTGGGAACAAAGTCAACGTCTTTCAGTGTAGTTTCCTTCTTTACCAGTGTTGACGTGGCAAACTTCATCGAAGGCAATTTTGATACGTCTTCAGGTGCAACAATACTCCCTGAAGCGGACAAGACTTTTGTTTGACTTCTAGCTTTTGGATTTGAAGACCGGATATTCGGCATTACAGGGCGTAAAACTTGAGGCATAGGACCCGCACCGGATTTTGAGCGTTCCATCGTCACCATCCCTTCGCTCGGATACGAAGATATCAAGCCGCCTTGAAGCGCCTTGAGCTACATGAATCAAGTAAGTTCGTTTCCCAGAGCAGCACTGAACTCTGTGAGCCATTGGTTTCATCCCTAGCTTAGCGATGCCAATTTGACATCCCTCTCCATCTCAAAATAGTCCATGCCTGCATTCTTGGCCACTCCCCGTATGTGAACCTTGCATAACGAAAGAAAAACGCTGTCGCATTGGATCTTTAAACAGCCTCCGGTCTCTCCAAGAACCTGGGTAAGGTACTGATAAACAAAGCGACCCTGCCTTCGCTCATGCAGGCCGGTTAGGGCCAGAGTATTCGATATCTCCGCTTTTTTACGTGGCGTCGGCGGCCAAAAACGGCTCAGCACCCGCTCTGAAGCCATCGATGCTGCTCACCAAACCACTGGTCGTACTCGTCCGGCACCGTCTCGCGCTCGATCACACATGCGTCGTCAGTCATCATTGACTGTCACTATGAACGTCATCGAGCCAGGCTATTGACACGCCTCGATATCGTGGTAACCTTGCCTCAACAGCGCCAAATCCACTCCCGATCTCAGCATCGGTGAAGGTTTGGCCTTTTTTTTGTCTTGAAAATAATAAGCTATGGATCAGCAACCAAAACCCGTAAAGCCATTTCTCGAATATGACCGCCTCGTAATGAAACTCGCAGAGCGGGGGATGCTCTTGCGCGATCCATTAAGAGCTCAAAGGAAGTTGACTCAAGTCGGTTATTATCGACTATCTGGATACTGGTCTCCAGCTCTGAAATATATAAGAAATGAAGATGGCGGATATGATAAATCAAACGACTTTCAGGCCAACACCAGCTTCGATTCCATTTTTTCTTTCTACCTATTTGATAAAAAGCTAAGACAAGAAATTTCTTGCGCTATAGAACGCATCGAAATTTACCTGCGAACAATCATTGCACACGAACTTGGGCGCACTGACCCACTCGCCCATGAAAACAAGAAAAATTTTTCAAAATTTGCCACCACCCCCGAAGAAGAAAATTACGAATCCGACTTCGATTTGTGGCATAAGAAACATACATCCTTATTACACGAAAGCCGCGAAGAAAGCATTAGGTCTCACATTGACTCAGGCAAACCAATACCTATTTGGGTAGCGTCTGAAGCTTGGACCTTTGGTACCATATCCAAACTTTACAGCATGCTCAATGGTGCAAACCAGAAACTAATTTGCGATAGGCTAGGGATTGATGACCGAGTAGTTCTTGATAACTGGCTCATTAATTTAAACGGAACTCGAAATAGATGCGCGCATCACTCCCGAGTATGCAACAGACCAAACCACCGCACTTTAAAAGCACCTAAGCTTGGCTACTTCAATCTACTACAGCTTGGGCAATTCGAATTAAACAAGCTTTATGGACTGATATCTGTAATTTGGTTTTTAGTTCAGAAAATAGGCCCGAGTTCGAATTGGATACTCCGTATTGCAGATCTCATTGATAACAAACCTAACGCAAACGGACTCACTTTAAGATCGATGGGTTTCAAAACTGACGCGTTCCCTCGACACTTATTCAAGCTCCCTGTGCTCCGTTCAGACATCTCAGCTTCCAACCCTGACCCTCTTGAAGACGCAATAACAAAAACTGTCGACGTAATAGGAACCCTTGAAAACTCACAAAAACTTCTAAATGACGTGAGAATCACTGACGAGCATATTGAAAAAATCATGAATTTGGCTTTAAAACTGGAAGACCTAAAAAAAATGCAGTCTAAAGCTGACTGACACGCCAGAGATCATCGATCTTGCCGTATGGCTTTTACTCATCCTTTCGCGCCGCATTGCCCAATTGGGACTGATCGGTACGCCTGTAGACCGCAGCGTTCCCCGCCCCTCACTTTCGTTGATCTTATCCATCACCGCCATTAGGTTCGTCACTTCAGCCGATTGGGTGATGGCGAACAGATCCTCGATGCACTCACCAGGCTGACAGAGATTGATGAGCATCACCGCGCTGTGATGTATTTGAATCCTGGCCAGAACACACGCTTGACAGCATGGACTGCCGCCTTAGTTAGCAGACACACATCATAGGTGGGATAAGCCAGTTCGGTCAGGAGCCGTTCGCATATTCCGCGGGTCAATGTATTTCTGTCGAAACTGATTACCAGACAATCAGCAGCCCCCTTTTGATGGCGCAATTATCACCAGAACGCCCAAATGCTTCAAAAAAACTTCATACTTGACCTATGAACGCAGAGCAGGCTTTAGCTGAGGCTCTCACGCTAACGAAAAAAGCCCGAATTTTGCCCCAAGTAATTTCAAAGACAGCCCTAACTAATTGATGAATAAAGTAATTTCTGACCTGTCCTCCCACACTCCGATGATGCAGCAGTACTGGCGCCTGAAGAATCAGCACCCGGATCAGCTGATGTTCTACCGCATGGGCGACTTCTACGAGATCTTCTACGAAGACGCGAAGAAGGCCGCCAAGTTGCTCGACATCACCCTGACCGCGCGCGGACAGTCGGCGGGGCAGGCGATTCCGATGTGTGGGATTCCTTACCACGCGGCGGAAGGCTATCTGGCGAAGCTGGTCAAGCTTGGCGAATCCGTGGTGATCTGCGAGCAGGTCGGCGATCCAGCGACCAGCAAAGGCCCGGTTGAGCGTCAGGTCGTGCGCATCCTCACGCCGGGCACGGTCAGTGATGAGGCGCTGCTCGACGAGCGCCGCGACAACTTGATCGCTGCACTGCTGGGTGACGAGCGCCTGTTCGGTCTGGCCGTACTGGACATCACCAGTGGTAACTTCAGCGTCTCGGAAATCAAAGGTTGGGAGAACCTGCTCGCGGAACTGGAGCGGATCAATCCGGTTGAATTGCTGATCCCGGATGACTGGCCAAGGGACCTGCCAGCGGAAAAACGCCGTGGCGTCAGTCGTCGTGCGCCGTGGGATTTCGAGCGTGATTCAGCACTGAAAAGTCTTTGCCAGCAGTTCTCCACCCAAGACCTGAAGGGCTTTGGTTGCGAGAACCTGACCCTGGCCATCGGCGCTGCCGGTTGCCTGTTGGCGTACGCCAAGGAAACCCAGCGCACCGCCCTGCCCCATCTGCGCAGCCTGCGCCACGAACGTCTCGACGACACGGTGGTGCTGGACGGTGCGAGCCGTCGCAACCTCGAACTCGACACCAACCTGGCCGGTGGTCGCGACAACACCCTGCAATCGGTGGTCGATCGCTGCCAGACCGCCATGGGCAGCCGTTTGCTGACTCGCTGGCTGAATCGCCCGTTGCGCGATCTGACCGTATTGCTGGCGCGCCAGACCTCGATCACTTGTCTGCTCGATCGCTACCGTTTCGAAAAGCTGCAACCGCAGCTCAAGGAAATCGGCGACATCGAGCGGATTCTCGCGCGGATCGGCCTGCGCAACGCGCGTCCTCGTGACCTTGCCCGGCTGCGCGACGCCCTTGGCGCCCTGCCTGAATTGCAAGTGGCGATGACCGATCTGGAAGCGCCGCACCTGCAGAGTCTGGCGACAATCACCAGCACCTATCCGGAGCTGGCGGCGTTGCTGGAAAAAGCCATCATCGACAATCCGCCTGCGGTCATACGTGACGGCGGCGTGCTGAAAACCGGCTACGACAGCGAACTCGACGAGCTGCAATCGTTGAGCGAGAACGCCGGCCAGTTCCTCATCGATCTGGAAGCCCGCGAAAAAGCCCGAACGGGTCTGAGCCATTTGAAAGTCGGCTACAACCGCATTCACGGCTACTTCATCGAGCTGCCGAGCAAGCAGGCTGAATCGGCGCCAGCGGATTACATCCGGCGCCAGACGCTCAAAGGCGCCGAACGCTTCATCACGCCTGAGCTGAAAGAGTTCGAAGACAAGGCCCTCTCTGCCAAGAGCCGTGCCTTGGCGCGCGAGAAGATGCTTTACGAAGCGCTGCTGGAAGATCTGATCAGCCAGTTGCCACCGCTACAGGACACCGCCAGCGCACTGGCTGAACTGGACGTGTTGAGCAACCTCGCCGAGCGTGCGCTGAACCTCGACCTGAACTGCCCGCGCTTCGTCACCGAGCCTTGCATGCGCATCACCCAGGGACGTCACCCGGTGGTCGAGCAGGTACTGACCACGCCGTTCGTGGCCAACGACCTGAGCCTGGACGACAACACGCGCATGTTGGTGATCACCGGCCCGAACATGGGCGGTAAATCCACCTACATGCGCCAAACCGCACTGATCGTGTTGCTGGCGCATATCGGCAGCTTCGTGCCGGCCGCCAGTTGCGAACTGTCGCTGGTCGATCGCATTTTCACCCGTATCGGTTCCAGCGATGACCTCGCGGGCGGCCGCTCGACCTTCATGGTCGAAATGAGCGAGACCGCGAACATCCTGCACAACGCCACCGAGCGCAGCCTTGTGCTGATGGACGAAGTCGGTCGCGGCACCAGCACCTTCGACGGTCTGTCGCTGGCGTGGGCTGCGGCGGAGCGCCTGGCCCATCTGCGTGCCTATACGCTGTTCGCTACGCACTACTTCGAACTGACCGTGTTGCCGGAAGCCGAGCCATTGGTGGCCAACGTCCACCTCAACGCCACCGAGCACAACGAACGCATCGTGTTCCTGCACCACGTACTGCCCGGCCCTGCCAGCCAGAGTTACGGTCTGGCAGTGGCGCAATTGGCCGGTGTGCCGAGTGAAGTGATCGTGCGTGCCCGCGAGCATTTGAGCCGACTGGAAGAAACCGCTTTGCCCCATGAAGCGCCGAAACCTGCTGCCAAGGGCAAACCGGCGACGCCACAGCAAAGCGACATGTTCGCCAGCCTGCCGCATCCGGTACTCGATGAGCTGGCTAAACTGGATCTGGATGACCTGACCCCGCGTCGTGCGCTCGAAATGCTCTATGCATTGAAGAACCGGATATAAGCACTGAAGAAGCGGATATAACGCAAACGGCTTCAAGCTGTTAGAATCTCGCGCGGTTTGGGATGCTGCTGGCTAATAGCCTGGCCAGCAGGCATCGCTCCCGAACCTGGCGACCCCAACCGTGAAGGGGCAACGCTGCCGCCGCCTGAGGAGAGAATTAGAAATGACCTTCGTCGTCACCGACAACTGCATCAAGTGCAAGTACACCGACTGCGTAGAAGTCTGTCCGGTGGACTGCTTTTACGAAGGCCCGAACTTCCTGGTGATTCACCCGGATGAGTGCATTGACTGCGCCCTGTGCGAACCAGAATGCCCGGCCGTAGCCATTTTCTCCGAGGACGAGGTTCCAGAAGAGATGCAGGAGTTCATTCAGTTGAACGTCGAGCTGGCCGAAATCTGGCCGAACATCACCGAGAAGAAAGAATCGCTGCCGGACGCCGAAGAGTGGGATGGCGTCAAAGGCAAGATCAAAGACCTCGAACGCTGATCTGTCGCGCGCTCGAAGAAAAGGCCCTTACGGGCCTTTTTGCTTTCTTGCGGGCAAAAAAAGGGGCGGTTTGACCCGCCCACATTTTTTCCCTATTCCCTGTGTTCCTTTTCATCGTCCTGATGAATCGCATCCTGCGATGTCCATTCTCCTCATCCTTGAAGAGCGTGTCTGTCCGTCGACACAACCCCGATATTAAAGAGTTCCCAGCCCGGAGCAACGTGGTCGGGACGTAAAAACAGGCTGTCATAAGCACTTCATATTAAAAAATAAACATATAAATCAATAGGTTAAATACTTGCGCTGCGAGAAATGGACGTCTGCCGTCCTGTAAAAATAACGAACACTTACGGAAGAGTAAGCCAAGGCTTACAGCCCGAGACTACAAACCTGAGCTCTGCGCAGAAATCCCTCCTGCGCCGCCTCTCTTGCGGCAGCGCCTACATAAAGCAGGATGGCCATCATCCAGTAGGTAACAAAAAACCCCGAACCAGTCGTAATGCTGTTCACTTAAGCATTTGAATCCTCGCCGGGCTTCTTCGAAAATCCGATGTCAGATCTCTGGCATCGGATTTTTTATGTCTGTTCAACAGGACTTGCTCGACCTCGGCGACCTTTTCAACTTCTGTGACTTGAGCACATTCACTCAAAATATTCCCATCGAGTGGGTCGCGTCTGCGCTGGATCTGTCCAGCCAAGCCACTATCCGACGGCGTCGCTTGCCTGCCGACCAAGTGCTCTGGCTGGTGCTCGGCATGGCATTGTTTCGCGACGAGCCGGTTCATGAGGTCGCCCGACGTTTGAACATCTGCGCCCAAGGTCTGGCTTCTGACCATCTGTTGGCCCGTAGCGGTGTGACCGAGGCCCGCAAGCGGCTGGGGGCCGACCCGGTTGAGTGGTTGTTTCGCAAAACGGGTACTCAATGGGGCGCGCAGCGCTATCCCGATGATGCCTGGCAGGATCTGCAAGTATTTGCAGTCGATGGTGCGCTTCTGCGCACGCCGGATACGCCGGAGTTGCGAGACCATTTCGGTTCTGGAAACACCTCGACCGACCGCCAGACTCCCTTTCCCATGCTGCGCCTGGTGGCGCTGATGAATGTGCGTTCACACCTGATCCTGGATGCACAGCTTAGCCCTTACCGACGCAGCGAAATGCGTCTGGCCGATGAGTTTTTGCAGCAGATCCCCGACCACTCCGTGACGTTGTTCGATAAAGGGTTCTGGAGCGCCGATCTCATGCTCAGCCTGAGCGGCGACGGCAGTCACCGTCATTGGCTGATTCCGGCAAAAAAGGGATTGGTTTGCGAGGAGGTAGCCCGTTACAACGAGCATGATCGTTTGGTGCGTATGAAAGTGTCGCCGCAAGCCAGAAAGCGAAATCCGACTCTTCCTACACACTGGGAGGCGCGTGAAGTCAGTTATGAAATTCAAGGCAAAGTAAAAACAGTCATGACGTCGTTGCCGGCCAAGATCTACAGCACCAAGTCTGTTGCCAAGCTTTATCAGGAGCGCTGGGAAATCGAATTGGGCTTCAGGGATATCAAAAGCTCAATGCAGCAAAACGCAATGACCTTGCGCAGCAAAAAGGTCGATCTGATCTACCAGGAAGTGTGGGGGTTGTTGCTGGCTTACAACGTGATTCGTCGGGAGGCAAGTCAGGCAGCAGTCGCGTTTGGTCGAGCGCCGTCGGACATCCGTTTCAAGCCGGCTTGCCAGTACATCGCCGTGCAGTTGATCGTGATGGCAGCGGCCAATCCTGTTTCAGCGACGGGTAGACGGTTGGCGGAACTTAGAAAAGGCGTTGGCGGGCTGTTTCTGGATCACCGCCCAAGGCCTTCGAGGCCAAGGACGGTGAAGATTTCAAAAACCCGGTTTCCGGTGGACCGTAAGGCTGCTCCGCTTAAGTGAACAGCATTACGAACCAGTCGGGGCTTTTTGCGGGCGGTCGTTTGAGGCGCTTACTGGAACAGCGACTCGCTCGACAGGCCATTCTTCTCGAGAATTTCCCGCAGGCGCTTGAGGCCTTCCACCTGGATCTGTCTCACCCGTTCGCGGGTCAGGCCGATCTCCAGGCCAACATCTTCCAGCGTGCTGCTCTCGTGGCCGCGCAGGCCGAAGCGGCGAATCACCACCTCACGCTGCTTGTCGGTCAGCTCCGACAGCCATTGATCGATGCTCTGTGACAGGTCGTCATCCTGCAGCAGTTCGCATGGATCTGTCGGACGATCATCAGTAAGGGTGTCCAGCAGGGTTTTATCCGAATCCGGACCCAGCGAGACGTCGACCGAAGAAACCCGCTCGTTCAGGCCGAGCATGCGCTTGACCTCGCCAACCGGCTTTTCCAGCAGGTTGGCGATTTCTTCGGGTGAAGGTTCGTGGTCGAGCTTTTGGGTCAGCTCCCGTGCAGCCCGCAGGTACACGTTGAGTTCCTTGACCACATGAATCGGCAACCGGATGGTCCGGGTTTGATTCATGATTGCGCGCTCGATGGTCTGACGAATCCACCAGGTCGCGTAAGTCGAGAAGCGAAAGCCGCGCTCGGGATCGAACTTTTCCACTGCGCGGATCAAGCCGAGGTTGCCCTCTTCGATCAGATCCAGCAACGACAGCCCCCGATTGACGTAACGCCGGGCGATTTTGACCACCAGCCGCAGGTTACTTTCAATCATGCGCTTGCGCCCGGCAGGATCGCCACTTTGCGACAAGCGCGCAAAATGAACTTCTTCCTCCGGAGAGAGCAGTGGGGAAAAGCCGATTTCGTTGAGATACAACTGCGTGGCATCAAGTGCCCGCGTGTAATCGATGTACTTATGTTGTTTAAGTGAAGCGGAGTGTTTGGATTTGGAACGAACGGAAGGTGGAGCAGCCCCTTCATCATTCGACATCGAAGATTCCGAATCGATGCCGGCCTCCGTAAGGAGAACCTCATCGTCGATGTCAAACTCCGGCACTTCTTTACTGAGAGCCATTGTTATAGTCCTTTGGTGAGTCCGACCCCAAGCTCAAGCGACGCCTCTATCCTTGGCAGCGCTGGAGCCTGTCCCCTCTACGCGACGGAACAGGCTGGCTTACAAATCAACGTCTTGGCAGGAACTGCAGCGGATCTACAGGTTTACCTTGTCGGCGAATCTCAAAATGCAGTTTCACCCGGTCTGTACCCGTTGACCCCATTTCGGCAATTGTCTGTCCGACCTTGACCTGCTGTCCCTCCCGAACCAACAGCCGACGGTTGTGACCGTAAGCACTTACGTAGGTTTCGCTGTGTTTGATGATGACTAATTCGCCGTAGCCCCTTAAGCCACTCCCGGCGTATACCACCGTCCCATCAGACGCAGCTAAAACAGGCTGTCCCAAATCTCCGGCGATATCAATTCCTTTATTCAAACTACCGTTTGAAGAGAATTTTCCAATGAGAATGCCATTAGATGGCCATCCCCAGCCCGTCGGGGCCGGGCCTGCCGGCGGCAGTGATGCGGGTGCGGATTTGCTGGCGACGGACGGTACCGCTGTCGCAGAACCGGCCCCGGAGCCCGTCACAGTGGTGGTCGTCGTGCCATTCGCCTGGCGCCGGATTACTGTGGTTTTACTCGACGAGGACGGTGAGGAACTGCTGTTGCTCACCACCGCCGTTGGCGTTGAACCGGTACGGCCATCGAAGCGAATTGTCTGACCCGGATGGATCGTATATGGCGTAGGAATATTGTTCCTGGCCGCGAGGGCTTTGTAGTCCCAGCCGTAGCGAAACGCGATGGAAAACATCGTATCGCCCGGACGGACTACGTACTGTCCGGTCGTAACTGTAGGACGTTGCGCGACCGCATTGCGATCGACCACCCTGACGTTGCTCGATTTGGTGCTGGAGCAACCGACCAGCAAGGTGCTCAAGACGAGGCCAGTCACCAGGCGCTGAAAGCTCGTGTTACCCATACGCTGCGCAATGACTGTGAGACTCACCCGCCGCTCCCTTTGTGGTGGCTGAAAAATATGGCATGCCGGATGTCGGCATACGGTGTTGCAAGTATAACGGGCCGAACCGGCTTTACCCTTAATGAAGCGAATTCGTTCCGCGCACACGTTTGCAAGTTGTCAATCTGCTGCGTTTAATTCCTTGCTGCCGGTGTAAGACCCAAGCTGTTGAAAGGAATTCAGCGCCGCCAAACAAATGCTCAGGCCAGTGGACCGTTAAGCAAAGGCACAAACCGAACAGCGCCCAGAACGTGTCGGGAAAAACCGTTTTCTTCACGCACAATCAACATCAGTTGCTGCACTTCTCCCGAGCCGACCGGAATCACCAGACGCCCGCCCGGAGCCAATTGATCGAGCAAGGCCTGTGGCACATCAGTGGCCACCGCGGTGACGATGATGCCGTTATAAGGCGCCAGCGCCGGCCAGCCTTCCCAGCCATCGCCCCAACGAAACACCACGTTGCGCAGATTCAGCTCGACCAGACGCTCCTTGGCGCGATCCTGCAGCACTTTGATGCGCTCAACCGAAAACACCCGCTCCACCAGTTGCGACAACACCGCCGTCTGGTAACCGGAACCGGTGCCGATTTCCAACACTTTATCCAGCGGCCCCGCTTCCAGCAGCAGCTCGCTCATGCGCGCCACCATATAAGGCTGGGAGATGGTCTGGTTGTGTCCGATCGGTAGTGCCGTGTCTTCATAAGCACGGTGTGCCAGCGCTTCGTCGACGAACAGGTGACGCGGCGTGCGGCGGATCACTTCCAGCACCTTGGCGTTGGACAGACCCTCTTCGTACAGACGCTGGATCAGTCGCTCTCGCGTGCGCTGGGACGTCATACCGATGCCGCTGCGCATTCTGTCTTCGTGTTCACGAGCCATCAGCGTAGCCCCTCCAGCCAGCCATCGAGACTTCTGAAGGCATCGTTGAAGGTGCGATCGAGCTGCAAAGGCGTGATCGAAACATAACCCTGCATCACCGCATGAAAGTCCGTGCCCGGCCCGCCATCTTCGGCATCGCCGGCAGCCGCAATCCAGTAACCGGCCTTGCCGCGCGGGTCGACCACTTTCATCGGCGCCGCCGCCCGGGCACGGTGGCCAAGTCGGGTCAGCTGAATGCCGCGAATGTGGTCGATTGGCAGATTGGGAATGTTCACGTTGAGCACCGTGCGCGGTGGCAGATCGAGCCCGGCATGGGCCTCGACCAGCTTGCGCGCAAAGTAAGCTGCCGTGGAAAGATTATCCACCTGGCGTGAGACCAGCGAAAAGGCGAACGACGGACGCTCAAGAAAGCGTCCTTCAAGGGCGGCCGCCACTGTCCCGGAATACAACACATCATCGCCAAGATTGGCGCCGAGGTTGATACCGGAAACGACCATGTCCGGCTCGCGCTCCAGCAACCCGTTAAGGCCCAGGTGCACGCAGTCGGTCGGTGTGCCGTTGAGGCTGATGAAGCCGTTGGCCAGGTATTGCGGGTGCAACGGACGGTCGAGCGTCAGCGAACTGCTGGCGCCGCTTTTGTCCTGCTCCGGGGCGATAACCACGCACTCGGTGTAATCCGCCAGCGCAGCATAAAGCGCGGCGAGACCGGGTGCGGTTACCCCATCGTCGTTAGAAATCAGAATACGCATGGGCTGTCCGTCTGCCCCACCGGCACCAGATCAACGAGTTCGCGCACCAATACGGTGGCGAAGCATCCGGCCGGGAGGACGAATTCCAGTTGCAGAATGTCAGGCTGGGGATAATGCCACGTCAACCCGCCAATGGGCAGCCGCAGGATGCGACGTTCGTGGCTCATGCCGGCGTGAATCAACCAATCACGCAGATCCGCTTCACGGGCGGCGATCCCCTGCTCCAGATCATGGACAGCGCCAGCGGCCGGGGAGTCACCTTCGCCCCATTGCGGGCCGGTCGGATGCAGATCGAGAATCGCCAGGCGTGGATCGCTGCACTCGGCTTCACCGGCCGGGAAAAAGCTGCGGCTATCGGTGAATGCCAGCAGATCGCCGACCTGTGCTGTTTGCCAGGTGCCATCGGTCACCCGTGCCGCCAGCACCTGATTGAACAGAAAGCTGCGTGCCGTCGACAACAGACGCGAACGCACATTGCGCTGTTCCGGCAAGGCCTTGCGCGCCGCCCACGAGCGAGCATCAACGACGTTGCCACCGTCATGGCCGAAACGCTGGGCGCCGAAATAATTGGGAATGCCTTGTTTGGCGACCAATTGCAAACGCGCTTCGAGCGCAGCCTTGTCGCCATTGAACTGTGTCAGGCGCAGAGTGAAACCATTCGCCGAATGCGCGCCGCGTTGCAGCTTACGTTTATGGCGAGTGGTCTTGAGAATTTTCAGCGTGTCGTTTTCCGCCGCGGACAGATCCGGGTCAGCCTTGCCCGGCAGTTGCACGCTGAACCACTGACGCGTCAGCGCCTGACGATCCTTCAGACCGGCGTAACTGACCGTACGCAATGGCACCCCGGCAGCCTTGGCGATGCGCCGCGCAGCTTCTTCAGTATTGAGGCCGCGTTTTTCCACCCAGATCCACAGATGTTCGCCATCGCCGCTGAACGGAATATCAAGGACTTCATCGACCTGAAAATCTTCAGCGATGGCTTTCAGTACTGCGGTGCCGAGGGGGTCGCCATAGGCCCGCGGGCCGAGCAGTTGCAGTTCATTCATGCGCGCAGCAACAAGGCAACGGAGTGTACGGCGATGCCCTCTTCGCGACCGACAAAGCCAAGCTTTTCAGTGGTGGTAGCTTTCACGTTCACTTGATCCAACTCAACTTGAAGATCCGCGGCGATCAGTGCGCGCATCGATTCGATATGCGGGGCCATTTTCGGCGCCTGGGCGACGATGGTGTTATCGACGTTGCCGACTTTCCAGCCTTTGGTGTGGATCAGTGCGACCACATGGCGCAACAAGGCACGACTGTCGGCCCCCTTGAATTGCGGGTCGGTGTCCGGAAAGTGTTTGCCGATATCACCCAACGCAGCGGCGCCGAGCAAGGCATCGCTCAAGGCGTGCAGCAGGACGTCACCGTCGGAATGAGCGAGCAGCCCGAAGCTGTGTGCAATTCGCACGCCGCCCAGAGTAATGAAATCGCCTTCAGCGAAACGGTGCACATCATAGCCGTGGCCAATACGCATAAAAAAAACGCCCCGATTTTTGTCAGGGCGTGATTCTACCTGCATTAGGCCCGAAGGGCGCGTGCGTGATGCTGCAAGTGGTCGTCTATGAAGCTTGAGATGAAGAAATAGCTGTGGTCGTAGCCCGGTTGCAGGCGCAGCGTCAGCGGATGGCCCGCTTGTTTTGCCGCTTGTTGCAAGGCTTCGGGCTTGAGCTGGGTGGCAAGGAAGTCGTCGCGATCACCCTGATCGACCAGCAGCGGCAGTTTTTCATCAGCCTCGGCGATCAGCGCGCAGGCATCCCATTCACGCCACTTCGAACGGTCTTCGCCCAAGTAACGGGAAAAAGCCTTTTGGCCCCACGGGCAATCCATCGGATTGTTGATCGGCGAAAACGCCGACACCGACTGGTAACGCCCCGGATTGCGCAGCGCACAGACCAGCGCACCGTGACCGCCCATGGAGTGACCGCTGATGCTGCGCTTATCGGAGGCCGGGAAATGCGCTTCAACCAGTGAAGGCAATTCCTGCACGACATAGTCATGCATCCGATAGTGCCGCGACCAGGGTTCCTGCGTGGCATTCAGATAAAACCCGGCACCGAGGCCAAAATCCCACGCCCCGTCCGGATCACCTGGCACATCAGGACCACGCGGGCTGGTGTCCGGCGCCACGATGATCAAGCCCAGTTCGGCGGCCATGCGCATCGCGCCAGCCTTCTGCATGAAGTTTTCATCGGTGCAGGTCAGACCCGACAGCCAGTACAGCACCGGCAGCTTGCCGCCCTGCTCCGCCTGTGGCGGCAGATACACGGCGAACACCATGTCGCAGCCGAGCACGTCAGAGCGGTGGCGATAACGCTTGTGCCAACCGCCGAAACTTTTCTGACAGGAGATGTTTTCCAGACTCATGTAAAGACTCCTACGCGACCAGAACTGCAAGCCTTCAAGACTTGCAGCCATGGCGTCGCGATTGATCAGAAATGAATGACGGTACGGATGCTCTTGCCTTCGTGCATCAAGTCGAACGCCTTGTTGATGTCTTCCAGGCCCATGGTGTGGGTGATGAACGTATCCAGCGGGATTTCGCCGCTCTGCGCCATGTCGACGTAGCTTGGCAACTCGGTACGACCACGCACGCCACCGAACGCCGAACCGCGCCAGACGCGACCGGTGACCAACTGGAATGGACGGGTGGAAATTTCCTGACCCGCGCCGGCAACACCGATGATGACCGACTCACCCCAGCCTTTATGGCAGCACTCAAGCGCTGCGCGCATCAGTTGCACGTTGCCGATGCATTCGAAGGAGAAGTCGACGCCGCCATCGGTCATGTCGACGATCACTTCCTGGATCGGACGATCGAAGTCTTTCGGGTTCACGCAGTCGGTGGCACCGAGTTGCTTGGCGATTTCGAATTTGGCCGGGTTGATGTCGATGGCGATGATGCGTGCGGCCTTGGCTTTCACCGCGCCAATCACCGCAGACAGGCCAATGCCGCCCAAGCCGAAGATCGCCACGGTGTCACCCGGTTTGACTTTGGCAGTGTTCAAGACTGCGCCAATACCGGTGGTGACACCGCAACCGAGCAGGCAGACCTTTTCCAGCGGTGCGTCTTTAGAGATTTTAGCGACGGAGATTTCCGGCAGCACGGTGTATTCCGAGAAGGTCGACGTACCCATGTAGTGGAAAATCGTTTCGCCCTTGTAGGAAAAGCGCGAAGTGCCATCTGGCATCAAACCCTTGCCCTGAGTCGCACGAATCGCCTGACACAGGTTGGTCTTGCCCGACTTACAGAATTTGCACTGGCCGCATTCCGGGGTGTACAGCGGAATCACGTGATCGCCGACGGCAACCGACGTCACGCCTTCGCCGATGGCTTCAACGATTGCGCCACCTTCGTGGCCGAGGATCGACGGGAAGATGCCTTCCGGGTCAGCGCCGGACAGGGTGTATGCGTCGGTGTGGCAAACGCCGGAAGCCACCACACGCAGCAACACTTCCCCGGCCTTGGGCATGGCCACATCGACTTCTACGATTTCCAGCGGCTTCTTGGCCTCGAAGGCAACGGCGGCGCGCGACTTGATCATGTTGACTCTCCAGTGAATCCATTGAATAAAAAAGCAGACAAGGAGTGTAATACATGGCCTAACGATGAATAATTCGGGCAAAAGCAAAACATTATTGCCATACAGGGATAATCCCGATGTCCGAAAATCGCTGGGAAGGCATCGACGAGTTCGTCGCCGTCGCCGAATGCAGCCAATTCACCGCCGCCGCCGAACGACTTGGGGTTTCTTCCTCGCACATCAGTCGACAAATCGTACGACTGGAAGAGCGTTTGCAGACACGACTGCTTTATCGCAGCACCCGCCGGGTCACGCTGACCGAGGCCGGGCAGACGTTTCTGCAACATTGCCAGCGCTTGCAGGATGGTCGAGAAGAAGCCTTGCGCGCCGTCGGCGACCTGACCAGTGAGCCCAAAGGCATGCTGCGCATGACCTGCGCCGTTGCCTATGGCGAGCGTTTTATCGTGCCGCTGGTGACGCGGTTCATGGGCCTGTACCCACAACTGCGCATTGATATCGAATTGAGCAATCGTCAGCTCGACCTTGTGCATGAAGGGCTGGACCTGGCGATCCGACTGGGTCGATTGCAGGATTCGCGATTGGTCGCGACTCGTTTGGCACCACGGCGCATGTATCTGTGCGCGTCGCCTTCTTACGTTGAACGGTACGGTCGCCCACACAGCTTGTCGGAACTGAGTCGCCACAATTGCCTGATCGGTAGCTCCGACATCTGGCAACTTGAGCAAAACGGCCGGGAATTTTCCCAACGGGTGCAGGGAAACTGGCGTTGTAACAGTGGGCAAGCGGTGCTGGATGCGGCGCTACAGGGCGTCGGGCTGTGTCAGTTGCCGGATTATTACGTGCTGGAGCATTTGTACAGCGGGGCATTGATATCGTTGCTGGAGGCGCATCAGCCGCCGAATACCGCGGTGTGGGCGCTGTATCCGCAGCAGCGGCACTTGTCGCCGAAGGTGCGCAAACTGGTGGATTTTCTCAAGGAAGGCTTGGCCGAGCGGCCGGAGTATCGAAGCTGAGTGATAGGTTGCCTGGGCCATCGCTTTCGCGAGCAAGCCCGCTCCCACCTATGATCGCAGTTACTTGTCGAACACGGTCAAATGCGGGAACGGGCTTGCTCGCGAAGGCAATCTGAAAAGCGCCACAACACTCAGCGGCGATTAGCCCAACGCTGCCGCAACCACTCCAGGTCTTCTGGCCGCGTAACCTTGAGGTTATCCGCGCGCCCTTCGATCAGTCGCGGTTTCAGCCCCGCCCATTCCATCGCCGAGCCTTCATCGGTGATCACAGCATCCGCCACCAGACTGTCCGCCAACGCCCGATGCAATGCACCGAGGCGGAACATCTGCGGCGTATAGGCCTGCCAGATCACACTGCGATCCACGGTCTCGACCACGCGACCGTTTTTGTCGACCCGTTTCAGCGTGTCGCGCGCAGGGACGGCAAGCAAGCCGCCGACCGGATCATCCGCCAGCTCATCAAGCAACTTGTCGAGATCATCGCGACTCAGGTTCGGCCGTGCCGCATCGTGCACCAGCACCCAATCTTCGTCATCAGCACCCTGCGCATGCAAATGCAGCAAAGCGTTGAGCACCGACCCCGAACGCTCGGCGCCGCCCTCGACCCGCTGAATACGCGAATCAGTGGCGCATGCCAGGTTCGGCCAATAAGGATCATCAACCGCAAGACTGACCACCAACCCTTTCAGGCTTGGGTGATCGAGGAAACAGCCGAGGCTGTGTTCAAGAATTGTGCGCCCGCCCAGTTGCAGGTATTGCTTGGGACGGTCCGCGGCCATACGGGCACCGACGCCCGCAGCAGGAATCACGGCCCAGAAGGCCGGCAGGGAATTGATCATTGGGCCAACTGGTAAAGGGTTTCACCGTCCTTGACCATGCCCAACTCATGACGAGCCCGCTCTTCAACGGTCTCCATGCCTTTCTTCAGTTCGCTGACTTCAGCGTCCATCACCCGGTTGCGCTCCAGCAGGCCCTCGTTCTCGGCATGTTGCTCAGCAATCTGCTGATTCAGCTCGGCGACTTGCGCCAGACTGCCATTGCCCACCCACAGGCGGTATTGCAGACCGGCCAGCAGCAAGAGCAAAACGAGAAACAACCAGTAAGGACTGCGCATCGAATATCAGGTATCCAGTGAAAAAAGACAGCCACGCCAAAACATGAAACGTCTGATAGCACGAAGCCTGGAAGATCCAGGCTTGTGCTGTTAAGGCATCAGATTAGTGGCAAATCCATCGCTGTCACGACTTTTCCGACACAATCCGGTGTCTTTTTACCATTTACTTAGCCGCGGAACTCGGAACGACCGTTGTACTTGGCCTTGCCATTCAACTGCTCTTCGATACGCAGCAGTTGGTTGTACTTGGAAACGCGGTCGGAACGGCACAGCGAACCGGTCTTGATCTGGCCAGCCGAAGTGCCCACAGCCAGGTCGGCAATGGTCGAATCTTCGGTTTCGCCGGAACGGTGCGAGATCACGGCGGTGTAACCGGCAGCCTTGGCCATCTGGATGGCTTCCAGAGTTTCGGTCAGGGTGCCGATCTGGTTGAACTTGATCAAAATCGAGTTGGCGATCTTTTTATCGATGCCTTCTTTGAGGATCTTGGTGTTGGTTACGAACAGGTCGTCGCCAACCAGCTGAGTCTTCTCGCCGATCTTGTCGGTGAGGATCTTCCAGCCAGCCCAGTCGGACTCGTCCAGACCGTCTTCGATCGAGATGATCGGATAACGCTCGGTCAGACCTTTGAGGTAGTCGGCGAAACCTTCAGCGGTGAACACCTGGCCTTCGCCGGACAGGTTGTACTTACCGTCTTCGTAGAACTCGCTGGCCGCGCAGTCCAGGGCCAGGGTCACGTCGGTGCCCAGCTTGTAACCGGCGTTGGCCACAGCTTCGGAGATCACTTTCAGCGCGTCTTCGTTGGACGCCAGGTTCGGTGCGAAACCGCCTTCGTCGCCAACGGCGGTGCTCAGGCCACGGGCCTTCAGCACAGCTTTGAGGTGATGGAAAATCTCGGTGCCCATGCGCAGACCTTCCGAGAAAGACTTGGCGCCAACCGGCTGAACCATGAATTCCTGGATGTCGACGTTGTTATCGGCGTGCTCGCCACCGTTGATGATGTTCATCATCGGAACCGGCATCGAGTACACACCCGGGGTGCCGTTCAGATTGGCGATGTGTGCGTACAGCGGCAGGTCCTGATCCTGTGCAGCAGCCTTGGCCGCAGCCAGGGACACAGCGAGGATGGCGTTGGCGCCCAGGGTCGCTTTGTTTTCAGTACCGTCGAGCTTGATCATCGCGTGATCCAGGGCTTTCTGGTCGCTTGGGTCGGTACCCAGCAGCAGATCGCGGATCGGACCGTTGATGTTGGCTACCGCTTTGAGCACGCCCTTGCCCAGGTAACGGCTCTTGTCGCCATCACGCAGCTCGAGCGCTTCACGCGAGCCAGTGGATGCACCGGACGGCGCGCATGCGCTGCCGATGATGCCGTTGTCGAGAAGCACGTCCGCTTCCACGGTGGGATTGCCACGGGAGTCGAGAACTTCACGACCTTTGATGTCGACGATTTTTGCCATTGTTGTAAACACTCCAAAGTTGACGAAAACGACGCAGCTAGAGGAAATCTTTTTACCGTCGGCAAGGGGTGTACGGCGGGCAGCTTGCAGACGATAACGCTCATGCCCGAGGGCATGAGCGACAAATCGTGCGGTACTTTACCGGAGAATTGAGGTTTACGCGGTTTCTACCGTCGGAAAACTCTTTACCAGTTCGTCCAGGGCTTTGAGCTGGGCCAGGAATGGCTCCAGTTTGTCCAGACGCAAGGCGCAAGGGCCATCGCATTTGGCGTTGTCCGGATCCGGATGCGCTTCGAGGAACAGACCCGCCAGGCCTTGGCTCATGCCGGCCTTGGCCAGATCCAGAACCTGCGCACGGCGACCGCCGGCGGAGTCGGAACGACCGCCAGGCATTTGCAGCGAGTGAGTCACGTCGAAGAAAACCGGGTATTCGAACTGCTTCATGATGCCGAAGCCGAGCATGTCGACCACGAGGTTGTTGTAGCCGAAGCTCGAACCACGCTCGCAGAGGATCAATTGATCGTTACCCGCTTCAACGCACTTGTTCAGGATGTGTTTCATTTCCTGAGGCGCGAGGAACTGGGCTTTCTTGATGTTGATCACCGCGTTGGTCTTGGCCATCGCGACGACCAGATCGGTCTGGCGCGACAGGAAGGCCGGCAGCTGGATGATGTCGCAGACCTCAGCGACGACCGCGGCCTGTTCAGGCTCGTGGACGTCGGTGATGATCGGCACGCCGAAGGCTTGTTTGATGTCCTGGAAGATGCGCATGCCCTCTTCCAGGCCAGGACCGCGATAAGAGGCCACAGAAGACCGGTTGGCCTTGTCGAAACTGGCCTTGAACACGTAAGGGATGCCGAGTTTTTCGGTGACCTTCACGTACTCTTCGCAAACCTGCATGGCCATGTCACGGCTTTCCAGCACGTTCATGCCGCCGAACAACACCATGGGTTTGTCGTTGGCAATTTCGATGTCGCCGACGCGGATGATCTTCTGTGCCATCGGGGTTACGCCTTCTTCTGGTGTTGAGCCAACGCTGCTTTGACAAAACCGCTGAACAGCGGATGGCCATCACGTGGTGTCGAGGTGAACTCAGGGTGGAACTGGCAAGCGACGAACCATGGGTGATCCGGCGCTTCGACCACTTCAACCAGCGCAGCATCAGCAGAGCGACCGGAGATTTTCAGGCCGGCTTCGATGATTTGTGGCAGCAGGTTGTTGTTCACTTCGTAACGGTGACGGTGACGCTCGACGATCACGTCCTTGCCGTAGCAATCGTGCACTTTGGAGCCGGCTTCGAGCAGGCAGTCCTGAGCGCCGAGGCGCATGGTGCCACCCAGGTCAGACGATTCGGTACGCACTTCAACGGCGCCGGTGGCGTCTTCCCACTCGGTGATCAGACCGACGACCGGGTGACCGCTGGCGCGATCGAACTCGGTGGAGTTGGCGTCTTTCCAGCCCATCACGTTACGGGCGAACTCGATGACCGCCACTTGCATGCCGAGGCAGATACCCAGGTATGGCACCTTGTTCTCACGAGCGTATTGAACGGCAGTGATCTTGCCTTCCACGCCACGCAGACCGAAGCCGCCCGGTACCAGAATCGCGTCGACACCTTCGAGCAGCGCAGTGCCCTGGTTTTCGATGTCTTCGGAGTCGATGTAACGCAGGTTGACCTTGGTACGGTTGCTGATGCCGGCGTGGCTCATCGCTTCGATCAGCGACTTGTACGCGTCCAGCAGCTCCATGTACTTGCCGACCATCGCGATGGTGACTTCGTGTTCCGGGTTCAGCTTGGCGTCAACCACCGCTTCCCACTCGGACAGGTCAGCGCTGCCGCATTGCAGGCCAAAGCGCTCGACAACAAAATCGTCCAGACCTTGCGAATGCAGGATGCCCGGGATCTTGTAGATGGTATCGGCGTCTTCCAGCGCGATCACCGCACGTTCTTCAACGTTGGTGAATTGCGCGATCTTGCGACGCGACGAAACGTCGATCGGGTGATCGGAACGGCAGACCAGCACGTCTGGCTGCAGGCCAATCGAACGCAGTTCCTTGACGGAGTGCTGGGTGGGCTTGGTTTTTGTTTCGCCGGCAGTGGCGATGTACGGAACCAGGGTCAAGTGCATCAGCATCGCGCGCTTGGCGCCGACTTCGAAACGCAATTGACGGATGGCTTCGAGGAACGGTTGCGACTCGATGTCACCGACGGTGCCACCGATCTCGACCATTGCCACGTCAGCGTCACCAGCACCCTTGATGATGCGGCGCTTGATTTCGTCGGTGATGTGCGGGATCACCTGGATGGTTGCCCCCAGATAGTCACCACGGCGCTCTTTGCGCAGCACGTGCTCGTAGACACGGCCAGTGGTGAAGTTGTTGTTCTGGGTCATGGTCGTGCGGATGAACCGCTCGTAGTGACCCAGGTCCAGGTCGGTCTCGGCGCCGTCATGGGTGACGAACACTTCACCGTGCTGGAACGGGCTCATGGTGCCCGGGTCGACGTTGATGTACGGATCCAGCTTAAGCATGGTGACTTTAAGCCCCCGCGCCTCCAGGATGGCCGCCAATGAAGCCGAGGCAATGCCTTTCCCCAATGAAGAAACAACACCGCCCGTGACGAATATGTAGCGCGTCATGAAAAACCCTAGAAGTCTGCGTTAAAGCGGTACGAGCCGCCGGGGAAAGCGAAGGAAGGCCGAAGCCCCCGATCACCTGCATTAATCACAGTGCACCTTTCAAAAAAACCGCCGCGTTGGGACAGACCGGCAGATGAAACACCGGTACGTTGCTCGCTACACATTTTTTGGAATCGCCCAGCAAAGACTGCTTGGTAATCGGCAACTCCTGCAATTCAGGCGAATCCACAGAAGTTGTATCAAGAAGGGAGCGTAGTCTACCGGAATGCCCCTTTCATCTCAAACCTTGATCTTCGTCTGTTGGCTGCCAATGCAATTTCCACTCGCCCTGCGCGTGGCCATCAAGGCCCGGCAGGTTCGCTACCGCGAGCAATTCTTCGCCGCGAAACAGCAGCGGCAATCTGCCACGCACGAACCCCGGCACCGCGCGCTCATTGAGCAGCCGCTTGAGATCACGATGACCGCGATCGGCCAGATGCATCACTTCGCCGCCCTGCCGATAGGCAATGCGCAACGGCCCGTCGGGAGTCTGCCCGCTGAACATGACACACCCGTTATTCGGCAAGCGTAGCGATGACGCCGGGGTCTGCCACTGGCCACCGATCACCGGCGTGTGCAGCCAGTCGCCGCTGAGCCACCACAGACGACCGGCGCTACGGTGCAACTCGCCATCGGCCAGACGCCAGACTGGTGTCGCATCGTGGGCGGCGTCGCACAGATCTGACCAACCCGACCAATGGTCAGTGTCCGGCAGCCGTGTCAGCGGCTCGAGCCAGTGGCTGAGCGCATTGCGCTGACGCGCGGCAGACAGCGCCGCCAGCGGCGCCAACTCAAGTGATCGCAACCCCAGCCATTCGAATTCATGACGAGTGTCGGCCTGGGCCAGGTCTATTTGTGCCAGCTCATCAACCAAGCCTTGCGCTTCGCGAAGATGCGCGGCACTGCGCGCCATGCTCGCCTGTGCTTGCGGCCAGCGCCCGGTGAGCAGCGGCATGACTTGATGACGCAGGTAGTTGCGCGAGAACTGCGCATCCTGATTCGAAGGATCTTCGATCCAGCGCAATTGATGCGCTTGAGCGTAGGCTTCCAGCGCTGCTCGACTGACATCGAGCAGCGGCCGAACCATAGCGCCCTGCCCTAACGAACGCTGCGCCGGCATCCCCGAAAGACCGCGCACGCCAGCACCGCGCATCAGGCGAAACAAAAGTGTTTCTGCCTGATCATCCCGATGCTGGCCTGTCAGCAAAATCTCATCGACTTGCGTCACCGAACTGAACACCGCGTAACGCGCATCCCGCGCCGCCCGCTCCAGACTCGCCCCCGGTTGCACCTTGACCCGCTCCACTTGTAACGGAACCCCCAGCCCATCGCAAACAGACTGGCAATGTTCTGGCCACGCATCAGCCGCAGCCTGAAGGCCATGGTGGATGTGGATGGCACTTAGCGCTGGAAGGGATTGTTTTTTTGCAAGATGGGCGAGCAGATGCAGCAGGACAGTGGAATCGAGACCGCCGGAGAAAGCGATGCGCCAATGAGCGGCATTGCGCCAAGGCTCAAGACTCAGCAGAAGCCTTGCAGGCAAATCAATCGATGATCGATCCATATCTTTCTCTTTGCCCAAATCAAATGTGGGAGCGAGCCTGCTCGCGATAGCGGTGTAACAGCCAACATATTGGTTGAATGTTACCCCCTCTTCGCGAGCAGGCTCGCTCCCACATGGGTATTGCGCTCGACTTAGAGACCGTAGCTCATCAGTCGATCGTAACGGCGCTTCAACAGCGCTTCGTTATCGAACTTCTTCAGCATTGCCAGTTGCGAACTCAGCTCCGCACGAATCGAAGCAGCAGCGGCTGCCGGATCACGGTGGGCGCCGCCCAGAGGCTCGCCAATCACCTTGTCGACAATGCCCAGGCCTTTCAGACGCTCGGCAGTAATGCCCATCGCTTCAGCAGCATCCGGTGCTTTTTCGGCGGTTTTCCACAGAATCGAAGCACAACCTTCCGGCGAGATCACCGCGTAGGTCGAGTACTGCAGCATGTTCAACTGATCGCAGACACCGATTGCCAATGCACCGCCGGAACCACCTTCACCGATTACGGTGGCGATGATCGGGGTCTTCAGGCGCGACATCACACGCAGGTTCCAGGCGATCGCTTCGCTCTGGTTACGCTCTTCAGCGTCGATGCCAGGGTAAGCACCCGGGGTGTCGATGAAGGTCAGGATCGGCATTTTGAAACGCTCGGCCATCTCCATCAGACGGCAAGCCTTGCGGTAGCCTTCCGGACGCGGCATGCCGAAGTTGCGACGTACCTTCTCACGCACTTCGCGACCCTTCTGGTGACCGATGATCATCACCGGCTGGTCGTCCAGACGGGCGATGCCGCCAACGATCGCAGCGTCGTCGGAGAAGTGACGGTCGCCGTGCAGCTCGTCGAACTCGGTGAAGATGTGTTCGATGTAGTCCAGGGTGTACGGGCGTTTCGGGTGACGCGCCAGGCGTGCGATCTGCCAGCTGGTCAGCTTGCCGAAGATGTCTTCGGTCAGCGTTTTGCTCTTGTCTTGCAGGCGGGAGATCTCATCGCCGATATTCAGCGAATTGTCATTACCGACCAAGCGCAACTCTTCGATCTTGGCTTGCAGGTCGGCGATCGGCTGTTCGAAATCTAGAAAATTCGGGTTCATAGGCGTCCGTCTTGGGTCGTGTCCCAAATGAGCTTGGGCCGGCCGGTTGTCTATTCGCGCCCTACCTTAAGGGAGAGGCGCGCTGAGGTCGAGATTAAAAATTCAGGTTGTGGACAAGTGCAATGATGGCACTTGCCGGTCAACGGTATTGGAGGAAGACGTTGTCTCGCCCGAACTGGTCACGCAGGGCTTGAATCAAGGCATCCGCCGGGTCGATCCGCCAGGTCTCGCCAAACTGCAGCAAGGTCTTCGCATCAGGGCTGGTGTACTCCATGGTGATCGGGCACGCCCCGCGATGACGCTTGAGCAAATCACCCAACCAGCGTAGCTGATCGCCTTTGAGATCCTGGGTCTGCAACTTCAGACGCAGGCTCTCGGCGAGGTTGGTGCGCGCATCTTCCATGCTCATCACGCGCTTGACCCGCAGACGCAGGCCGCCGGAGAAGTCATCGTTACTGACCTCCCCCTCAACCACCACCATCGCGTCGGTCTGCAACAGCGACTGCGCGGAATGGAACGCTTCGGCAAACAGCGACGCCTCGATCCGCCCAGAGCGGTCGTCGAGGGTGATGAAGCCCATCTTGTCGCCCTTCTTGTTCTTCATCACCCGCAGCGCGATGATCATCCCCGCCACGGTCTGCGTATCACGGGCCGGTTTCAGGTCGATGATGCGCTGACGGGCGAAACGGCGGATCTCGCCTTCGTATTCGTCAATCGGGTGACCGGTCAGGTACAGGCCCAACGTGTCTTTTTCACCCTTGAGACGTTCCTTGAGGGTCAGTTCCTTGGCCTTGCGATGAGTCGCATAAACGTCGGCATCTTCCTCGACGAACAGCCCACCAAACAGATCGGCATGGCCGCTATCGTGGGTGCGAGCAGTCTGCTCGGCAGCCTTGATCGCCTCTTCCATCGCCGCCAGCAGCACCGCGCGGTTGCGGTCGATGTTGGCCTGATAAGCCTTTTGCTCGTCGTGGAAGTAAGGCCCCAGACGATCCAGCGCACCGCTGCGGATCAAACCGTCGAGCGTGCGCTTGTTGATACGCTTGAGGTCGACCCGCGCGCAGAAGTCGAACAAATCCTTGAACGGGCCTTCCTGACGCGCCTCGGTGATCGCTTCCACCGGGCCTTCGCCAACGCCTTTGATCGCGCCGAGGCCATACACAATGCGGCCGTCGTCGTTCACCGTGAACTTGAACTCCGAAGTGTTCACGTCCGGCGCGTCGAGGCGCAGCTTCATCGTGCGCACTTCCTCGATCAAGGTCACGACCTTGTCGGTGTTGTGCATATCCGCAGAAAGTACCGCAGCCATGAACGGTGCCGGGTAGTGAGCTTTCAGCCAGGCGGTCTGGTACGAGACCAGGCCGTAGGCGGCGGAGTGGGATTTGTTGAAGCCGTAACCGGCGAATTTTTCCACCAGGTCGAAGATGTTACCGGCGAGGTCGGCGTCGATATTGTTGGTCGCGCAACCTTCAATGAAACCGCCGCGCTGCTTGGCCATTTCCTCGGGTTTTTTCTTACCCATCGCCCGACGCAGCATGTCCGCACCACCGAGGGTGTAACCGGCCATGACCTGAGCAATCTGCATCACCTGTTCCTGATACAGGATGATGCCGTAAGTCGGCGCCAATACGGGCTTGAGGCCTTCGTACTGGTAGTCCGAGTGCGGATACGCCAGTTCGGCGCGACCGTGCTTACGGTTGATGAAGTCGTCCACCATGCCCGATTGCAGCGGGCCCGGACGGAACAGGGCCACCAGTGCGATCAAGTCTTCCAGGCAGTCGGGCTTGAGCTTTTTGATCAGCTCTTTCATACCGCGCGATTCAAGCTGGAACACCGCAGTCGTTTCAGCTTTCTGCAGCAACTGGTAGGTCGGTTTGTCATCCAGCGGGATGAACGCGATATCCAGCGGCGGCTCGTCGACCTTGGCGCGGTCGCGGTTAATGGTTTTCAGCGCCCAGTCGATGATCGTCAGGGTCCGCAGACCAAGGAAGTCGAACTTCACCAGGCCGGCGGCCTCAACGTCATCCTTGTCGAACTGGGTTACCAGACCGTCACCGGCCTCGTCGCAATAGATTGGCGAGAAGTCGGTCAGCTTGGTTGGCGCGATAACCACACCACCGGCGTGCTTGCCGACGTTACGCACAACGCCTTCGAGCTTGCGTGCCATCTCCCAGATTTCCGCCGCCTCTTCATCGACCTTGATGAAGTCGCGCAGGATTTCTTCCTGTTCGTAAGCCTTTTCCAGGGTCATGCCGACTTCGAACGGAATCATCTTCGACAGACGATCCGCCAAACCGTAGGACTTGCCCTGCACCCGCGCCACATCTCGCACCACAGCCTTCGCGGCCATGGAACCGAAAGTGATGATCTGGCTTACCGCGTTGCGGCCGTATTTCTCGGCCACGTAGTCGATCACCCGGTCGCGACCGTCCATGCAGAAGTCGACGTCGAAGTCGGGCATCGAGACCCGTTCCGGGTTAAGGAAACGTTCGAACAGCAGGTCATATTCCAGCGGGTCGAGGTCGGTGATCTTCTGGACGTAAGCCACCAGCGATCCGGCACCCGATCCACGGCCAGGGCCTACCGGCACACCGTTGTTCTTGGCCCACTGGATGAAGTCCATCACGATCAGGAAGTAACCGGGGAAGCCCATCTGGATGATGATATCCAGCTCGAAATTCAACCGATCAACGTAGACCTGACGCTTGGCTTCGTAATCTTCAGTGGTGTCCTTGGGCAGCAGAACCGCGAGCCGCTCTTCCAGACCGTCGAAGGACACCTTGCGGAAATACTCGTCGATGGTCATGCCATCGGGAATCGGGAAGTTGGGCAAAAAGTGCGTGCCCAGCTTCACCTCGATGTTGCAGCGCTTGGCGATCTCGACAGTGTTTTCGATCGCGTCGGGGATGTCGCTGAACAGCTCAGCCATTTCCTCGGCACTTTTCAGGTATTGCTGGTCGCTGTAATTCTTCGAACGCCGCGGATCGTCGAGGGCACGGCCCTCACCGATGCAAACGCGGGTTTCGTGAGCGGCGAAGTCTTCCTGCTTGATGAAGCGCACATCGTTGGTCGCCACCAGCGGCGCGCCCAGCTTGTCGGCCAGGGCCACGGCGCCGTGCAATTGTTCTTCATCGTTGGGGCGGTTGGTGCGCTGGATTTCCAGATAGAAACGATCCGGGAACACCGTCATCCATTCGCGTGTCAGGGCTTCGGCTTCGGCCGGGTTGCCACCGATCAGCGCCATGCCGATCTCGCCTTCTTTGGCGGCGGACAGCATGATCAGGCCTTCGTTGGCCTCGGCGACCCACTCGCGCTCGATGATGATCATGCCGTTACGCTGACCTTCAATGAAGCCGCGCGAGATCAACTCGGTGAGATTGCGATAGCCCTTGGCGTTCATGACCAACAGGCTGATGCGGCTCAGCGGAGCATCAGGATCCTTGTTCGACAGCCACAGGTCGGCGCCGCAGATTGGCTTGATGCCCGCGCCCATGGTGTTTTTATAGAATTTGACCAGGGAACACATGTTGTTCTGATCGGTGACCGCCACGGCCGGCATGTTCATGGCGGTCAGCGCCTTGACCAGCGGCTTGATCCGCACCAGCCCGTCGACCAGGGAGTATTCAGTGTGCAGGCGTAGATGAACGAATGAAGCCGGCATAGTGATCCTGTCCAGTTACATAGAGACAACAAGGCCCGGATTGTACCGGGCCTCGAACAAAACATCAGCCTTGCGACTAAACCTGCGTCAGACCTTCCAGTGCCTCGTAAGCCTGACGCACCGGGGCGAACGAGCGCCGGTGAATAGGCGTCGGACCAAGACGCACCAACGCTTCCAGATGAACGGGCGTCGGGTAGCCTTTATGACCGCCAATACCGTAACCCGGGTAAATCAATTCGAACGCGGCCATCTCGCGGTCACGACTGACCTTGGCCAGAATCGATGCTGCGGCAATAGCAGGGACCTTGCCGTCGCCCTGCACCACGGCCTCAGCGCGCATCGGCAGTTGCGGGCAGCGGTTGCCGTCGATCATCGCCAGTTTTGGCTGAATATGCAGGCCGGCGACCGCACGCTGCATGGCCAGCATGGTTGCGTGCAGAATATTCAACTCGTCGATTTCTTCAACTTCGGCGCGGGCGATGCACCAGCTCAGGGATTTCTCGATGATCTCGTCGTAAAGCTTTTCGCGCTTGGCTTCGGTGAGTTTTTTCGAGTCGTTGAGGCCAAGGATCGGCCGGTTTGGATCGAGGATCACCGCCGCAGTCACCACGGCGCCGCACAACGGGCCGCGACCGACTTCATCGACACCCGCCACCAGCTCTTCGACTTCGGCGACCAAGGTGAAATCCAGGCCCATCTGCATATCTTTCTTGCTCATCGTGTTTGACCGATCAGGTTCAGCACGGCAGCGGCCGCCTGGTTGGAAGCATCCAGCCGCAGCGTGCGATGGATTTCGTCAAAGCCGCGCGTCTGTTCTTCGCCGCCCTCGATCAATGGCGACAGCATCTGTGCCAATGCCTCGACTGTCGCATCATCCTGCAACAGTTCCGGAACCAGCAAGCGCTGGGCCAGCAGGTTCGGCAGAGACACATACGGGCTCTTGACCATGCGCTTGAGAATCCAGAACGTCAGCGGCGCCAGACGATAGGCCACCACCATCGGCCGCTTGTACAGCAGCGCTTCAAGGGTTGCCGTGCCGGAGGCGATCAGCACTGCGTTGCACGCCGCCAGGGCCAGATGAGACTGACCGTCGAGCAAGGTCACCGGCAAGTCGCGCCCGGCCAGTAGTGCTTCAATCTGCGCGCGACGCTCTGCATTGGCGCAAGGCATGACAAAACGCAGCCCTGGGCGCATGGCGCGCAAGCGCTCGGCGGTATCAAGGAAAAGCGCCCCCAGACGGGCGACTTCGCCACCACGGCTGCCGGGCATCAATGCCACCAGCGGGCCGTCGGGCAGACCCAATTCGGCACGCGCAGCAGCGCGATCAGCCTCCAGCGGTATGGTATCGGCCAGCGTGTGACCGACGAACCGAACCGGCACGCCTTTCTCTTCGTAAAATTTTGCTTCGAACGGCAGCAGCGTCAACATCAGGTCGCAGCCTTCGCGAATCTTCAACACGCGCTTCTGCCGCCACGCCCACACCGACGGGCTGACGTAATGCACGGTTTTGATCCCGGCCTGACGCAGCTTGAGTTCGATATTGAGGTTGAAGTCCGGTGCATCGATGCCGATGAACACGTCCGGCTTTTCGGCGATCAGCGTGGCGATGAGTTCTTTGCGACGCTTGAGCAACTCGCGCAAACGACCGAGCACCTCCACCAGCCCCATGACCGACAAACGCTCCATGGGGAAATAGGAAGTCAGGCCTTCGGCCTGCATCAACGGACCGCCGACGCCGATAAACTCGACCGCCGGATGCTGTGCCTTGAGGGCGCGCATGAGTCCGGCGCCGAGAATGTCACCGGAAGCCTCACCCGCCACCAGTGCAATACGCAGATTAGCCATGATCAGCGAGTGATGCCACGAGTCGACGACTGGATGGAATCGCGGAACACCGCAACTTCCGGGAACTGGGCAGCAGGTTCGGCCAGTTCTGCCAGTGCCTGCTCAACCGTCAGCCCTTGGCGATAAACGGTTTTGTAGGCGCGACGCAATGCGTGGATAGCGTCCTCGCTGAAACCGCGACGGCGCATGCCTTCGAAGTTCATGCTGCGCGCTTGCGCCGGATTGCCAAACACGGTGACAAACGCCGGAACGTCTTTACCGATCGCGGTGCCCATACCGGAGAAGCTGTGGGCGCCGATGTGGCAATACTGGTGAACCAGGGTAAAACCGGAAAGGATCGCCCAGTCATCGACGTGTACATGGCCGGCCAGAGCGGTGTTGTTAACCAGAATGCAGTTATTGCCGATGACGCTGTCGTGACCGATGTGCGCATAGGCCATGATCAGGTTGTGATCGCCCAACGTGGTTTCCGAGCGATCCTGCACGGTGCCACGGTGAATCGTCACGCCTTCACGGATGACATTGTGGTCACCCATCACCAGACGGGTTTCTTCACCTTTGTACTTCAGATCGGGCGTATCTTCGCCTACCGAGGAGAACTGGTAGATGCGATTATGCTTACCGATGCGCGTCGGGCCTTTGAGGATCACATGCGGCCCGATCACGGTACCCTCGCCGATTTCCACACCAGCGCCGATGATCGACCACGGGCCGACCTCGACGCCGTCAGCCAGAACGGCCGACGGATCGATGATTGCGCGAGGGTCAATCAAACTCATACTTTTTGTTCCGCACAGATAATCTCAGCCGAGCAGACCGGTTTGCCATCGACCGAAGCCTGGCACTCGAACTTCCAGATCTTGCGCTTGCAGCTGATGAACGTCGCTTCCAGGATCAACTGATCGCCCGGCTTGACTGGCTGGCGGAAGCGCAGCTTGTCGGAACCGACGAAGTAATACAGGGTGCCGTCGGCCGGTTTGACGTCAAGCATTTTGAAACCGAGGATCCCGGCAGCCTGAGCCATCGCTTCGATAATCAGCACGCCTGGCATGATTGGATGCGCCGGGAAGTGCCCATTGAAGAACGGTTCATTGATGCTGACATTCTTGTAGGCGCGAATGCGCTTGCCTTCAGTGTCCAGTTCCACCACCCGGTCCACCAGCAGGAACGGGTAACGGTGAGGCAGGTATTCGCGAATCTCGTTGATGTCCATCATTTCGGGGGGAAGCCTATGTAAAGATTGGGAGCGCGACTGACGCGCACTCCTCTAGCAAATCAAGGAGGCAGTCCAGAGGCTGTGCACACTTGATATGGAAATGGTATCAGCCATCTGATGAAACATTGCCGTCAGGGGTCACTTCCCCTACGCGCTTTTCCAGCTGTTTCAAACGTCGCGCGATGTCATCGAGCTGACGGATGCGTGCCGCGCTTTTACGCCATTCGGCAGCAGGTTGCATGGCTGTGCCGGAAGAATAGGCGCCCGGCTCGGTAATCGAGTGGGTCACCATGGTCATCCCGGTCAGGAAAACGTTGTCGCAAATATCAATGTGCCCGACCAGACCGACACCACCGGCCAGCATGCAGTGCTTGCCGATTTTGGTGCTGCCGGAGATCCCTACGCACGCGGCCATCGCGGTGTGATCACCGACCTGGACGTTGTGGGCAATCTGGATCTGGTTGTCGAGCTTCACACCATTGCCGATCACGGTATCGGCCAACGCGCCGCGGTCGATGGCGGTGTTCACGCCAATCTCCACGTCGTCGCCGATGGCAACACCACCGATCTGCGCGATTTTCTGCCAGATACCTTTTTCGTTGGCAAAGCCGAAGCCTTCGCCACCGAGTACGGCACCGGACTGGATAACCACACGCTTGCCGATGCGCACGTCGTGATACAGCGTCACGCGCGGCGCGAGCCAGCCGCCTTCACCGATTTCGCTGCGAGCACCAATGACGCAATGGGCGCCCAGGGTCACCTGTGCGCCGATCCGCGCACCGGCCTCGATCACCACGAAGGGACCGATGCTGGCGGTGGAGTCAACCACAGCGTCAGCCGCGATCACCGCTGTCGGGTGGATACCGGCAGTGGCTTTGGGTTTGGGATCGAACAGGTGCGAAAGGCGTGCGTAAGCCAGATAAGGATCCGGCACCACCAGCGCATTACCGGCAAATCCTTCGGCATCGGCCTCTTTGAGCAGCAGCGCTGCTGCCTGCGAGCCTGCCAGGTATTTGCGATATTGGGGATTTGCCAGAAAGCTCAACTGAGCTGGGCCAGCCTCTTGCAAAGTGGCTAGCCCAGTTATTTGCTTCTCCGGGTCGCCACGCAGGGTGGCGCCGAGGAACTCGGCCAACTGGCCGAGTTTGATATTTACGGTCATGGGTTACTTCAGCTGATTCATGCGCTCGATAACCTGGCGCGTGATGTCGTACTGAGGTTTGACATCAATCACTGCGCCACGCTCGAACACCAGGTCAAAACCACCTTTCTTGATGACTTCTTCTACTGCACCATCCAGTTTCGGCTTCAGTTGCTTGAGCATTTCGCGGTCGGCAACAGCTTTGGCTTCGTTCAGTTCCTTGGACTGGAACTGGAAGTCACGGGCCTTTTGCTTGAATTCCAGCTCCAGACGCTCACGCTCACCTTGTTGCATCTTGTCGCCACCCGCCATCAGACGATCCTGAATACCCTTGGCGCTGCTTTCCAGAGTCTTCAGTTTGGTCAGTTGAGGACCGAACTTCTTCTCGGCATCCACTGCGTACTTCTTGGCCGCATCGGACTCCAGCAGAGCCATCTGATAGTTCAGAACGGCAATTTTCATGTCGGCAAATGCCGGGCCTGCCACCAGTACGGAGGCCAGGAGAACCAATTGAGTCAACTTACGCACGATGCACTCCTACAAAATCCATTGTCGTTATCTTGGGTCAGACGCTTAGAACGTCTGGCCGAGGGAGAATTGGAACACTTGAGTTTCAGCTTCATCCGGTTTCTTGATCGGCATGGCCAACGCGAAGCTCAGAGGACCCAGCGCGGTGACCCAGGTCACGCCCACACCGACCGAACTGGCCATGTTGCTCAGGCTGATGTCGTTGCACTTGGTGTTCGACGACGAGCCATTGGCGTTGGTGGTGTCCTTGCACTGCGAATCAAATACGTTACCCACATCCCAGAATACCGACGTACGCAGGGAACGCTGATCTTTCACGAACGGCAGCGGGAACAGAACCTCGACACCACCCTGGATCAGGACGTTACCACCGAACGGCAGTGGATCCTGGTCCGGGTCAGCCAGCGTACCCGGGTTGGTACCACGGCTCGGCGTACTGCGCGGGCCGAGGGTGCTGTCCTTGAAGCCACGCACCGAGTTGAAACCACCAGCATAGTAGTTTTCATAGAACGGCAAGCCGTCAGTCGAACCGTAACCGTCGCCATAACCCAGTTCGGTGTGCAGACGCAGGGTGTAGTTTTCAGTGATCGGCTGGAACAACTGACCGCGGTAATCCAGTTTGAAGAACGACAGATCGCTACCCGGAATAGTGGATTCCAGGGTCAGGCTCTGGGAACGACCACGAGTCGGCAATACACCTTTGTTCAGGGTCGACTCGGACCAGCCGGCCGATGCCTTGAAGTTCAGGTAGTTGTCGCCTTCCTTGTTAACGAAGTCAAAGATCTCGTCAACGGTGTACTGACCGGTCTTGATCTTGTCCTGCTGAGCGGACAGACCGAAGGTCAGACGCGAAGTCTCACTGATCGGATAACCAACGTTCACGCCTGCACCCAGGCTGTCTACCGCGTAGCTTGCTACGTCGACGTCGAGGTCTTTGTAGTCGGTGGTGCGATAGAACGCGTTGTAACCCAGGCTCACGCCATCGGCGGTCCAGTACGGGTCAACGTAGCCGAAGTTGTAGCGGCTCTGGTATTCGCTTCGGGTCAGGCCGACGCTGACGCGGTTACCGGTACCGAGGAAGTTGTTCTGGGTGATCGAACCACCGAGGATCAAACCGGCGCTCTGGGCGAAACCGACGCTGGCGGTAATCGAACCGGACGCCTGCTCTTCTACGCTGTAGTTCACATCAACCTGGTCATCAACGCCCGGAACAGCCGGGGTTTCGACGTTGACTTCTTTAAAGAAGCCCAGACGCTCAAGACGGGTCTTGGACTGGTCGATCAGGTAGGTTGAAGCCCAGCCACCTTCCATCTGACGCATTTCGCGACGCAGCACTTCGTCTTCGGACTTGGTGTTGCCACGGAAGTTGATGCGATTGACGTAGGCACGCTTGCCCGGGTCGACAGCAAACAGGATGTCCACGGTGTGGTCATCATCGTGCGGCTGAGGTACGCCGTTGACGTTGGCGAAGGTGTAACCCTCGTTACCCAGACGACGGGTGATCAGTTCCGAGGTGGTGGTCATCAGCTTGCGCGAGAAGACCTGGCCTTTCTGAACCAGCAGCAAGGATTTGACCTGGTCTTCAGGGACTTTCAGATCACCGCTGAGTTTGACGTCACGGACAGTGTACTTCTCGCCCTCGGTGACGTTGACGGTGATGTACACGTGCTTCTTGTCAGGGGTGATGGACACCTGGGTCGAAGCGATATCCATGTTGATATAGCCGCGATCCAGGTAGTAGGAACGAAGACGCTCCAGGTCACCGGAAAGCTTTTCACGGGCATATTTGTCATCGTTCTTGAAGAACGACAGCCAGTTGGTGGTTTTCAGCTCGAACAGGTCGGTCAGGTCGTCCTCGGGGAAAACCGTGTTGCCCACCACGTTGATGTGCTGAATGGCCGCAACGGTGCCTTCGTTGATCTTCACTTTCAGACCAACGCGGTTACGCGGCTGCGATACCACTTCGGTATCTACGGTAGCCGAGTAGCGACCTTGCGCGACGTACTGACGTTGCAGCTCGTTACGCACGCCTTCGAGGGTGGCACGCTGGAAGATCTCGCCTTCGGCCAGACCGGATTGCTTGAGGCCTTTCATCAGGTCTTCAGTGGAGATCGCTTTGTTGCCTTCGATCTCGATACTGGCGACCGACGGACGCTCGACAACCGTGATTACCAGTACGTTGCCTTCGCGGCCCAGCTGGATATCTTGAAAGAAACCGGTTTTGAACAACGCACGAGTGGATTCCACCAGGCGACGATCATCCGCCTGCTCGCCGACGTTCAACGGCAAGGCACCAAAGACGCTACCCGCGGAGACCCGCTGGAGGCCATTGACGCGAATATCAGAGATAGTGAAGGACTCGGCGTGAACTTCGGCGATCATCAATACGGTGAGAACCGCAGTTAGCAGCAGACGTTTCATGAAGTCCTTTCTTATTCCAACTGGCAATAAACAAACTGCCGCAAAATGCGGCAGATTCGCAATTCAGCGAAGCGTTACAGACGACCCAGATCGTTGACCAGAGCAAGCAACATCACCCCGACCACCAAACTGATACCGATCTGTATCCCCCAACCTTGCACCCGATCCGACAAGGGACGACCACGCGCCCACTCGATCAGATAAAACAACAAATGCCCCCCATCCAGTACAGGAATGGGCAGCAAATTCAGAACCCCCAGGCTAATACTCAGATAAGCAAGGAAATTCAGGAAATCAGCGACACCCGACTGGGCAGAAGCGCCCGCCACTTTAGCAATGGTTATCGGTCCACTCAAGTTTTTTACCGAGAGCTCGCCGAACAGCATTTTCTTCAGTGAATCGAGCGTCAGAATGCTCATGGTCCAAGTGCGTCGGGCACCCTCGCCAATCGCGGCCAATGGCCCATAACTGACTTCGCGGATCATTTCCGGCGGCCAGTCGACAGCTTTGACACCCGCCCCCAGATAACCGCTTGGCGCCTTGCTTTCACCGCGCGCCGCCAGGGTGACAGGGACGTCGATTGAAGCACCATCGCGCTCGACACGCAGCACGATTTTGGTATCAGGACGCGTACGAACGGTATCAACCACTTGCTGCCAGTCGTTAAGCGCCTGACCGTCAAGAGACAGCAAACGATCACCGGTCTTCAGCCCGGCAGCCTGAGCCGGGCCTTTTGGATCAAGCTCGGCAAGCACCGGCGGCAAGGCCGGGCGCCATGGACGAATACCCAGAGAGCGGATCGGATCTGGCTCATCAGCACCCTTCAGCCAGTGATCCAGCACCAGTTCACGCGGCGAATCCGCGGTAGAGCCTTGCTCACGCACCAATAACTGCAAGGAGCCACTTTCACCAAGACGACGAACCAGTTGCAAATTGACGGCGGCCCAACCAGTAGTCGGCTCGCCATCGATCGCGACGATCTCCTGACCCGCACCCAAACCGGCTTTGGCGGCGATGCTGCCGGACTCGACTGCACCAATGACCGGGCGCACCTGCTCGCTACCGAGCATGGCCAGCACCCAGAAGAACACCAAGGCCAACAGGAAGTTGGCAATTGGGCCGGCGGCAACAATGGCGATACGCTGACGAACGGACTTGCGATTGAACGACTGATCCAGTTGATCGACCGGCACCTCGCCTTCGCGCTCATCAAGCATCTTGACGTAGCCACCCAGAGGGATCGCGGCAACGACAAATTCAGTGCCTTGTTTGTCGTGCCAGCGCAGCAGCGGCATACCGAAGCCTACGGAAAAGCGCAGAACCTTTACGCCACAGCGACGCGCGACCCAGAAGTGGCCGAATTCGTGAAAGGTGACCAGCACACCCAAAGCGATCAGGGTGCCGGCAATCATATAGAGCGCGCTCATCTACTTTCTCCGCAATCCTGTTCAGTACCGCTTGTAACCATTGTGTTGCGAAATCTATCGACTGTGACGCTTCAGCCATTGCTCCGCCAAAACTCGCGCCTTGGCGTCTGCCGTGAACACGGCATCGAGATTGTCCAGCGCAACGACTGCTTCGAGGTTCAAGACCTCCTCGATGATACTCGCGATTTCCAGGTAACGGACCCGGCCGTCGAGAAACGCCGCCACTGCGACTTCGTTGGCCGCATTGAGCATCGCTGGCGCGCTGTTACCCGCCTCAGCAGCTTGCCTTGCCAGACGCAGACATGGGAAGCGCTCTTCATCCGGCGCCTCGAAGTCCAGACGCGCGATTGCAAACAGGTCCAGCGGCGCCACGCCGGAATCGATACGCTCCGGCCAGGCCAGTGCGTTGGCAATCGGTGTACGCATATCAGGATTACCCAACTGCGCCAGCACCGAGCCATCCACATAATCGACCAGCGAGTGGATGACGCTTTGCGGATGAATCACCACTTCGACCTGCGAAGGCTTCGCATCAAACAGCCAGCAAGCCTCGATCAACTCGAGACCTTTATTCATCATGCTCGCCGAGTCGACCGAGATTTTTCGCCCCATGGACCAGTTCGGGTGTGCACAGGCCTGGTCAGGTGAAACATGCGCCAATTCAGCCATCAGCGTTTGCCGGAAGGGGCCACCAGAGGCTGTAAGCAAAATCCTTCGCACCCCTACCGAACTCAGCCCGCGGGCAAAATCCTGTGGCATGCACTGGAATATCGCGTTGTGCTCACTGTCGATCGGCAGCAATACCGAACCGCTCTTGCGCACAGCTTGCATGAACAAGGCGCCGGACATCACCAGCGCTTCTTTATTAGCCAGGAGAATCTTCTTGCCCGCCTCGACGGCAGCCAAAGTCGGACGCAGACCCGCCGCACCAACAATCGCCGCCATGACTGCGTCTACTTCTGGAGCGGAGGCTACCTGACACAAGCCCTCCTCACCCACCAGCACGCGGGTCGGCAAACCGGCTGCGCGCAAGTCATCCTGCAAACCGCGAGCGGCAGCGACTTCCGGCACCACAGCAAATTGCGGGACGTGACGCACACACAAGGCCAGCAGCTCACTCAGGCGAGTGAAGCCGCTCAAGGCGAAAACCTGATAACGCTCAGGGTGACGGGCAATGACATCCAGGGTACTCAGACCGATCGAGCCGGTCGCCCCCAGAACGGTAATCTGTTGCGGGCGACTCACGGTGCAGCCATCCACAACAATACGGCAAAGACCGGAATAGCTGCAGTCAGGCTGTCGATGCGATCAAGCACGCCGCCATGGCCCGGCAGCAGATTACTGCTGTCCTTGATCCCGGACTGGCGCTTGAACATGCTTTCAGTCAGGTCGCCCACGACGGAAATGAATACGATCAGTGCAGCACCAATCAAGCCCTTGAGCAACTCGGCCACCGTCCAGTCGCGCACCAGGCCGACAATCGCGGTAATAACCAGGCTAAGCGCCAGGCCACCGTAAACGCCTTCCCAGCTTTTACCCGGGCTGACTTGAGGCGCCAATTTACGCTTGCCGAATGCACGACCGGAGAAGTAGGCACCAATGTCAGCACCCCAGACCAGCACCATCACCGCCATGATCAGCCAGTTACCCAGCGGATACTGTTTGATCTGCACCAGGCCTTGCCAGGCCGGCAGCAGGATCAACAGACCGATCACCAGTTTGGTCGCTGCGCTGGACCAGTGCTCGGCCGAACGCGGATAAGTCAGCACCAGATAAGTCGCCACTGCCCACCAGAGCACGGCGGCGCCGAGCACCCAAGGCGCGAGCCCGGGCAGGATGTACATGACGAACAGCATCAGGGCCACCACGGCGGCAAAGCCGACGCGGAACGATTGCGCGGCAAAGCCCGCCAGACGCGCCCATTCCCAGGCACCCAGACTCACGACCAGACCGATGAACAGCGCGAAACCGGAACCTTCGAGCAGGAAAAACCCGCCCAAGGCAATCGGTAGCAGGATCAGCGCGGTGATGATTCGTTGTTTAAGCATTAAACCCGGGCTCCAGCTTCGATCTGTTCGCTCGTTTTACCGAAGCGACGTTGACGCGAAGCGAAATCGGCCAGCGCAGTGCGCATGGCTTCGTGTTTGAAGTCCGGCCAGAACAGGTCGGAGAAGTACAACTCGGCATAAGCCAGCTGCCACAGCAGGAAATTGCTGATGCGGTGCTCCCCCCCAGTGCGGATACACAGATCAGGCAACGGCAGATCGCCAGTGGCCAGACAGGTCTGCAGCAAGTCCGGAGTAATGTCCTCCGGGCGCAGATGGCCGGCCTGAACCTCACGCGCCAGGCGCTGGGCAGCCTGGGCTATATCCCATTGCCCGCCGTAATTGGCAGCGATTTGCAGGACAAATCGGTTGGCACCGACGGTCATGGCCTCAGCTTCACGCATCGCGGCCTGCAGCTCCGGATGAAATCGCGAGCGATCGCCAATGATGCGCAGGCTGATGTTGTTGTCGTTGAGGCGCTTGGCCTCACGACGCAAGGCCTTGAAGAACAGGTCCATCAAGGCACTGACCTCATCGGCCGGACGCTGCCAGTTTTCACTGGAAAAGGCGAACAGGGTCAACACCTCGACCTTGGCCTCGGCGCACACCTCAATAACGGCCCGCACAGCATCGACGCCCGCTTTATGCCCGGCGACACCCGGCATAAAGCGTTTTTTCGCCCAGCGATTGTTGCCATCCATGATGATCGCGACATGGCGCGGCACCGCGGACGGCGCAGTCTGCTTGGTCTTGTCCATTTAAAACTCGAACCTTATACGGCCATCAGATCCGCTTCTTTTTGCTTGGTAGCCGCATCGATATCGGCCTCTGCCTTATCGGTAAGCTTCTGGATATCAGTCGCTGCACGACGCTCTTCGTCTTCGCTGATTTCCTTGTCCTTGACCAGTTTCTTCAGCTCGCCCAGCGCATCGCGACGGATGTTACGTACCGCTACGCGAGCATCTTCTGCTGCGCTACGAGCTTGCTTGGTAAACCCTTTACGAGTTTCCTCGGTCAAGGCTGGCATGGAGATCAGCAGCAACTCGCCCAGGTTGGTCGGATTGAGGTTCAGACCAGCGCTCTGGATTGCCTTGTCGACAGCCGCAAGCATATTGCGCTCGAACGCCACGACTTGCAGGGTGCGCGAGTCTTTTACAGTGATGTTAGCCACTTGAGTGATAGAGGTATCTGCGCCGTAGTACGGCACCATCACACTCCCCAGAATGCTTGGGTGGGCTTTACCGGTACGAATCTGACCAAACGCGTGGGCCAGGGATTCGAGGGATTTCTGCATGCGCTCTTGAGCGTCTTTCTTGATTTCGTTGATCATTGTTGACCTTCCTCGATCAGGGTGCCTTCAGCGCCGCCATGTACGATGTTCAGCAGGGCACCGGGCTTGTTCATGTTGAATACGCGCAGCGGCATCTTGTGGTCGCGGCACAGGCAAATAGCGGTCAGATCCATCACGCCCAGCTTGCGATCCAGTACTTCATCATAAGTCAGATGATCGAACTTCTCGGCATGCGGGTCTTTGAACGGGTCTGCGGTGTAGACGCCATCGACCTTGGTCGCCTTGAGCACGACGTCGGCATCGATTTCGATTGCACGCAGGCAAGCTGCCGAATCCGTGGTGAAGAACGGATTGCCAGTACCGGCCGCGAAAATCACGACGTCTTTGGAGTTCAGGTGGCGCATGGCTTTGCGGCGATCATAGTGATCGGTCACGCCCACCATGGAAATGGCCGACATCACGATGGCCGAGATATTGGCACGCTCCAGCGCGTCACGCATGGCCAGAGCGTTCATCACAGTGGCCAGCATGCCCATGTGGTCGCCTGTTACCCGATCCATGCCGGCCTTGCTCAGGGCTTCGCCGCGGAACAGGTTGCCGCCGCCGATCACCAGACCGACCTGCACGCCGATGCCGACCAGTTGGCCGACTTCCAGCGCCATCCGATCCAGCACTTTTGGATCGATCCCGAACTCTTCCGAGCCCATCAGGGCCTCGCCGCTAAGCTTGAGTAGAATGCGTTTATAGCGAGCCTGATAACCACTGCCCTGCTGAGCCATTGCGAATCTCTCCTGCGGCGTATTTAAAATTCTTTGCGAGCTGCTTTACAGCTGGCGTTCACTCTAGCTTGGCGCTGCTTCAGCGCCATCGGAACATGGCTTTGTAAGCCAGTTCCAAGTGGAAACCAATAAAAATTGGTAATCCCATCTGAAAAGAGGCTGCGCGCGTGAGCGGGCAGCCTCTTTCGGGCGACAGTTGAAAAACCGTCTTATTGCTTGGCGGCAGCCAGCTGGGCAGCAACTTCTTCAGCGAAGTTGTCGACCGGCTTCTCGATGCCTTCGCCTACTTTGAAGTAGGTGAAGGAAACGATTTCAGCACCCGCTTTCTTGGCCAGCTCGCCAACCTTGATTTCAGGGTTCTTGACGAACGCCTGCTCAACCAGGCTCGCTTCTGCCAGGAACTTGCTGATACGGCCTTTGACCATGTTCTCAACAATGTTTTCTGGCTTGCCTTTGATTTTTTCTTCGTTCAGCTGCAGGAACACAGCTTTTTCACGCTCGATCGCTTCATCGGAAACTTGCGAAGGCAGCAGGAACTCAGGGTTGCTTGCAGCTACGTGCATCGCGATGTCTTTGGCCAGCTCGACGTCACCGCCTTTCAGGACGACAGCAACACCGATCTTGTTACCGTGCAGGTAAGTGCCGACAACGTCACCCTCTACGCGTACCAGACGACGGATGTTGACGTTCTCGCCAACTTTAGCAACCAGAGCTTCACGAGCCGATTCCTGAGCGGCGATCAGCGGAGCTGCGTCGGTCAGTTTTTCGTCGAAGGCTTTTTCTACGCTGGCAGCAACGAAGTTCTTGAAGTCGTCTTGCAGGGCCAGGAAGTCGGTCTGCGAGTTGACTTCCAGCAGCACGGCTGCCTTTTCGTTCGATTTGATGGCGATTGCGCCTTCAGCGGCAACGTTACCAGCTTTCTTGGCAGCCTTGATCGCGCCCGAAGCACGCATGTCATCAATGGCTTTTTCGATGTCGCCGTCAGCCTTTTCCAGGGCTTTCTTGCAATCCATCATGCCTTCGCCGGTACGCTCGCGCAGTTCTTTAACCAACGCTGCAGTAATTGCTGCCATTTTCAAATTCCTCTTGGATAGGTTTTCAACCATTCCACCCGATCGAACGGGCGTTCAATTCTTCCCGAGCCACCCTTGTAGCCGCTGCACGTTACAGGTGCTGTAGCTGCGCTGCCGACAATGGTTTTCGAGGTGGCAAAAAGGGGGCCAAGCCCCCTTTTTGCTTACTGAGTCAACGCCAGGGCGTCAATTACTCAGCTGCAGCCTGAGTTTCTTCAGCTGCGAATTCTACAGTGCCGCCACCAACATTGTTGCGACCACGGATAACAGCGTCAGCCATCGAACCCATGTACAGCTGGATAGCGCGGATTGCGTCATCGTTGCCTGGGATGATGTAGTCAACGCCTTCCGGGCTGCTGTTGGTATCGACAACGCCGATGACCGGGATGCCCAGCTTGTTGGCTTCGGTGATCGCGATGCGCTCGTGGTCAACGTCGATCACGAACAATGCGTCTGGCAGACCGCCCATGTCCTTGATGCCGCCCAGCGAACGATCAAGCTTCTCAAGATCACGAGTGCGCATCAGCGCTTCTTTCTTGGTCAGCTTGGCGAAAGTACCGTCTTCGGCTTGAACTTCAAGGTCACGCAGACGCTTGATGGAAGCACGAATGGTTTTGAAGTTGGTCAGCATACCGCCCAACCAGCGGTGATCGACGTACGGCGAACCGCAACGTGCTGCTTCTTCAGCAACGATCTTGCCAGCGGAGCGCTTGGTGCCGACGAACAGAATCTTGTTTTTGCCCTGGGCCAGACGCTCTACGAAAGTCAGAGCTTCGTTGAACATTGGCAGGGTTTTTTCAAGGTTGATGATGTGAATCTTGTTACGCGCGCCGAAAATGTACTTACCCATTTTCGGATTCCAGTAACGGGTTTGGTGACCGAAGTGCACACCGGCCTTCAGCATATCGCGCATATTGACTTGGGACATGATAGTTCCTTAATAAGTCGGGTTTGGCCTCCACGTATCCCAATGACCAACCAGTGGCATTAAGCCAAAAGCACCCAGGTCATCGTGTCGACACGTGTGTGGATTTAAGCCTTTCGGGGTATCCCCGGAAAGCGGCGCATTTTATACCACAGGGTGTGCAGAAACGGAACCCGAAATCTGTAATCACACCAAGGACATGGGCGCAGCCCCTTGGAATCGGCGCCGCGGGCACCATTGTATAGAGAGAAGCGATGCACGCAGGCGCGGATTTGCTCCTTTCGTCTGGTAGAATCGCGTTTTTCAGGGTCGCAAAACGCACCGCTGCAACCCTATCCGTATCAGCAAGCGCCGCCGAGCGCAGAGAGAGCCTGTATGACCGTCAACCTCAAAACTCCCGAGGACATCGCTGGCATGCGTGTCGCCGGCAAACTGGCCGCCGATGTGCTGGAAATGATTGCCGAACATGTAAAGCCAGGCGTTACCACTGATCAACTGAACCAGATCTGTCACGACTACATCGTTGACGTGCAGCAGGCCATCCCTGCCCCACTCAACTACAAAGGCTACCCGAAGTCGATCTGCACCTCGATCAACCACGTTGTCTGCCACGGCATCCCGAATGACAAGCCGCTGAAAAACGGCGACACCCTGAACATCGACGTCACCGTCATCAAGGACGGTTACCACGGCGACACCAGCCGCATGTTCCATGTCGGCGAAGTACCGGTGTGGGCCGAGCGTCTGTCGCAGATTACCCAGGAATGCATGTACAAGGCGATCGAGATCGTCAAACCGGGTTGCCGCCTGGGTGACATCGGTGAAGTCATCCAGAAACACGCGGAAAAGAACGGCTTTTCGGTGGTTCGCGAATTCTGCGGCCACGGCATCGGCAAGGTGTTTCACGAAGAGCCGCAGATCCTCCACTACGGCCGCGCCGGCACCGGCATGGAACTGAAAGCCGGCATGACCTTCACCATCGAGCCGATGATCAATCAGGGCAAGGCCGACACCAAGGTATTGGGCGATGGCTGGACCGCGATCACCAAGGATCGCAAGCTCTCGGCCCAGTGGGAACACACCTTGCTGGTGACCGACACCGGCTACGAGATCTTCACCCTGCGCGCCGACGACACCATCCCGCGCATCTCGGCCTGATCCACATAACGCTCCCAGCCTTATATAGAAGGAAAGCCAATCGATGCCGCAGGTGGATCCCGAACTCTTCGACCGCGGCCAGTTCCAGGCTGAACTGGCCCTCAAAGCGAGCCCTATCGCCGCGTTCAAGAAGGCGATCCGCCAGGCTCGCGAAGTGCTCGACGCACGTTTTCGCAGTGGCCGCGACATCCGCCGGCTGATCGAAGACCGCGCCTGGTTCGTCGACAACATCCTGCAAAAGGCCTGGGAGCAGTTCAACTGGAGCGATGACGCGGACATCGCTTTGGTCGCGGTCGGCGGCTATGGCCGGGGTGAGTTGCACCCCTACTCGGACATCGACTTGCTGATCCTGCTGGACAGTGCCGATCACGAAGTTTTCCGCGATTCCATCGAGCGCTTTCTCACCTTGCTGTGGGATATCGGCCTGGAAGTCGGTCAGAGCGTTCGCTCGGTGGATGAATGCGCCCAAGAAGCACGCGCTGACCTGACCGTGGTCACCAACCTCATGGAAAGCCGTACCATCTGCGGCCCCGAGCGCCTGCGTCAGCGCATGCTCGACGTCACCAGCACCGCCCACATGTGGCCGGCCAAGGAGTTCTTCCTGGCCAAACGCGCCGAACAGAAAGCTCGTCACCACAAGTACAACGACACCGAATACAACCTGGAACCCAACGTCAAAGGTTCGCCCGGCGGACTGCGGGATATCCAGACAATTCTGTGGGTTGCCCGACGCCAGTACGGCACCCTCAACCTGCGCGCACTCGCCGGCGAAGGCTTTCTGGTCGAGAGCGAAAACGCCCTGCTCGCCTCCTCCCAGGAATTCCTCTGGAAAGTGCGCTATGCCCTGCACATGCTCGCCGGCCGCTCCGAAGATCGCCTGCTGTTCGACCATCAGCGCAGCATTGCCGGGCTGCTCGGCTTTGAAGGCGACGACGCCAAGCAGGCCGTCGAAAATTTCATGCAGCAGTACTTCCGCGTGGTGATGAGCATCGCCCAGCTCAGCGATCTGATCATCCAGCACTTCGAGGAGGTCATCCTCGCCCCGGAAGACGAAGCGCCGCCACAGCCGATCAATTCACGCTTCCAGTTGCATGACGGCTATATCGAAGCACGCAACGACAACGTGTTTCGCCGCACGCCGTTCGCCATGCTGGAGATCTTCGTGCTGATGGCCCAGCAGCCGGAAATCAAAGGCGTACGCGCTGACACCATTCGCCTGCTGCGCGAGCACCGGCACCTGATCGACGACAACTTTCGCAACGACATCCGCAACACCAGCCTGTTTATCGAGCTGTTCAAGTGCAAAATCGGCATCCACCGCAACCTGCGACGGATGAACCGCTACGGCATCCTTGGGCGCTACCTGCCGGAGTTCGGTTTCATCATCGGGCAGATGCAGCACGACCTTTTCCACATTTACACGGTCGATGCACACACCCTGAACCTGATCAAACACCTGCGTAAGTTGCAGTACACCCAGGTGTCGGAAAAATTCCCGCTGGCCAGCAAGCTCATGGGCAAACTACCGAAGCCCGAACTGATCTACCTAGCCGGCCTGTACCACGATATCGGCAAGGGCCGGCATGGCGATCACTCGGAGATCGGCGCGGTCGATGCCGAGGCGTTCTGCCAGCGTCATCAGTTGCCGGTGTGGGATAGCCGCCTGATTGTGTGGCTGGTGCAAAACCATCTGGTGATGTCAACGACCGCCCAGCGCAAGGACTTGTCCGACCCGCAGGTGATCCACGACTTTGCTCAGGCGGTGGGCGATGAAACCCGTCTGGACTATCTGTACGTGCTGACCGTCGCCGACATCAACGCGACCAACCCGACACTGTGGAACTCCTGGCGCGCCAGCCTGTTGCGCCAGCTCTACACCGAGACCAAGCGCGCCCTGCGTCGCGGCCTGGAAAACCCGGTGGATCGCGAAGAGCAGATCCGCCAGACCCAAAGCGCTGCACTGGATATTCTGGTGCGCGGCGGCACCGACCCGGACGATGTCGAGCAGTTGTGGGCGCAGTTGGGCGATGACTATTTCCTGCGCCACACTGCTGGCGACGTGGCCTGGCACAGCGATGCGATTCTGCAGCAGCCGCTGGACGGCGGGCCGCTGGTGCTGATCAAGGAAACCACCCAGCGCGAATTCGAGGGTGGCACGCAGATCTTTATTTACGCGCCGGACCAGCACGACTTCTTCGCCGTGACCGTGGCGGCGATGGACCAGCTCAACCTGAACATTCACGACGCACGCGTCATCACGTCCAGCAGCCAGTTCACCCTCGACACCTACATCGTGCTCGACAACGAAGGCGAGTCCATCGGCGACAACCCGGCACGGATCAAGCAGATCCGCGAAGGTCTGACCGAAGCCCTGCGCAATCCGGACGACTACCCGACGATCATCCAGCGCCGGGTGCCGCGTCAGCTCAAGCATTTTGCCTTTGCGCCGCAAGTGACAATCCACAACGACGCCCAGCGACCGGTGACCGTACTGGAACTCACCGCACCTGACCGTCCGGGCCTGCTGGCGCGAATCGGCGGTATATTCCTGGAATTCGACCTGTCGCTGCAAAACGCCAAGATTGCAACGTTGGGCGAGCGGGTGGAAGACGTGTTCTTCATCACCGACGCACACAACCAGCCACTGTCCGATCCCTTGCTGTGCAGTCGTTTGCAGGACGCGATCGTTGAGCAACTGAGCGTCAATCAGGAACCCGATATCAAGCTTTCGCGCATCAGCATCTGAGTGCGTGCCCGGATTAATCTGCTTTGCAATGAGACCCTGTACCAATGAACAACGCTCTGAACCAGCTCCAGCCCTATCCGTTCGAAAAGCTCCGCGCCCTGCTTGGCACGGTCACAGCGAACCCTGACAAGCGCCCGATCGCCCTGTCGATCGGCGAGCCGAAACATCGTTCGCCAAGCTTTGTCGCCGAAGCACTGGCGAACAGTCTGGATCAGATGGCGGTGTACCCGACGACCCTCGGTATTCCAGCCCTGCGTGAAGCCATCGCTGGCTGGTGTGAACGTCGCTTCGGCGTGCCGAGCGGCTGGATCGACCCGGCTCGCAACGTGCTGCCGGTCAACGGTACGCGTGAGGCGTTGTTTGCCTTCACCCAGACCGTGGTCAACCGTGGCGACGACGCGCTAGTGGTCAGCCCGAACCCGTTCTATCAGATCTACGAAGGCGCCGCGTTCCTCGCCGGGGCCAAGCCACATTACCTGCCGTGCCTCGATGAAAACGGCTTCAACCCTGATTTCGATGCGGTGTCGCCGGACATCTGGAAACGCTGCCAGATCCTGTTCCTGTGCTCGCCGGGCAACCCGACCGGCGCACTGATCCCGGTCGAGACGCTGAAAAAGTTGATTGCCCTGGCCGATGAATACGATTTCGTCATCGCCGCCGACGAGTGCTACAGCGAACTGTACTTTGACGAGCAAACGCCGCCGCCAGGCCTGCTGACCGCTTGCGTCGAACTGGGCCGTAAGGATTTCAAACGCTGCGTGGTGTTCCACAGCCTGTCCAAACGCTCCAACCTGCCGGGCCTGCGTTCCGGTTTCGTCGCCGGCGACGCTGACATTCTCAAAGGCTTCCTGCTGTATCGCACCTACCACGGCTGCGCGATGCCAGTCCAAACTCAACTGGCCAGCGTTGCCGCGTGGAACGACGAAGTACACGTACGCGCCAACCGTGCGCTGTATCGCGAGAAGTTCGATGCGGTGCTGGAGATTCTTGCCCCAGTGATGGATGTGCAGCGCCCGGATGGCAGCTTTTACCTGTGGCCGAATGTGCAAGGTGATGATGCAGCGTTCTGCCGTGATCTTTTCGCCGAAGAGCACGTGACGGTGGTGCCGGGCTCGTACTTGTCCCGCGACGTGGACGGTGTCAATCCGGGTGCGGGCCGTGTACGCATGGCACTTGTCGCGCCGCTGGCGGAATGCGTGGAAGCCGCCGAGCGTATTCGCGCATTTATTACTCGCAAGCAGTAATTGATGAGGCCGTGCCAGTCAATCTGGCACGGCCACTTGCAGCATCAAACTCCCGCACCCTATAAAAAATAAACTCCCAGCAAGACACCGACACACCGCCACAGCTTTAATCTAATCTGCCTGAGCGTGTCGTCGCCAATCCAAGGATTTCAAGCGACGCGTGACCGTGGGGTCGGGCTCGTACCTGCACGGGACATAAAAATATGACGTCACAGTCCATATAACGTTGTATTGCACTTGCCTTTCGGCCAAGCGCTAATATAGAGCTGAATAACTTGCAGTGCCTGAACAACTGCTTACTCTCAACTTCAAGGATGAAGTCCATCATGCACGAACTAACAGATTGCCAACTTATACAATGGCCCGACGATCAAGCGGCTTACCAGGTGGCCACCAATGAAAACCCGGCCAACATCGGCACATTTACTGGCACTCGGCGTAAACGCTCGATATTAAATTATTCAAAACTATGGGCAAACGGCCGCACCCTGAAGATTGCCTTCATGGACGCACCCGAAGCAGATCACAAAGACAAAATCATAAAGGCAGCCAGTCAATGGTTGCCGTATATCAACCTGAAGTTCGAGTTCGTTGACGACCTCGTGGGCGACATACGCATCGCCACTACCAACAACTCCAACAGTTCGATGCTCGGCACCGACGCGTTGTTGATTCATCCTGACGACAGAACCATGGACCTGGGCGTAAAACCGGATCATCCAGACTTTGAAGTCATCGTGACTCATGAGTTCGGTCACGCCCTTGGCGCTATGCATGAACACCAGCACCCGCAGGCGAAAATCCCGTGGGATAAACCAAAGGTCTATGAGTTCTATCAGAACCGCGAAATGAATCCACTGATGCCGGAGGAAATCGACAGAAACCTGTTTACTCCTTTCGACACGCTGGAGGCGATTTATACTTCTTACGACAAAAGATCGATCATGCACCACCCAGTGGCTAATACGTTGACACTGGGTAATTGGGAAGTGCCAATCAATCGCAAGATCAGCAAGAAAGACAAACGCCTGATGCGTTTGCTTTACCCGAAATGAATGTCCCCACCTAGGGAAGGTCTGAAGTAGTCAGCGATTTTTTGATGCCCTCATTGGTCAATCAAAAAAACGCTGGCAGGGTCAGAAAACAGACCTTTCCTGTTACTCACTCATCGTTTCACCCTTGCGCGGCGCCTTTTCAAGGCGCTTTTTGCGCATTACAGACGTACCTCTCCCGCAACCAGCAGCCGTTTTCGCATCATCCACACGTTCGACAGCGCAAATAGCGTGACCTGTTGCGCGGTGTTTTTCATCAAGCCGCGAAAGCGCACTTTCGTATACCCAAACTGACACTTGATGACCCGAAACGGGTGTTCAACCTTAGCGCGTACCTGGGCCTTGGCGTATTCGATTTTGCGACGCACCTGAGCAATAAAACTCTTCTTGCCGTGCTTCTTATACGTGCTGGGCCGTGCGGCAATTGACCAGATCATTTTGCGGTTCTGATGCTCGGGACGCTTGTCCACGCCGGTGTAACCGGCATCGCCAGACACGTACGACTCTTCGCCATGCAGCAACTGAGCAACCTGCGTCACGTCCGCGACATTCGCCGCCGTGCCCACCACGCTATGCACCAAACCCGACTCGGCATCAACGCCGATATGCGCTTTCATCCCGAAGAAATACTGGTTCCCCTTCTTCGTCTGATGCATGTCGGGATCACGTTTTCCGTCTTCATTCTTGGTCGAACTCGGCGCATGAATGATCGTTGCATCGACCACCGTACCCTGGCGCAACATCAGGCCACGGTCGCCTAGATAACCGTTGATGACCTGCAAAATTCCGCCGGCCAACTCGTGTTTTTCCAACAGACGCCGGAAGTTGAGGATCGTGGTCTCATCGGGAATCCGATCCAGGTGCAACCCCGAAAACTGGCGCAGGATCGTGGTCTCATAGAGCGCTTCTTCCATCGCCGGATCACTGTAGCCGAACCAGTTCTGCATCAGATGAACCCGCAACATCGCCATCAGCGGGTAAGCCGGACGACCGCCGTCGCCCTTCGGATAGTGTGGTTCGATCAAGGCAATCAAGCCCTTCCAAGGCACGACCTGATCCATCTCAATCAGAAAGCGCTCGCGGCGGGTCTGCTTACGTTTGCCGGCGTACTCGGCATCGGCGAAGGACATCTGTTTCATCGTGACTCAACCGTCGTGTTCGGGTCGGGCGGGTATTTCACCAGATTTGGAAGGCTTCTTCAGAGTTTCCCTAAAAAACCATTCTTTAAAAGCAAACCTGCACGTTGCGCTTCAGACGAGCATAAGACGAGGGCGGCATTGCACCGCCCTCGTCGGCCCGTGACAAACATCGCGGGCCTTTTTTCGCGTCAACTGCCGTTATTTACATCCAGTTCGCCGCCAGCACAGGCTGCAACGCCTGCTGCTCGGCCCCGCCGAAGGTCATGGTCGCTGGCGCCGCTGGCGCGAACGCCGCCATGGCCTGGACCAGTTGCTCCACATCACGATCCATCAACCGATGACGGTCTCCGGCCATGATGTCCCGAGGCCGCTCCGGCTTGTCGGCATACCAGTTATGCAGCGTGACTTCCTGCTTGCTGCCGATCACCGATATCTGCAGGTCCTGCCCTTTGTGCTGGAACCACAATTGATCGGGGCTGATGTCCTTGCCGAACACCAGATCGCCTCCCCCGTTGCTGAACTCGATGTCATTGACCCCGTGCCCGACTTCAACCGTCGGCATGTTGCCGCTGACCACCACCTTGTTGTTGCCATCCCCCAGTTTCACCGTAGCGAAAGACCCTGAATCGGTAATGGTGTTGTTGCCATGGCCGACGGTGAGCTTGTCGACATCACCGATCACAACGTTATTGCCATTGCCCAAAGTGATATTGCCCCGGCGGCCCGTCACGTTAACCTTATTGTCACCGTTGCCGGCATGCACTTTGGCATTCGAGGCTTCGACGTTGATGGTCTTGCTTTCGTCGCCAATCGTGACATCGGCGAAGAAGCCCTGGACCGTCATGACGTTCGGGTCGGTGGCCGCCGGCAGAGGGTTCGTTGTAGAAGGTGTTGAACCGCCGCGGATCCTGTCCCGGATTGACGCGAACGTAGTGTCCGCGGTTTGCCCTACGCCCCAGGTATCGTCGATTTTCAGGCGTGGGTCTTGCGCACTCACAACGTCTGGAACGATGACCGGTCGGCGAGTCGGGATATCAAGGTCACGATGGGCGATATCGATCGTCGGGACATCCGGGATGATAATCGGCCGTGGACTCGGAATATCAATCGACGCAGGCCCCAGCACATCCCGACCGACCGGGCCGATGTCCGGTACTTTCGATGGAACCAGGGAACCAACAGCGCGCTCGGCCAGAATCTGCTCGATGGTTTTGTGGTCAGGGAGCGTCGTCCCACCCCGGTTCGCCTCACGCTCGGCCATGATCTGTTCAAAGGTTTTGTGTTCCGGCACTTTCGGATTCAGGTCGATACCGCGTTCTGCCAGGATCTGCTCAATCGTCTTGGTCTCCGGCAGCTTGAAGTCCGGAATCGTGACCGAAGGTCGCAGCACTGGATCAATGGTCGGAACACTGATGGCCGGGGACAGGTCAATGGGAGGCAGCGGCGTGACCACCGAAGGTTTGTCGACGCCAGGACGCTCGACAATCGGCGTCAGCGTTTCAGGTACCGTGAGCGGAGGCTGATCGGTGACCGGCGGCACCGGTCCAACCGTTGGCACCACGGCAGGCGCAGGGTCGGCAAAGAGGAAATCCGTCGAACTGATCTGCGCCACATCAAGCGCATCCAGATACAGCAGATTGGTGTTTGCATCGCTGCCCTGGGCACCGATGCGTGTCACATACACACCGTGAATCTGGGTCAGGCCATTGAATGTCGCGCGGTTCTTGTGCTCGATGATCAACTGACTGAAGTCGGTGACGCCAGTCTGGCGCAAATCGATCTTGTCGATACCGTGACGGAACCCACGCAAGGCGTTGTTGTAATCCTTGACGCCGGACTGGGCCGCCACCACAAACACGTCCGAGGTCGCGCTGTCGTGGCTGTAAATCGTACCATTCAGTGAGGCCACGGTTTTACCCTGAGCGTCGCTGCTGTACATCACGCCTTTACCGCCACCGTTGAGTACCACGGCGCCCAAACCCTCCTGCGGCTTGACCGCCGAAGCGTCGCTGTTGATGTAAGCCGTCGGCGCGACAAAGCTGTCCTGAAACTTGAAGTTCGCTGCAGTGATGCCGGCGAGTGCCTGGTTTTTCAGAACGATCACCTGGCCCTTGCCCAGGTCAACCTTGACGTCCGCGCCCTGTTGCGTCAGTTGCAGATCAGCGAATTTTTTCCCGGCAAACCCCACCAGATCGACGATTTCACCGCGCGCAGCTTCGAAGTTGTTGAGGGTATCGTTGCCCGCATCGCGACGATGCACCACAAAGAAGTCCTTGCCCGCACCGCCGGTCAGCACGTTGTTGCCACGTCCGCCGTCGAGCAAGGCGTCGGCATTGCCGGCGACCAGCGTGTCATTGCCATCGCCGGTAACGATATTCTGAATGGCCGACGGGTTTTTCACCGTCAGCGCCGCGCCGCCAATGCTGGCAACACCGGTCAGCAGGTTGACCGAGGTGTCCCCGGAAACAGCCGCCGCATTCAGGGTATTGCGCCCACCTGCGACACCGTTGACCGCGTCATCCAGCACCGCGCGATTGGCATGGCCAACTACCGACTTGAGGTATTCATCGGTGTAGAAATAGGTGTCGTCTGCCGTCGCCTTACTGCCGTACAAACGCAGCGACCAGCTATTGAGGGTAACCGGCAGACCGGACGCCGAATCGGTCACTTGCAGGGTCCAGTTGCCCGCCGAGCGTTCACCGAAGTCATGGGTCGACATGAAGGTGTACTTGAACGAGCCGGACTGCGTGCTGCCGACATCGCTAGCGCTGGCGCCCGGCATGCCATCCGGGACTTTGCCCTGACGGTTGAGCAACACACTTTGCGTGCCATCGGGGGAAATCAGCTTGAGGGTCAGATCGCCGAGGCGGCCAACCTGAGCATCAAAGTCGATCTCGACGTGCTCGACATTCATCCCGGCATTCATCGCAATCGAGGACGTCAGCGTCGCGCCCGCTGCCAACGGTTTGCCCAGTGCACCGCTGGAGGCGCTGTAGACGTATTCGTTGGCGCCGGTGCTCTGGGTCATCCAGGCCTCGGACAAACGCACCGCGGCCCGCGCATCGACTTCACCAAAACCATAGTCATTGCTGGTGTGCATGCCGCCGCCGTTCCAGCCATGGGCGGCGTTGTCGCTCCATTGGGTGGCCGGGTCGTTGATCTGGCGCGCTGACAACGCGAGGATCTGCTGCACATCGCGATAACCCAGGTTCGGGTTGGCTTCGAGCATCAACGCAACGATGCCGGAAACGATCGGCGCAGCAAAACTGGTGCCTTGCATGCTGGTGTAATCGTTGCCGAACGTGGAGCCGCGTTCGGTTTCCAGCATGTGGCTGGTGGACACGACATTGCTGCCCGGTGCTGATACCAACAGGCTGGCGCCCGGGTTGGAAAATGGCGAAGAGCCTATCTGCAAGGTCGACAGATCGCCCTGTGCGTTGATCGCGCCGACTTCCACTGAGAAGCGATTGTTGTTGGTCAGCGAACCCTGGGCATTGCCACCGGTAGCACGGCTGTTGCCGCCCGCTGCAACGATGATCGTACCCAGGCCGCCGCGACCGTTGCTCGCCGCGTACTGCGCATTCATGCTCAGCGCGGTGGCGGTGGTGAAGTGGCCGTCCTGATAACTGCTAAGGGCGAAGTCATTGGTGAAACCCCAGCTGTTGTTGGCGATGTCGAAACTGACCATGTGGCCGAGTCCCGTCAGATCATCGCCCTTGCCCGCGAGGTAGTAACCACCGAGTTTCGCGTCGTAGGCCACGCCCACGCCGCCGATGCCGTTCTTCGCGCCGACCATCACCCCCGCGACCATCGTCGCGTGGTTGGACATCAGCCCCGGCAAGGTGCCGTTGGTCTTCTGCGTTTGCAACCAGGCCTGATCGATATTCGGCGCCAGGTCAGGATGCGCGACATCAAAAATTTCCGGCGCGGTAGCGAACTCGCCGCCCGGCTCGAATTGACCAATGCGCACGCCTTTGCCGGTGTAGTCCTTCCAGACCGGCAGCACATGGGTGTCGCTCAAATACCATTCCTGAGCGGCCAAGGGATCAAGCGGCACTTCGGGAGTCAGCAGGGTCACACCGGCACGCATCGGTGCGGTCTGGCCGCTGCCGAGGTCCACCACCGACGCCGACAGATTACCCGCCGCATCGGCCACGCCGTACTTGAAGCTGATCAGTCCGGTGTAACGCGCGTCCGGGGTAAACAGCACATCGCCCTGGGCGGTGAGGCTGACCGTACCGCCGACCGCGTCACCGACATTGGCAATGTGCAGCGCGCCTTGGCTGTTCAGACGTTGATCATTGGCCAACAGGCTTTCGGCGCTGATCAGATGTGTCTGGGTGCGATCAAACGCCTTGCCGGCCTTGTCGAGCGTGAGCACATCGGCCACTGGCATCGCGTTGGGGGTCAGCAGGTCAACAGCGGAAATGTCCGAGAAGTTGAGCTTCTGGATGTTGCTCAGCGTCACCGTGCCGTCACGCCCGGCAACCTTGTCGGCCACTTCATAACCGGTCGCGGTGCGAGTGATGCGGTAGTCGCCGTGAGTGCCGTGCAGCGTGACCAGATTGATCCCGCCGTCACCATCAATGGTCGCGTTGCCATGGCCGACTTCGATGATGTCGTTACCGGCACCGCCGAAGATTTTATCGGCGCCGCCACCGGCATGGATGATGCTGCCGTCTTCGGAAGCATAAATGGTGTCGCCCTGAGGCCCGGCATAAATCACCGCTTTACCGCTGCCGCCAATGATGGTGTTGTGGCCGCTGCCACCGACCAGCACGTCGTTACCCGAGCCACCGACCAGCGTCGAGTTGCCTGAGCCGCCTTTAATGAAAGCGCTACCGGTGCCACCGCTCATGATGACGTCGTTACCGCCGCCACCTTCGGCGATGGTGAGGCCGGCGCTGGCCATGTTCAGGAAGACGTCTTGGGTGCCGACGATAATGGCTGTATCACGGCCGCCATTACCACGAATGTTTCTTGTATCGTCCGAAGCGCTGATGACAAAAACGTCATCGCCCAGACCGCCGATGTAGGCGTTGCTGCCAGCACCGCCGACAAGCCAGCTACCATCCGGCGCAGCAATCAATGTGTCATTGCCGCTACCGCCGTACAGATTGTTCACCCCCAGTTTGGCCGCATCCAGAGTTTCACCCGTGGTGCTCTGGCTGGCGTAAGCGCTGGTGGTGCGGGTGTTGGCGCCGCTGGTAGTCGAGGTCACGCGCGTGCCGGTGCCTTGGCTGGTCACGATGTTGCTGACCGGATCCCCCAGAAAATCCACCGCCAATGCTTCCTGGCTCTTGCCATTCATCGTGAACGAACCAGTGGCGAGCACCTTGTTACCGTCACGCATCTCAGCTTGAGGGGACGCCACCGCACGTACATTGATCTGGGTGATTCCCAGCTCGGCCAGCGTCTTGAGTTCACCGCCATCGACTTTGGCGTCATGCGTGCCGTCAACCCAGACGCGCAATTTGCTCCAGATCGGATCACGCTGATCGATCATGCCGTCCTTGTTCGCGTCTTCACTGGCCAATGCCGCGAAACCGTCCTTGAACTTTGTCTCGCCCGCCGCGCCGTTGACGCCGACCTTGCCACCGTAATACTCGGAGAACATCTGACTGACGTCTTTGATCTGGCCACTGCCATCGTCAATCACCAGCATGCCGGTGGTGCGATCCGCCCAGCCGCTGCGCTTGAGCGTGCCACTGTGGTCGGTATCAAACAGCACACCGTCGCGGATGTCGGTCATGTGCACGCCATTGCCGGTCAGGTCCAGCAACAGTGGGTCAACGTAGGTGTTGAATGTCGACATTGCCGACAAACCATTCAGAGTGACCGCGCTGCGCAGGCTGAAATCCGGCTTGGTCGCGCTCGGGGTCGGGTAGAACTGCGACAGGTAGGTGTTGGGGCGCGCGTTGGGGTCCAGTTGCATTTCACCCGGACGAATACCGCCCGAGGCCAGGCTGGCCATTTGGGTGGAGGTGAAATCGGTTTTGTTGAGAATCCCGTCGAGGGCGAAGATCTTGTTCGTCGCACTGTTGACGATGTAACCGTTGGCCGCATCTCGTGTTCGCTGATTCTCAAGTTGTATTTGGTGGCTCGCCTGAGGATCGGGGTTGATTTCGATGTTCAGCAGGCTTGCTGGCGGGGTCCACGCCGGTCCACCTTGATCAATCAGTGGTTGCCCGTCACGATCCGGATGAATAATCGACATCCCGGTTTTTATTGAAATGACATTGGGCTCATTGTTCCACAACTCGCCTTCAGTCTTGATATTTTGACCACCGGGGCGGAAGGACTTGTATAAGTTATAGAGACCTCCTCCACCAATAATTTCCGTTTCGGTCAGCCCCAATACGGTTGAAATCAATCCGAAGTTGAAAGACGCAGCATTTGTGAAACTGGGAACGAAGCCGTCACCTGTCGTGTGCGAAGCACCGTTATAAGAGCGTTGAAGATCACCCACGCCACTCTGCCTGAAGGTCTCATAAACAACGCTATAGAGGCTGTTCCGAAAACTGAGAGAGGACGCGTCATAGTCCTCCCTGACTTTCTTGAAGTGTTCGATCGAAGCTTTCATATCATAATCCGCCGGCACCATGAACGGCTGATCGGTCTGGGGATCCATAACATAATTGCCAAGCCCGTCACTCAGCCATTTCGCCGCAACGAGTGTTCCATCTTTGGTTTGTACAGTAAAACTGTCCTTGCCAAATTGCCCCTGCATCAACGTCAGTTTAGCCACTTGCTTCCCTTACTTTAAAAACCCTCTTGATCGTTCAAGAGGAAACTTGAAAATTCCCTTTCTAGCGATAAGCAGAAAACCTGATCTGTATCTTTCCGGAAGCGTCCGAGGCACGCAGCTTGACGTCTCGGCTCACGATCCGGGTTGCACCGATTGCAAAATCGATTTGAAGATCATTGTCTGAATTCCACTTCACTGCCGGTGAAGCTTCGTGGTCAAAAAAAACATCACACTCAGCTGAATAAACCTGGTATTCGGAGTGAGCAATTACTTCATCGATAGTCTGCCGACTGTTAAAAACAAAAACCGTGTCCGAGCAAAACGGCGCTATTGCGCCCCCGCCTGCACGCGTGACGTGAACAGCGCTGTACTTTCCGTTTGGAGACAAATAAGCCAGCTTCGTCACATCATCATCGGAATCAGAACTAAGCGATAAGAGGGTAATGGCGCCATATTTCAGAATCGTCAGAGCACCCACCACCAGCAGTATCAATTTCAACCCACGAACAATGCTCAAATGACCCACCTTGAATTTCATAACGTTTCCGATTTCATGGACGTTGAAGGATTTTTCGTTTCAATCCTGACTGTTTCCCACCTGAATCCGTCAACACTCAACACTCAACGCTCACGCAAACTCTCATCCATATGTTGTTGCAGCGGGCTCAAGAAGTACTCGATCACCCGTCGCTGATCGGTCTTCACTTCCGCCGTCACTGACATACCCGGCGCCAGCGCCACGCGTTGGCCGTTGATCATCAAATGATCGGTTTTCAGGCGGATGCGGGTGCTGTAGACCGGACCGCGTTTTTCATCGTCGATGGCGTCGCTGGAGACGCTGAGGACTTCACCGGCAACCGTGCCGTACTTGGTGAAGGTGAACGTTTCGACCTTGACTGTGACCGGCTGGCCGGCACGGACGAAGCCGACGTCCTTGTTTTCCAGCATGGCTTCCACTTCCACCGGTTGGTCGGCGGGCACGATGACCATCAAGGGTTGGGCCGCAGTGACGACACCACCGACGGTGTGAATCGCCAGTTGCTGAACGGTGCCGTCCACCGGCGCAGTGAGGCTGGTGAGGGTTTCCTGGTAGCGGGCCTTGGTCAGTTCCTCGACCAGACTCGCGGCTTTTTGGTTGGCCTGCTGTTGCAGGTCGAGCATGGCGCGGCGATTTTGCGCGACCACACCTTCGCGTCGACGTCGCGCTTCGCCTTGCGCGGCGGTGGATTGCAAGACGCTGGCTTGCTGCACACTCAATTGGCGTTGCAGGTCGAGGCGCGCCTGTTCTTTTTCCAGGTATTCGTGGCGGGCGACGTATTGTTGCGCGAGCAGGCGCTGGTAGTCCTCGGCCAGTTGCGTGGCAATCGGCACGGTTTGCCGAAGGCTGGCCACCTGGGCCTGGGCAGACTGGATTTCGGCATTGCGCTGCTGGATTTCCGCGTCCACCAATTCCAGGCTGTTGCGGTATTCCTGATACTGCCCTTGCAGCCAGCGCTGGGCACTGAGCACCTGTTGCGGATCGGCGTCGGTGATTGCGCCGATCAGCGATGCCGGCGGGTTGTGCTGATTGATCGCATCGAGCATCGCTGCACTGCGGGCGCCGTCGATGCGGGCGGCAAGCAAGTCACTCTGAATCCGCCTGACGTCGGCGTCAGCAGCCGTCGGGTCGAGTTCGACCAGCAACTCACCGACTTTCACCGCCTGACCGTCGCTGACATGAATAGCCCTGACCACCGCCGTTTCGCTGGATTGAATCAGTTTGGTCTTGCCACTCGGCACGATCTTCCCGGAGGCGACCGCCACCACTTCGATCTTGCCTGTGTACGCCCACAACAGCGCCAGCACTGCGAAGCCCATGATGCTCCAGATAAAGATTCTTGGCGCCGGGTGCACGGGGGTTTCCTGCAACTCCAGCGCGGCGGGCAGGAACTGTGCTTCATGGCGCAGGCGCGGCACGCTGTCCATCTGTTTGCGCTGACGCCAGGATTCGCGCCAGGCGTGACGGTAACGCTGCATTAATGAGGGCGTTGCGCTCATGGGAAATCGATCCTTGAATCCGGAATACAGTGACTGCCACCGCATCCGAAATGGGGGCGGCGAACTACGAATACATGAAGGGCTGATCAGCCCTGTTGCATGCGATGCAGGCGCGAATAGTGGCCGGCCTGATGGGTGAGCAATTCGGCATGGCTGCCCTGTTCGACGATCTGTCCGCGATCGACTACGAGGATGCGATTGGCATCGCGTACCGCCGACAATCGATGCGCGATGATGATCACCGTGCGCCCCGCGCAGATGCTTTGCATGTTTTGCTGGATGATCCGCTCGGACTCGTAGTCCAGCGCACTGGTGGCCTCGTCGAAAATCAGGATTCGCGGATTGCCGATCAAGGCACGGGCGATGGCCACCCGTTGCCGTTGGCCGCCGGAAAGCGAGGTGCCGTGCTCGCCGACCATGGTGTCGTAGCCTTCGGGCAGTTCCAGAATGAACTCATGTGCGCCGGCCATGGTGGCCGCGTGCATCACCGCTTCGAGTGGCGCGCCCGGATCGCTCAGGGCAATGTTCTCGCGGATGCTGCGGTTGAACAGCATGTTGTCCTGCAACACCACGCCGATCTGTCGACGCAGGGAGGAGACGTCCGCCAGGGCCAGGTCCATGCCATCGACCAGCACCCGGCCGCGTTCTGGCACGTACAAACGTTGCAGCAATCGCGTCAGAGTACTCTTGCCGGAGCCGGAGCGCCCGACCACCCCGATCACTTCGCCGGCAGCGATTTGCAGGCTGACGCCACGCAGAACTTCCGAACCGTCGGCGCGATAGCGGAAATGCACCTGGTCGAATTCGATCTGGCCCTTGAGCGGCGGCAACGCACTGCGTGTGGCCTGGGACAATTCGGTACGGGTGTTGAGAATGTCGCCCAGACGCTGCACCGAAACGCCGGTCTGCTGGAAGCTCGTCCACAGTTGCGCAAGACGCATGATCGGCCCGCTGACGCGACCGGCAAGCATGTTAAAGGCGATCAGCTCGCCCACCGACAATTGCCCGTCGATCACCAGGCGAGCGCCCAGCCACAAGGTCGCGACCGTGACCAGTTTACCGATCAGCGACACGCTTTCATTGGCGATGGTGGACAGGGTCTGGGTCTTGAAACCAGCGGCGACGTATGCGGCCATCTGGTTGTCCCACTTGCGGATGGCCTGCGGCTCGACAGCCATGGATTTCACCGTGTCGATGCCGTTGACGGTCTCCACCAGAAACGCCTGATTCTCGGCGCCACGCGTGAAGCTGTCCTCCAACCTGGCCCGCAGCAACGGCGTGATGAACAGCGACACCAGCACGTACAACGGCAACGACAGCAACACGATCAGGGTCAGCCAGCCGCTGTAATAGAACATCACCAGCACGAACACCACGGAGAACAGCACGTCCAGCAACAAAGTGATCGCGTTGCCGGTGAGGAAGCTGCGGATGTTCTCCAGCTCGCGCACCCGGGCCACCGAATCACCGACCCTGCGCGCCTGGAAATAGGCCAGCGGCAGGTTGATCAGGTGCCGGAACAAGCGCGAGCCCAACTCCACATCGATGCGACTCGCGGTGTGGGCAAACACGTAGCTGCGCAAACCGCTCAGGGCCGACTCGAACAGCATGATGCCCAGCAGCCCGGCGGCGATTACGTCGAGGGTAGTCAGGCCGTGATGCACCAGCACCTTGTCCATCACCACCTGGAAAAACAGCGGCGTGACCAGCGCAAACAGTTGCAAGGCAAATGACACCAGCAGCACTTCCCCGAGCAGCTTGCGGTATTTGACGATGGCGGGAATGAACCAGGTGAAATCGAAGCGCGAAGTTTCGCCGGCCAGCGTCGACTCCGAACGCACCAGCAGCAGTTCACCGCTCCAGCGTGCGGCCAGTTCCTGGAGCGTAATCACTTCCGGTCGCGCGGCACGCGGGTCCTGAATCAGTGCCTGACCTTGATCAAGCTTGGCGATGATGAAAAACGTGCCGTCGTTTGCGACGGCAATCGCTGGTAAAGGCGTGCGGTCCAGACGGGCGGCGGTGGTGTTGACCGACTTGGCCTTCAGGCCCAGCTTGCGGGCGGCGAGCAGCAGCTCACGTTGAGTGAAAAGCTGATTGGCCGGAGTGAACTCATGCGCCAATTGCTCGGCGGATGCTGCCACCGAATGAAAACGGGCAAGCATTACCAGACACACGAGACCGGTGTCTGGCGTGGACGACTCAGCGCCCCTTCCTTGATCACTCATAAGCTTCCATGCATGCCGCTTATCGACAATAAATTCATAAATCTTTCAATAGGTTATATCAGCTTTGAAACAATTGGTATCAAAACGACATCACTTCTCCAAGGTTGATCTCACTCGGGTGTATGACGCGCCCGTTAGAGCGACTTGCGCTCCTCTGGCGGCAGGAAATCGCGATCCGCGTCATAGTCCTTGTTCAGGTACATCGCCAGATCGTTCAGGTCGGCGGGACTCAAGGTCCCGGCCGCCTGCTTCAGCTTGAGCGTATCGATGATGTAGTCGTAACGAGCGTTGTTGTACTCACGCACCGCGCCATACAACTGGCGCTCGGCGTTGAGCACGTCAGCAGTGTTACGCGAGCCCAGATTCCGGCCTGCCTGGTTGGCCTTGACCGACGCCAGGCTCGAACGAATGGTTTGCCGGCGGGCAGTCACCTGCTCGATATCGGAATTGACCGCACGATAGAAATTGCGCGTGTTCTGCACCACTTCGCGGCGGCGGTCCTCGCGCTCGTCCTCACTTTGCGCCAGACGCTCGGTGGCTTCGCGCACCTGCGAGCGGGTCATGCCGCCGCTGTATAACGGGATGTTCAACTCCACCCCGATGCTGCCTTGGGCGACATTGTCGCGGTAGCCATCGCGGCCGAAATCGGTGGGATTGCTGTAGCCGAAACTGTCGTTGTCACCCTTGCGCCAGGACGCCACCGCATCAATGGTCGGCGCATAACCCGCCTTGCGCTGGCGGTTGGTCTGCTCGGCGGCAATCACTGCGTAACTGCTGGCCTGCAATGCCAGGTTTTGCTGCACTGCACGGCTGACCCAGGCATTGGCGTCGTTGGGGGCCGGAAGCTCCACCGGGAGTTGATGCTCGATACCGTCGATCGACGAATAGTCCTGACTCGTCAGGCGGGACAGCCCTTCGTATGCATCATCGACCTTGCGCTCGGCAAGCTTGCGGTTGGCGTTGGCGTTGTCGTACGCAGCTTGGGCGTCGAGCACGTCGGTGATGCTTGACGCACCATTTTCCAGACGCGCCTGCGCTTGTTGCTGTTGCCGCTTGAGCGCGGCTTCCTCGGCTTTGGAAGCCGCGAGCAAATCCAGCGCACGCAAGGTTTCAAAATAGGCTTGGGCTGCGGTCAGAACCAGCCCCTGTTCCTTGGCGCCCAATTCAAGTTCGGCCTGCGAGCTGCTGGCCTGCGCCGCTTCGAGTTGAAACCAGCGGTCGACACGAAACAGTGGTTGATTGAGGTTGGCCTGAAACACCGAAGTACTGCGGGTGCGAGTCAGGCCCGGCTCGTCACGTTGCAGGCGCACCGATTCCACTGTGCTTCCAGCGCTGAGGGTGGGCAGCAACCCGGCGCGGGCTTGCGGCACGCTTTCGCGGCGAGCCAGATAATCATGACGGGCGGCGGACAGTTGAGAGTCGTGTTCAACCGCTTGCCGATACACCCCAAGCAGGTCAGCACGTTCGGCACTGGCAGCGACCAAGGGTGTGAATGTCGTGAAAGAGAGGGTCAGCAGCGAGACAAAAAAACGGGAGGGCGCAGTCATAACTATCCGTGTCAAATTGCAATAATCGATTCAGCAGGCTGATCGAGGGCGCGCATGCTACGCCTTCACCCACATCGCAACAAGACAACTTTGTAGCCACTTGCCATCATTTGTACAAAGCCACGGGAATTGCATTTCCCTTGTGGAAACGGGCTTGCTCACGAATGCCCTAGGTCATTCAACAATGATGTTGACTGCGACGGCCCCCTCGCGAGCAAGCTCGCTCCCACAGGTTTTGCGCTTTAACCGAAGGCTCATGGCATAATCCAAGACCATTTTTTCCCAGCACCTGTAAAGGGGGCGATTCCTTGACCGTTTCAAGTAAAACGTTGCGCCTTTTCGGCATCAAAGCCTGCGACACCATGAAAAAGGCGCGCACCTGGCTCGATGAACACGCTGTCAGCTACGACTTTCATGATTACAAGACTGCCGGTATCGACCGTGAGCACCTGACCCAATGGTGTAACGAGCACGGCTGGCAAACGGTGTTGAACCGTGCAGGCACGACCTTTCGCAAACTCGATGACGAACGTAAAGCCGATCTCGACCAAGTGAAAGCCATCGAACTGATGCTCGCTCAACCCTCGATGATCAAGCGCCCGGTGCTCGATCTCGGTGACCGAACCCTGATTGGCTTCAAGCCAGACATCTACGCGGCCGCGCTCAAATAAGCAGCCCGTCACTTTTTGCAGAGGTATTCACATGTCCAATTCCCTGTTCAGCATCGCCTTTGGTGTCGGCACTCAGAATCGTCAAGGCGCCTGGCTGGAAGTGTTCTACGCACAGCCACTGCTCAACCCTTCGGCCGAACTGGTCGCTGCCGTTGCACCGATCCTCGGTTACACCGAAGGCAACCAGGCCATCACCTTCACCACCGCACAGGCTGCGCAACTGGCTGAAGCGGTCAAAGGCATCGACGCCGTTCAAGGCAAACTGCTGACCCGTCTGGCCGAGAGCCACAAGCCGCTGGTCGCTACCCTGCTGGCCGAAGATGCGCAACTGACCTCGACGCCTGAGGCTTATCTGAAGCTGCACCTGCTGTCCCACCGTCTGGTCAAGCCGCACGGCGTAAGCCTGGCCGGGATCTTCCCGCTGCTGCCGAACGTGGCGTGGACCAGCCAGGGCGCAATCGACCTGAGCGAACTGGCCGAGCTGCAACTCGAAGCCCGTCTGCGCGGCGAACTGCTGGAAGTGTTCTCGGTGGACAAGTTCCCGAAAATGACCGACTACGTGGTGCCGGCCGGCGTGCGTATCGCTGACGCTGCACGTCTGCGTCTGGGCGCCTACGTAGGCGAAGGCACCACCGTGATGCACGAAGGTTTCATCAACTTCAACGCCGGCACCGAAGGCCCGGGCATGATCGAAGGTCGCGTGTCGGCTGGCGTGTTCGTCGGCAAGGGCTCGGACCTGGGCGGCGGCTGCTCGACCATGGGCACCCTGTCGGGCGGCGGCAACATCGTGATCAAGGTCGGCGAAGGCTGCCTGATCGGCGCCAACGCCGGTATCGGTATCCCGTTGGGCGACCGCAACACCGTCGAGTCGGGCCTGTACGTGACCGCCGGCACCAAAGTCGCGCTGCTGGACGAGCACAACAATCTGGTCAAAGTCGTGAAGGCACGTGAGCTGGCCGGTCAGACCGACCTGCTGTTCCGTCGCAATTCGGAAACCGGTGCCGTGGAGTGCAAAACCCACAAGTCGGCGATCGAACTGAACGAAGCGCTGCACGCTCACAACTAAGTGCCGCTATGACCTCCTGTGGGAGCGGGCTTGCTCGCGAAGACGGTTTGTCAGTCACCCTTGATGTCGACTGACACGACGCTTTCGCGAGCAAGCCCGCTCCCACAAGGTTCGGTGTATATCCGCCCAAGTTCACAGGGCTGAACAGATGATGATTCCCTCCCCCTGGCGCGCCGATTTCCCGGCCATCGCCGCTTTGCAACGGCAAGACCAGACCTATCTGGACAACGCTGCCACCACGCAAAAGCCCCAGGCCCTGCTCGACGCGCTGACGCATTACTACGCCAATGGCGCGGCCAACGTGCATCGTGCGCAGCATCTTCCCGGCGCACATGCCACGCAGGCGTTCGAAGACAGCCGCCTCAAGGTTGCCCAGTGGCTGAATGCCGGTGACAGCGGGCAGATCATCTTCACCCACGGCGCCACCAGTGCGCTGAACCTCCTGGCCTATGGCCTGGAACATCTTTTCCAGCCGGGCGATGAAATTGTCATCAGCGCCCTGGAGCATCACGCCAACCTGCTGCCGTGGCAGCAACTGACGCAACGTCGCGCTCTGAAACTGGTGATCCTGCCACTGGATGACGACGGCCTGATCGACCTCGCCGCCGCTGTGCACTTGATCGGCCCGCGCACTCGCTTGCTGGCGGTCAGCCAGTTGTCCAATGTGCTGGGGGCCTGGCAACCGCTACCGGCGCTGCTGGGCATGGCCAAGGCGCAGAACGCGCTGACCGTGGTCGACGGCGCCCAAGGCGTGGTGCACGGTCGACATGACGTGCAGGCGCTGGGTTGCGACTTTTATGTGTTTTCCAGCCACAAGCTGTACGGCCCCGACGGCCTCGGCGTGTTGTTCGGGCGCAATAAAGCGCTGGAACAACTGAAACCGTGGCAGTTCGGTGGCGAGATGGTGCTGGAAGCCAATTATCACGACGCACGCTTCCGCCCCGCTCCCTTGGGTTTGGAGGCAGGTACACCGCCGATTGCCAGCGTGATCGGCCTTGGTGCGACCCTCGATTACCTGGCCGGCCTGGATCAGGACGCGGTCTCTGCCCACGAAGCGGCGCTGCATGACTACCTGCTCAAAGGCCTCGAAGCACGCAATGGCATTCGCCTGCTGGGCACGCCGCAACTGGCGCTGGCAAGTTTTGTCGTCGAGGGCGTGCACAACGCCGATCTCGCGCATCTGCTGACCGAGCAAGGCATTGCCGTGCGCGCCGGGCACCACTGCGCCATGCCGCTGCTGAAAAGCTTCGAACTGGCCGGGGCGATCCGCGTGTCGCTGGCGTTGTACAACGACTCCGAGGATCTGGAGCGCTTTTTCGAAGCGCTGGATCAGGCGCTGGAGTTGTTGCGATGAGCTTGCCGGTCGAGGCTGCCGAGGCGCTGCAAACGTTTCAGAATGCCGCCGGTTGGGAACAGCGGGCGCGGTTGTTGATGCAGTTTGGTGATCGTCTGCCGCCGTTGAATGACGCAGACAAGTGCGACGCCAACCGGGTACATGGCTGTGAAAGCCAAGTGTGGTTGGTGGGTGAGTTGCAGGACGGCCACTGGCAATTCAGTGCCAGCAGCGATGCACGGATGATTCGTGGGTTGGTAGCGTTGTTACTGTTGCGAGTCAATGGTCTGAGCGCTGCTGAACTGCAGCAAGTGGATCTGCCGGACTGGTTCAATCAGCTAGGGCTTTCGCGACAGCTATCGCCCTCGCGAAGCAATGGCCTCAATGCCGTGCTTAAGCGGATGAATGAGTTGGCAAGTTAATCGCCTTCGCGAGCAAGCCCGCTCCCACATGTGAACGCATTCCAATGTGGGAGCGAGCTTGCTCGCGAAGGGGCCAGCAGCCCCACCATCAGACCTGAGGTTTGACCCGGTCTGACGGGCGCCGAACACCCGCCACAATCTTGTCCACAGCCTTGGTCGCCGCGACCATGCCGAACGTCGCCGTCACCATCATCACCGCACCAAACCCGCCCGCGCAGTCCAGTTTCACGCCATCACCGACAAAACTCTTCTGCAAGCAGATGCTGCCATCTGGCTTCGGATAACGCAGTTGTTCCGTGGAAAACACACACGGCACGCTGTAATGGCGGGTCACGGTACGCGAGAAGCCGTAGTCACGACGCAAAGTCGAGCGCACTTTCGAAGCCAACGGATCGTTGAAAGTACGGTTCAGATCGCAGACCTGAATCAGCGTCGGATCAATCTGCCCACCGGCGCCGCCCGTGGTGATGATCTGAATCTTGCGGCGCTTGCACCAGGCGATCAGCGCCGCTTTGGCGTTGACGGCGTCAATGCAGTCGATCACGCAGTCGATGTCCGGCGTGATGTATTCGGCCATGGTGTCGCGCGTGACGAAGTCCGCCACCGCATGCACGGTGCAATCCGGGTTGATCCCGCGCAGACGCTCGGCCATCACTTCGACCTTGGGTTTGCCGACGGTGCTGTCCAGCGCGTGCAACTGGCGGTTGGCGTTGCTCACGCAGACGTCATCGAGGTCGAACAGCGAAATCTCGCCGACACCACAACGGGCCATGGCTTCCGCCGCCCAGGAACCGACGCCACCGACGCCGACGATCGCCACATGGGCCGCGCGCAAGCGCTCCATGCCTTCGATGCCATACAAACGGGCGATGCCTGCAAACCGCGGATCTTCTGTACTCATGACCATTACCCCAAAAACCGGCGCGCATTATAGGGCTACGCAGCGACAAGTTTTAACCTTCGATCTACAAGTGTAAGAACTTAAGTCAAAGCGGATTGCCCAATGTCAGGCAATTTCCTGTCTGTTGTACGACTTGCGAACTACCGGTGTAGGATGCGCGCCCCATTGGCGTATAGCCTACCGATCCTCCGTTCCACAGCCTTTGGAACCTGAAACAGCTATGTCATCGCGTAAATTTGGTCTCAACCTGGTGGTGGTTCTGGCAATCGCCGCCCTGTTCACCGGCTTCTGGGCACTGATCAATCGCCCGGTCTCCGCGCCCAACTGGCCGGAGCAGATTTCCGGTTTCTCCTATTCGCCATTCCAGCAAGGGCAATTCCCGCAGAAGGATCAGTACCCTTCCGACGAAGAAATGCGCCGCGACCTCGAGATCATGAGCAAGCTGACGGACAACATCCGCATCTACTCGGTCGACGGTTCCCTGCAAGACATCCCGAAACTGGCTGAAGAGTTCGGTTTGCGCGTGACCCTCGGGATCTGGATCAGCCCCGATCAGGAACGCAACGAACGGGAAATCCAGCGCGCCATCGAACTGGCCAACACATCGCGCAGCGTAGTTCGTGTGGTCGTCGGTAACGAAGCGATCTTCCGCAAGGAAATCACTGCCGAGCAACTCAGCGTGTTGCTTGATCGTGTACGCGCGGCAGTGAAAGTCCCGGTGACCACCTCCGAACAATGGCACGTCTGGGAAGAACACCCGGAGCTCGCCAAGCACGTCGACCTGATCGCCGCGCACGTTCTGCCTTACTGGGAATTCATTCCCGTCGACAAGGCCGGCCAGTTCGTTTTCGACCGCGCCCGCGACCTGAAAAAGCTGTTCCCGAAAAAACCGCTGCTGCTCTCCGAAGTGGGCTGGCCGAGCAACGGCCGTATGCGCGGCGGCGCCGATGCATCGCCGGCGGATCAGGCGATCTACCTGCGGACGTTGGTCAACAAACTCAATCGCCAGGGCTTCAACTACTTCGTGATCGAAGCGTTCGACCAGCCGTGGAAAGCCAGTGACGAAGGTTCGGTGGGCGCCTACTGGGGCGTGTTCAACGCCGCGCGCCAGCAGAAATTCAACTTCGAAGGCCCGGTCGTCGCGATCCCGCAATGGCGTGTGCTGGCGGTCGGTTCGGTGGTATTGGCGCTGTTGTCGCTGACCTTGTTGATGATCGACGGCTCGGCCCTGCGCCAGCGCGGGCGGATCTTCCTGACCTTCATAGCATTCCTTTGCGGGTCGGTGCTGGTCTGGATCGGTTATGACTACAGCCTGCAATACAGCACGTGGTTCAGCCTGACGGTGGGCTTCCTGTTGGCGCTCGGTGCGCTCGGGGTGTTTATCGTGTTGCTCACCGAAGCGCATGAACTGGCCGAAGCGGTGTGGATTCACAAGCGTCGACGAGAATTCCTGCCGGTTGAGGGCGATTCCAGCTACCGGCCAAAAGTGTCGATCCATGTGCCTTGCTACAACGAGCCGCCGGAGATGGTCAAACAGACCCTCGACGCACTGGCGGCGCTCGATTATCCGGACTACGAAGTCCTGATCATCGACAACAACACCAAGGACCCAGCCGTTTGGGAACCGGTGCGCGACTACTGCGAAACCCTCGGCCCGCGCTTCAAGTTCTTCCACGTTGCGCCACTGGCAGGCTTCAAGGGCGGCGCGTTGAACTACCTGATTCCGCACACCGCCAAGGACGCCGAAGTGATCGCGGTAATCGACTCCGATTACTGCGTACACCCGAACTGGCTCAAGCACATGGTGCCGCACTTCGCCGATCCGAAAATCGCCGTGGTGCAGTCGCCGCAGGATTATCGCGACCAGAACGAAAGCACCTTCAAGAAGCTCTGCTACGCCGAATACAAGGGCTTCTTTCATATCGGTATGGTCACCCGTAACGACCGCGACGCAATTATCCAGCATGGCACCATGACCATGACTCGCCGTTCGGTTCTGGAAGAGTTGGGCTGGGCTGACTGGTGTATCTGTGAAGACGCCGAACTCGGCTTGCGCGTATTTGAAAAAGGCCTGTCGGCGGCGTATTACCACGACAGTTACGGCAAAGGCCTGATGCCGGATACGTTTATCGACTTCAAGAAGCAGCGCTTCCGCTGGGCCTACGGCGCGATTCAGATCATCAAGCGTCACACCGGCAGCCTGCTGCGTGGCAAGGACACCGAGCTGACCCGCGGCCAGCGTTACCACTTCCTCGCGGGCTGGCTGCCGTGGGTCGCGGACGGCATGAACATCTTCTTCACCGTTGGTGCGTTGTTGTGGTCGGGGGCGATGATCATCGTGCCGCAACGGGTCGATCCGCCGCTGTTGATCTTCGCGATCCCGCCGCTGGCGCTGTTCGTGTTCAAGGTCGGCAAGATCATCTTCCTGTATCGCCGCGCGGTGGGGGTGAACCTGAAAGATGCATTCTGCGCGGCACTGGCCGGGCTGGCGTTGTCGCACACCATCGCCAAAGCGGTGCTGTACGGTTTCTTCACCAGCAGCATTCCGTTCTTCCGCACACCGAAAAACGCCGACAACCACGGCTTCTGGGTGGCGATTTCCGAAGCACGGGAAGAACTGTTCATCATGCTGCTGTTGTGGGGCGCGGCGCTGGGGATCTATCTGGTGCAAGGCATTCCAAGCAACGATATGCGTTTCTGGGTGGCCATGCTGCTGGTGCAATCGCTACCGTATCTGGCAGCGCTGATCATGGCGTTCCTGTCGTCGCTGCCAAAACCGGCAGCGTCGCCAGAGCCGGCACCGGCCGTCTAAATCCTCACCGAAGCACTAAACGGCGGCCAATGGTCGCCGTTTTGCTTTAAGATAACCGCCATTTTGCGGGGCATGGCGTGATAACCGTATCCCTTGTGGGAGCGGGCTTGCTCGCGAAGGCTTTGTAACATTCAACATCTATGTTGACTGATCAATCGCTTTCGCGAGCAAGCCCGCTCCCACAGTTAGTCCGCGCCCACATTCATGATCTTCGGAGTTTTCCATGACGGCCCACGCCGACCTTTCGCCGACCCTCCAACTCGCCATCGACCTGATCCGCCGTCCGTCCGTGACGCCGGTCGACGCCGACTGCCAGAAGCAGATGATGCAGCGCCTGGGCGATGCCGGTTTCACGCTGGAGCCAATGCGCATCGAGGATGTGGATAACTTCTGGGCCATTCACGGCAACAACGACGGCCCGGTGCTGTGCTTCGCCGGTCACACCGACGTGGTGCCGACCGGCCCGGTGACCGCCTGGCAGATCGACCCGTTCAACGCCATCATCGATGAACACGGCATGCTCTGCGGCCGTGGCGCGGCAGACATGAAAGGCAGCCTGGCATCAATGACTGTCGCCGCCGAGCGCTTTGTCACCGACTACCCGAACCATAAAGGCAAGGTCGCGTTTCTGATCACCAGCGACGAAGAAGGCCCGGCGCACCACGGCACCAAAGCCGTGGTCGAACGTCTGGTCGCGCGTAACGAGCGTCTGGACTGGTGCATCGTCGGCGAACCGTCGAGCACTACGCTGGTGGGCGACGTGGTGAAAAACGGCCGTCGCGGCTCGCTTGGCGCCAAGCTCACTGTGCGCGGTGTGCAGGGTCACGTGGCCTATCCGCATCTGGCGAAGAACCCGATCCACCTCGCGGCTCCGGCGCTGGCCGAACTGGCCGCCGAGCACTGGGATCACGGCAACGATTTCTTCCCGCCAACCAGTTTCCAGATTTCCAACGTCAACTCCGGTACCGGCGCGACCAACGTGATTCCGGGTGACCTGGTGGCGGTGTTCAACTTCCGTTTCTCCACCGAATCCACGGTCGAAGGCCTGCAGAAGCGCGTTGCAGGCATCCTCGACAAGCATGGTCTGGACTGGCACATCGACTGGGCGCTGTCCGGCCTGCCATTCCTCACCGAGCCGGGCGCGCTGCTCGACGCGGTGTCGTCGAGCATCAAGGACATCACCGGCCGCGAAACCAAGGCATCGACCAGCGGCGGCACGTCCGATGGCCGTTTCATTGCGACCATGGGCACACAAGTGGTTGAACTGGGCCCGGTCAACGCGACCATTCACCAGGTCAACGAGCGTGTACTGGCCGCCGATCTCGACGTGCTGACCGAGATCTACTACCAGACCCTGATCAAGTTGCTCGCCTGATGCTCGCGTGCCCGATCTGCAGTGAGCCGCTAAATGCGGTGGACAACGGCGTGGTCTGCCCCGCCGGGCATCGTTTCGACCGCGCACGGCAGGGTTACCTCAACCTGTTGCCGGTGCAGCACAAGAACAGCCGTGATCCTGGCGACAATCAGGCGATGGTTGAAGCCCGCCGTGATTTCCTCAACGCCGGGCACTACGCGCCGGTGGCCAAGCGTCTGGCCGAGCTGGCAGCGAGTTACGCGCCGGCACGCTGGGTCGACATCGGTTGTGGCGAGGGTTATTACACCGCGCAAATCGCCGAAGCCCTGCCGGATGCCGATGGCTACGCGCTGGACATCTCCCGCGAAGCGGTCAAACGTGCGTGCAAGCGCAATCCACAACTGACCTGGTTGATCGCCAGCATGGCCCGCGTGCCATTGGCGTCGGGCAGTTGCCAGTTTCTCGCCAGCGTTTTCAGTCCCCTGGACTGGGAAGAAGCCAAACGCCTGCTCAGTGTTGGCGGCGGCCTGATGAAAGTCGGCCCGACCAGCGGCCATTTGATGGAACTGCGCGAACGTCTGTACGACGAAGTGCGCGAATACACCGACGACAAGCATCTGGCCCTGGTGCCGGAAGGCATGGCGCTGGCGCACAGTGAAACCCTGGAATTCAAACTGACGCTGGACAAGCCCGAGGATCGAGCCAACCTGTTGGCGATGACACCCCACGGCTGGCGCGCCAGTGCCGAGCGTCGCGCTGCGGTGATCGAACAGGCCGAGCCGTTCGAGACCACCGTGTCGATGCGCTACGATTATTTCGTTCTTCAATAACTTTTGGTCTCGGGCAAATGCCCGGGGCCGGCTAAATCCGCGAATGGATTTTTCAGACCCGCAGTGAGGACATCCATGCGCCAACCGGATATCGAGATTTACCTGAAAGACGCCGACGTCGACCACAAGGCCATTTCGGCCTGGCTGGGCGAAGCGCTGGGCCCGTGCAGTGACTGGGTGCAGAAGGGCCAGACCTACAAGTGCAAGGCCGGCAACATTCCGGTGACCTGGCTGCCCAAAGCCGTGGGCAAGTGGAACAGCCTGTACCTGGAAAGCGATGCGACCCCATGGGACGACGACATCGCCTGCGCCCGTGCAGCGTTTGCTGCGCTGAACGTTGAAGTGCGTTGTGCACCGGGCACGTGGGTTGAAGAAGAAGGTGAGGAGACAGCGGATCGCTGGATGCGCATCAGCGAAGACGGTGAAGAAGAAATCACCTGGAAAACCGCTTAACAACAGGCAACGCCGATACAAATGTGGGAGCGAGCCTGCTCGCGAATGCGGTGTATCAGTCACCATTCATATCGACTGACACTATGCATTCGCGAGCAGGCTCGCTCCCACAGTGGTTTTCAGGGACTTACAGGCCTACAACATCCTCAGCCTGCAAGCCCTTGTCACCCGTCACCACCGCATACTCGACCTGCTGGCCCTCAGTCAGCGACCGATGCCCTTCGCCGCGAATCGCGCGGTAGTGCACGAACACGTCCACCCCGTCTTCGCGCTGAATGAAGCCGTAGCCCTTGGCGTCGTTGAACCACTTCACGTTGCCGGTTTCACGTGTTGCCATCTGTTCATACTCCTTTTTTATTATTGAACAGGCTTTTCGCAGGAAAGCCTTTGAGGAACGTCAGCCTGCGTCCGACGTCCATAAAAGGGCCCCGGCGACAGACCGCCGAGTATATGACAGGCACGAAAACTCTCAACAGGAGTTTACTTCGCCGCTTTTTTGCCGATTTTCGACTAATACGGCACACTATCGACCGCCCGAGCATCTGCTCGGTTTTATCCACTCACGCAGAAGCCGTATGACCCGCTCCCCGTTTCGCCGTCTTGTGTTTGGCACCTTGCGCCGACTGTTGTACCTCTGGGTTCGCTCGGAGACGATCAACCAGTCGTCGTTCACCCTCAACCTCGACCGCAGTCGTCCGGTGTTCTACGTCCTGCAAAACCCATCGCTGACCGATCTGGCCGTGGTCGACACCGAGTGCACCAAGGCCGGCCTGCCGCGCCCGGTGCTGCCGGTGTCGGTGGGTTCGCTGATTGAGCCTGCCGCGTTCTTCTATCTGACGCCGGACCCGGACTGGCTCGGCCGTCAGGACAAACGCGGTGCGCCACCGACCCTGACCCGACTGGTCAGCGCCCTCACCCAGAACGCCGCCGAAGACGCGCAGATCATTCCGGTCAGTGTGTTCTGGGGTCAGTCGCCGGACAGCGAAAACAGCCCGTGGAAGCTGCTGTTTGCCGACAGTTGGGCGGTCACCGGGCGCCTGCGTCGCCTGCTGAGCATCATTGTTCTCGGGCGTAAAACCCGCGTGCAGTTCTCGGCGCCGATCCATCTGCGCGAGCTGATCGAGCACAACAAGGGCCACGAACGCACCGTGCGCATGGCCCAGCGAATCCTGCGCGTACACTTCCGTAATCTGAAAGCAGCGGTGATCGGCCCGGACATCTCCCACCGGCGCAACCTGGTCAAAGGCCTGCTCAACCAGCCACTGGTCAAGCAAGCGATCCTCGACGAAGCCGAGCGCGAAAACATTTCCCCGGAAAAAGCCAAGGCCCAGGCCCTGCGCTATGGCAACGAGATCGCCTCGGACTACACCTACACCGCGATCCGCTTTCTGGAAGTGGTGCTGAGCTGGTTCTGGAACAAAATCTACGACGGCATCAAGGTCAACCACATCGAAGGCGTGCAAAAGGTCGCCCAAGGTCACGAAGTGATCTACGTGCCGTGCCACCGCAGCCACATCGACTACCTGCTGCTCTCGTACTTGCTGTTCCGCAACGGCCTGACGCCGCCGCACATCGCCGCCGGGATCAACCTGAACATGCCGGTGATCGGCAGCTTGCTACGCCGTGGCGGTGCGTTTTTCATGCGCCGCACGTTCAAGGGCAATCCGCTGTACACCTCGGTGTTCAACGAATACCTGCACACCCTGTTCACCAAAGGTTTTCCGGTCGAGTACTTCGTCGAGGGCGGGCGCTCGCGCACCGGGCGCATGCTGCAACCGAAAACCGGGATGCTCGCGATCACGATGCGCAGCTTCCTGCGTTCGTCGCGCATGCCCATCGTGTTTGTGCCGGTGTACATCGGTTATGAGCGCGTACTGGAAGGTCGCACCTACCTCGGCGAGTTGCGCGGGGCGAGCAAGAAGAAAGAATCGATCTTCGACATCTTCAAAGTCATCGGCGCGCTCAAGCAGCGCTTCGGGCAGGTCGCCGTCAACTTCGGCGAGCCGATCAAACTGGCAGAATTCCTCGACGCCGAGCAACCGGACTGGCGCCAGCAGGAGCTCGGCCCGCAGTACAAACCGGCGTGGCTCAACGAAACCACCAACCGCCTCGGCGAAAAAGTCGCGCAGCATCTGAACGAAGCGGCGGCGATCAACCCGGTCAACCTGGTGGCGCTGGCGCTGCTCTCGACCACGCGCCTGGCGCTGGACGACCGGGCCATGGCACGAGTGCTGGATCTGTACCTGGCCCTGCTGCGCAAGGTTCCCTACTCGCCGCACACCACGTTGCCCGACGGCGATGGTCGCGCGCTGATCGAGCATGTAAAGGACATGGACCTGCTTTCCGAGCAGAACGATGCGCTGGGCAAGATTCTTTATCTGGACGAGCAAAATGCCGTTCTGATGACCTACTACCGCAACAACGTGCTGCACATCTTCGCCCTGCCGGCGCTGTTGGCGAGTTTCTTCCAGAGCACCTCGCGCATGAGCCGCGAACAGATCCTGCGCTACACCCGCGCGCTGTATCCGTACCTGCAATCGGAGCTGTTCATACGCTGGTCGCTGGACGAACTCGATGCCGTGGTCGATCACTGGCTGGAAGCGTTTGTCGAGCAAGGTCTGCTGCGCTTCGAGAAAGACGTGTACATGCGTCCGGCGCCCAGTTCGCGGCACTTCGTGTTGCTGACCCTGCTGTCGAAAAGCATCGCGCAGACCTTGCAGCGCTTTTACATGACTGTGTCGCTGCTGCTCAACGCCGGCCAGAACGCCGTCAGCGCCGAAGAGCTGGAAGACCTGTGCACCGTCATGGCCCAGCGCCTGTCGATCCTGCACGGCCTCAATGCCCCGGAGTTTTTCGACAAGAGCCTGTTCCGCCACTTCATCCAGACCCTGCTCGACCTCGACGTGCTGCGCCGCGACGAGGCCGGCAAACTGAGTTATCACGAGTTGCTCGGCGAACTCGCCGAAGGCGCGGCCAAACGCGTGTTGCCGGCGGAGATTCGCTTGTCGATCCGCCAGGTGGCGCTGCATCGCAGTGAAGACGCCGCCGATCAGGTCGCCACACAGCCCGACGCCTGATGAAAACCTGGTGGGAGCGAGCCTGCTCGCGAAGACGGAGTGTCAGACAACTGAAATGTTGAATGCTAAATCGCCTTCGCGAGCAAGCCCGCTCCCACAATGAAAGGAGATTTTCCATGAAAAAACTGACTATTCTCGCAGCCGCCACGCTGCTCAGCGCCTGCCAATCGACCACACCCGCCGGCAAGATGGGCCTCGACGGCGAAGTGTTCTACCTGCAACGCATCGCCCTGCCACCGAGCGCGACCCTGAGCGTGAGCCTGCAAGACGTGTCACTGGCCGACGCGCCAGCCGTGGTACTCGACGAACAGAAAGGCCCGGTCAATGGCCGGGTGCCGCTGCCGTTCCACTTGAGCTACGATCCGGCCCAGGTCAAACCCGGCCACCGCTACTCGGTCAGCGCGCGCATCGAAGTCAACGGTGAACTGATGTTCATCACCACCGAAAACCACGCCGTGCAACTCGACGGCAACGATCCGCAGCCGCTGAAAATCCGCGTCGACGCCGCTCGTTAATTCATTTTCTGAAACAAGGAAGCTGCCATGCTCCGCCCTACCCTTCGCTTCGCCGGCCTGTGCGCGGGCCTGATGATCTCCGCCAGCGCCATGGCCCTGTCGCTCAGTGACCTGTCGCAACAAGACGCCACCGGCGGCCTCAAGGACGCCCTGACCCAAGGCGCACAACTGGCCGTCAAACAATTAGGTACCCCGGGCGGCTTCAGCAACAACCCGGATGTGAAAATCGAACTGCCGGGCAAACTCGGCAAAGCCGCCAGCAAAATGAAAGCCTTCGGCATGGGCGCCCAGGTCGAAGAACTGGAAACCGCCATGAACAAAGCCGCGGAAAGCGCTGTGACCCAGGCGCAGCCGATCCTCGTCGACGCCGTGAAGAAAATGAGCGTGGCCGACGCCAAAGGCATCCTCAGCGGCGGCACTGACTCGGCCACCCAGTATCTGGATAAATCCAGTCGCGAACAGATCCGCGCCAAGTTCCTGCCCATCGTCAAACAAGCCACCGACAAGGTAGGCGTGGCGCAGAAATACAACGCCTTCGCCGGCCAGGCCGCAACCTTCGGCGTGGTAGACGCGAAGAGCGCCAACGTCGAAAACTACGTCACCGAACAAGCGCTCAACGGCTTGTTTGAAATGATCGGCAAACAGGAAGAAACCATCCGCAACAACCCTGCCGCTGCGGCGACGAGTCTGGCAAAGAAGGTGTTTGGAACGCTCTAAGCTGACAGAAAACGGGAGCGTGATATTTCGCTCCCGTTTTGTATTGCGTTTGCTAGAGGGGCGCGTAAGAAAAATACCTACTCACGACCCAATTTGCGCTTTTCGAAAACCTGCAACTCCACCAGACCGTTGAGCGTCGAAACCGCCGTGGAATAAGCGCAGCAAAGGTGCTCCTTGACGTTGCTCGCCGTAAACTCTTTCGCCACCCCGCTCTTGGCGACCTGATACACCGCCCGCTGTTTTTCCGTCAGCCGATCAAAAAAACCTGAACGTATCAACCATTGCTCAAAGGCCTCGGAATACTCCACGCTTTTTCTGTAGACATCAGCAAAACCAGCCACTGCTCGCAGAATCACCGAACACTGAAACTCGATGAAATACGTCAGATCCATTTCATCGTTCTCGGTATGCAGATATGAACGCCCATATTTCACTGGCGCGTTACGCAGCAGCAGGCTGATCGCAATGTAGCGAAACGCTGCGAACTCATTCTTGAACATGAACCAGTAAAACAACGCCCTGGCGACCCTCCCGTTCCCATCACGAAACGGATGCTCATAGCCCAAGGCGAAATGCAGCGTGATCGCTTTTATCAAGGGGTGCAGCTGGTTCGCCTGCTGAGGCAGGTCTGTGGGCTGATTGATCCAATCCGAAAGCTTCTGAAGACGCGAGACCAACCCGGCAGCAGGTGGGGGTCTATGCACGGTATTGCCCTCGCCGTCCTGCACAACCATTTCATCGTTCGTCCTGAAAAGACCGGGGGCGTACTGTTCGTCATCAATCCCCTCTACGCCGACCTTATGAATGGCAGCAATCAACTCCGGACTCAAAGGCTCGTAGCGCTTTTCCCAGGCGAAATTCATCATCCGGTAATTCCCCATGACCATGCGCTCGTCTGGCGTACGCGGCTGGCGCTGATGCTTGAGCATGTCTTTGGCAACACGTGTGGTAGTCGCTGCGCCCTCCAGCTGACTACTGGCGATGGCTTCGTCTTCGATCAGGTTATTGAGCAGATAACTGAAATGCGCCCGCTCACCGATCTGACTGGTCATGTACTCCAAAGCAGCAGAGGTGGTTTGTCGATCCACGACGGAAATGGTTTTCTGCGCAGAAGGCGTCAGCAAATATTTGCCCCATTGCACCGGCTCACCCAGCGGCAACAAATTGATGTACTGCGCAACCCGCGCCTTCTTGACCAGGGCCCAACACAAATTGGCATCCAGCCCGCTGGCCCAACGGAAGCGCAAGGCTTCGAATGGCAGATAACGATGTTGATCATCGAGAGGCTTGAGCAGCGCCAGATAATCCGCCAGACGCTGCTTGTGCGGCGGACGCATCAACAAGTCGAACACCGGGTCGGTTCTGCCTTTCAATGCTGGCGGCTTTTTCATCAGGCGGACTCAGGATGCGTGGGGAAGCAGAGGCTGGAGTACAGCATCCGAGGCAATCTGGCTCAAGATCAGAGGTTTCTGAAAAAAATGTAGGAAGTGGCGCAGGTAGAGCTGGCTCTGGGTAGTCAGCTAGAGACTGGTCGGATATCAGGCCGTCATCGCTGGCAAGCCAGCTCCCACAATTTTGATTGGGTGTAAGCAGATAGAGACTGGGTGGCTGTAAGGCCGTCATCGCGAGCAGGCTCGCTCCTACAGTTGGATTGCGTACATCTGCAAGCAACAGGTCGGCTGTCAGGCTGCCATCGCTGGCAAGCCAGCTCCCACAATTTTGATTGGGTGTAAGCAGATAGAGACTGGGTGGCTGTAAGGCCGTCATCGCGAGCAGGCTCGCTCCTACAGTTGGATTGCGCACATCTGCAAGCAACAGGTCGGCTGTCAGGCTGCCATCGCTGGCAAGCCAGCTCCCACAATTTTGATTGGGTGTAAGCAGATAGAGACTGGGTGGCTGTAAGGCCGTCATCGCGAGCAGGCTCGCTCCTACAGTTGGATTGCGTACATCTGCAAGCAACAGGTCGGCTGTCAGGCTGCCATCGCTGGCAAGCCAGCTCCCACAATTTTGATTGGGTGTAAGCAAATAGAGACTGGGTGGCTGTAAGGCCGCCATCGCGAGCAGGCTCGCTCCTACAGTTGGATTGCGTACATCTGCAAGCAACAGGTCGGCTGTCAGGCCGCCATCGCTGGCAAGCCAGCTCCCACATTGGGTGTAAGCAGATAGAGACTGGGTGGCTGTAAGGCCGCCTTCGCGAGCAGGCTCACTCCCACAGAAGAGCAAGAGCAGATCGCTTCTGCTCCTCACCACTCAACAGGATGAGCGCAAGCTCGGCTGCGGCTTTTGATCTTAGAGCCCGTCGGCAGGCTGAGCGGAGGGATTGATCCGGGGGGTGGGAGCGCAGCGACCGTTCGACGAAGTCGAACACATCGAGAGGAGGTGCAGCGAAGCAAACCGGAGGCGATGCACCCGGATCAATCCCGGAGCGAAGGAACCCCGAGCCCCAGCGAGTGGGCCGAACGTCAGGGCACAGACCTTTGGTTCCTTTGGGGCGTTTGCCAAAGGGACTCGCTGTAAGAGCGAAAACGCCAGCAGCAGGGGGTGTCAGAAATTTTGTGTTCGGGCATAACATGAGTAAGAGGTGCATGTATGCCAACCAAAAAGAAACCCCTGCGTGACCTACCAAAAATCCCCAAGGAGCTGCTCGAAGAGTTCGGTGAGGGGCTGATTACCGCAGAGGCTATTGAAGACGCTTCTGCGGCCTTCAAGAAGGCCTTGATTGAGCGAGCATTGAGTGCCGAGCTCGGTCACCACCTGGGGTATCCGCCGGGCGCGCAGCGCCCAGAGGATGAAACCAACCAGCGCAATGGCAAAACGGGCAAGACGATTTTGACGGGGGATGGCCCGCTGCGGCTGGAGATTCCCCGTGATCGGGATGGCAGTTTTGCCCCCATTCTGATCCCCAAGCATGAGCGGCGTTACACCGGTTTTGATGACAAGATCATCGCCATGTATGCCCGAGGCATGACCGTTCGAGAAATCCGCGCTTTCCTCTCTGAGCAATACGGGACGGACGTTTCCCATGACTTCATCAGCTCAGTCACGCACGAGGTGATGGAGGAAATTGGTGCGTGGCAACAGCGACCGCTTGAGCCGATGTACCCAGTCATTTTCTTCGATGCGCTGCGGGTCAAGATCCGAGAAGAAGGCCTTGTCCGCAACAAGGCGATTTACTTGGCGCTGGGTGTTTTACCCGATGGAACGCGCGATATTCTTGGTATCTGGATCGAAAACACCGAGGGTGCGAAGTTCTGGATGAAGGTCTTCAACGACCTCAAGACCCGCGGCGTAGAGGACGTGCTGATCGCCGTGACTGACGGTCTCAAAGGCATGCCAGAGGCGCTAAGCGCAGTATTTCCGGCAACAACGCTGCAAACATGCATCGTCCACTTGATCCGCAACAGCCTCGATTACGCGGCGTGGGACAAGCGCCGTGAGCTGGCCAAGGCGCTAAAACCGATCTATCAAGCCATCAACGCAGAAGCGGCTGAGGAAGCACTGGATGCCTTTGAAAATGGCCCTTGGGGTAAGCAATACCCAACGGTGGTGGCGGCCTGGAGACGAGCCTGGGATCGAGTGATTCCATTTTTTGTCTTCCCGCCTGCCATTCGAAAAGTGATCTATACGACCAACGCTATCGAAAGCATCAACGCTCAGCTACGCAAGATCATCAAGACCCGGGGCCACTTCCCGACGGATGACGCAGCGACCAAGCTGATCTGGCTTGGGCTGCGTAACATCACGGCAAACTGGGGCTCGGCGGCTCATGACTGGAAGAGTGCGATGAACCAATTTGCGATTCTGTACGGAGATCGATTTATCAGGCCGACCTGGTAAAACCCGGCCTGCCTGACGGCAGGCCATTACCGGCCCGCACACAAAAAATCTGACACTCTCCAGCAGCAACACCCGCAGAAACGGATATTCACCCAAACCCCAAGAACATGGTCGGCCCGAAGGCCGCCACGTCAAACCAAAGATCAACCCTCCCGACGAACCCTGAACCAGACCGCATACAACGCCGGCAAAAACAACAGAGTCAGCGCCGTAGCGACAATCAACCCCCCCATGATCGCCACCGCCATCGGCCCAAAAAACACACTGCGCGACAACGGAATCATCGCCAGAACCGCCGCCAGAGCCGTCAACACAATCGGCCGAAACCGCCGTACCGTCGCCTCGATAATTGCCTGCCAAGGCCTGAGCCCCGAGGCAATATCCTGCTCGATCTGATCCACCAGAATCACCGAATTACGCATGATCATCCCGGACAGCGCGATAGTCCCCAACATCGCCACAAAGCCGAACGGCTGCCGGAACACCATCAAAAACAGCACCACCCCGATCAACCCCAACGGCGCCGTCAAAAACACCATCGCCGTGCGCGAAAAACTGCGCAGCTGCACCATCAGCAACGTCAGCACCACCACGATGAACATCGGCACCCCGGCATTCACCGACTTCTGCCCACGCTCCGAATCCTCCACCGTCCCACCAACATCCAGCAGATACCCGCCCGGCAATTCAGCGCGAATCGAATCCAGTGTCGGCATAATCTGCTTCACCAGCGTCGCCGGCTGCTCCTTGCCATAAATGTCTGCCCGCACCGTCACGTTGGGCAGACGATTACGGTGCCAGATGATGCCTTCCTCAAAGCCATATTCGAGCGTGGCAACCTGCGACAGCGCCACGCTGCGACCGTTATCCGTCGGCACGGCCAGGCTCGGCAGCAACGACAACTCGGTACGCTCATGCACCGTGCCGCGCAGCAGAATCTCGATCAATTCGTTGTCTTCGCGATACTGACTGACGCTCGACCCGGTCAACGAACTCTGCAGGAATTTCGCCAGATTGGCGGTGCTCACCCCGAGTGCCCGGGCGCGATCCTGATCGATGTTCAGGTACACGACCTTGCTCGGTTCTTCCCAGTCCAGATGCACATTGACCACATGCGGATTTTCGCGAACCTTGGCCGCGACCTTGCGGGCCAGAGCGCGGACTTCTTCGATGTGCTCACCGGTAACGCGGAACTGCACCGGATAGCCAACCGGCGGGCCGTTTTCCAAACGCGTGACCCGCGAACGCAGCGTCGGGAACTGCTCGTTCAGCGTGGAGATCAACCAGGTGCGCAGCGTTTCACGCTCCTCGATGTTCTTCGCCAACACCACAAACTGGGCAAAGCTCGCCGCTGGCAACTGCTGATCCAGCGGCAGGTAGAAACGCGGCGAACCGGTGCCGGCATACGCCACGTAGTTGTCGATGCCAGCGTGATCCTTGAGCATAGCTTCAAGGCGTTTGACCTCACCGGTGGTGTTGGCCAGCGATGCCCCTTCGGCGAGTTTCAGATCGACCATCAGCTCCAGCCGATTCGAGGCCGGGAAAAACTGCTGCGGCACGAAACGGAACAGCATCACCGACGCGATAAACAGCCCCACGGTCAGCACAATCACGGTTTTACGGTGCACCACGCACCACTCCACCAGACGCCGAACACGCTGATAAAACGGTGTGCCGTAAGGATCCGGTTGACCATCACTCGTGCCGTGTTTGGCCGCATGAATTTTCGCCAGATCCGGCAGGAGCCTTTCCCCCAGATACGGCACGAACATCACCGCCGCGACCCACGAAGCGAGCAGCGCAATGGTCACCACCTGGAAGATCGAACGGGTGTATTCGCCCGTGCCGGACTGCGCCGTGGCAATCGGCAGGAAACCCGCGGCGGTGATCAGCGTACCGGTAAGCATCGGGAACGCGGTGCTGGTCCAGGCGTAGCTCGCCGCCCGGATGCGGTCAAAGCCCTGCTCCATTTTGATCGCCATCATTTCCACGGCGATGATCGCGTCGTCCACCAGCAAACCCAACGCCAACACCAACGCGCCGAGGGAGATTTTGTGCAGGCCGATACCGAGGTAATACATGCAGGCAAAGGTCATCGCCAACACCAGCGGAATGCTCAGCGCGACGACCATGCCGGTGCGCACGCCGAGGGAGAAGAAGCTCACCAGCAACACAATCGCCAGTGCTTCAACCAACACCTGGACGAACTCGCCCACGCCGGTTTTCACTGCTGCCGGTTGATCGGAAACCTTGCGCAACTGCATGCCGGCCGGGAGGTTTTTCTGGATGCGCGAGAACTCGCCATCCAGCGCTTTACCCAGCACGAGAATGTCACCGCCGTCCTTCATGGCAACCGCCAAGCCGATCGCATCTTCGCCCATGAAGCGCATGCGCGGCGCCGGTGGATCGTTGAAACCACGCCGCACGTCGGCGACGTCGGAGATGCGGAACGTGCGATCGCCGACCCGGATCGGGAAGTTTTTTATCTCGTCGACTGTCTGAAAATTCCCCGAAACCCGCAGTTGCAGACGCTCGCTGCCGGTCTCGAAGAAGCCGGCAGTGGACACCGCGTTCTGTTCTTCCAGCGCCTGTTGCACCGCCGCCAATGGCAAACCGAGAGTGGCGAGTTTGACGTTGGACAGTTCGACCCAGACCTTCTCGTCCTGCAACCCGAGCAGATCGACCTTGCCGACATCCTTGACCCGTTGCAGCTGAATCTGCACGCGATCGGCGTAATCCTTGAGCACGGCGTAGTCGAAACCATCGCCCGTCAGCGCGTAGATATTGCCGAAGGTGGTGCCGAATTCATCGTTGAAGAACGGCCCCTGAATCCCCGGCGGCAAGGTCTGGCGGATGTCGCTGACCTTCTTGCGCACCTGATACCAGAGGTCGGGGATCTGGTTGGAGTGCATTGAGTCACGGGCAATGAACGTGACCTGAGATTCACCGGGGCGGGAAAACGAAACGATGCGTTCGTATTCGCCGGTCTCCATGAGTTTCTTCTCGATGCGTTCGGTGACCTGACGCGAAACTTCCTGCGCCGTCGCGCCCGGCCAGCGGGTCTGGATCACCATGGCCTTGAAGGTGAACGGCGGGTCTTCACTCTGGCCGAGTTTGGTGTAGGACAACGCACCGACGATGGCCAGCAAAAGCATCAGGAACAGTACGATCTGGCGATTACGCAGCGCCCATTCGGAAAGGTTGAAGCGCATCGGGGCCTACTCCTTGTTCGCCAGATTGACGACACGATTGGAGCGATCCACCGGACGCACCTGCTGTCCTTCGAGCAGCACATGCACGCCGGCGGCCACCACCCAATCATTGGCTTTCAAGCCTTCGAGCACCGGCACGGTTTTCTCGCCGAACGGGCCCACGCGCACGGGGGTCTTCTTCAGGGTGTTGTCGGTGTTGACGACCCAGACGTAGGTCGCGCCGTTTTCTGCGGTCAGCGCCGAAAGCGGTACCGACAGCGGCGCGGCATCGACCGATTGCACAAACACCCGAGCGCTCTGGCCAAGTTCTGCCGGGACTTTGCCGCTGGTGAAGGAAATGCGTGCGGCGAAAGTACGGGATTTCGGATCGGCCGCCGGCGACAACTCACGAATCTGTCCGGCGAAGCGCTGGTTCTGCTGAGCCCAGAGTTCGACGGTCACCGGCTGACCAACCTTGAAGCGGCCGAAGCTCTGCTCCGGCAGGCTGATCAGCACTTCACGCTCGCCATCGGTGGCGAGCGTGAACACTGTTTGCCCGGCAGCGACCACTTGCCCGACTTCCACCGCACGCTTGGCCACCACGCCGTCCTGCGGCGCACGCAGCACCGCGTAGCTGGCCTGATTGGTCGATACGTAGAATTCTGCTTTGATTTGCTTGAGGCGTGCTTCGCCGGAGCGGAAGAGGTTTTCGGCGTTGTCGTAGGCCGAGCGGCTGACCATCTGCCGATCCATCAGGGTTTTGTAGCGGTCGCGCTCGGCACGCACCAGGTTCAGATTGGCTTCGGCGGCGGCGACTTGCGCGCGGGTGGCCTCCAGTTGCAGACGCACGTCCTGCGGATCGAGTTCGGCAAGGGGCTGATCGGCCTTCACGCGCTGACCTTCATCGACCAGTCGTCGGCTGACTTTGCCGCCAATGCGGAACGCCAGATCGGGTTCGTAGCGGGCACGCACCTCGCCCGGATAACTTTCCATTGCCTGCGCCGAAGGCTCTGGCTGCACCACCATGGCCGGTCGCACGGTGACTTGCGTCACCTCTTCCTGACCACACGCTGACAAAAGGAACGCCAGACTCACTGGCAACGCGAGGGACAACGCATGGCGGAACATGGTGACGGACCTTTCGCTAATGGTGCTTGGAATAATTATACTGGCGGGTATGTTATTAATAGCAAACTCACCAGTCCAGTATTAAAAGCGAAGAATGTCGAACAATCTTTCAGCTCCAAACGGTCCGGGCCGCCCCAAGGATCTGGCCAAGCGCCAAGCCATCCTCGAAGCGGCGAAAATTCTGTTTCTGAGTCACGGCTATGCCAACACCAGCATGGACGCGGTGGCCGCCGAAGCTGGCGTGTCGAAGCTGACGGTTTACAGCCATTTCAACGACAAGGAGACGCTGTTCTCCGCCGCCGTGGTGGCCAAATGCGAAGAACAATTACCGCCGCTGTTCTTCGAATTGCCCCAAGGGATTGCCGTGGAAAATGTGTTGCTGAACATTGCCCGAGGCTTTCATCACCTGATCAACAGCGATGAGTCGGTGAATCTGCACCGTTTGATCATGGCGCTGGGCAGTCAGGATCCGAAACTGTCGCTGATCTTCTTCGAAGCAGGCCCGCAGCGCATGGTGCAAGGCATGGAGCGGTTGTTGACGCAGATCCATGACACCGGCGTGCTGAGCATCGACCAGCCGCGTAATGCGGCCGAGCATTTCTTTTGCCTGATCAAGGGCGCGGGGAATTTTCGTTTGTTGTATGGCTGTGGGGAGCCGTTGACAGAAGAGGCAGCGGAAAGCCATGTGCAGGAAGTTGTAGCGTTGTTTATGCGCGCCTATCGACCCTGACAGCCTTGCGTCGCTTGGACGGACGCTTTCGCGAGCAGGCTCGCTCCCACAGTTGAAATGCATTCCAAGGTGGGAGCGAGCCTGCTCGCGAATGCGGCGACTCAATCTCAGGGCTTGAGCGCTTTCTTCGGGTAGATGTCATAGCGGCTCGATTTGCCATCCAGCGCATGACTGGGCTTCGGCCCGTCAATGCACGGCGCCTTGCGCGGGCGCTTGACCACCACCCGGTGCGTCGCCAAAGCCAAAGCGGCTTCCAGCAGCGCCGGGGCATCCGGATCATCGCCAACCAACGGGCGGAACAGGCGCATTTCCTTCTTCACCAACGCCGTTTTCTCGCGATGCGGGAACATCGGATCGAGATAAATCACCTGCGGCGGCTCGCCTTCCCAATTGCGCATGACCTCGATGGAGTTGCCTTTGAGCAACTTCATCCGCGCCACAATCGGCGCCACATCAAAATCTTCCGCCGCCCGCGCCAGACCGTCCTCCAGCAACGCACCGATCAGTGGCTGGCGCTCAATCAGGCTCATCTCGCAACCCAGACTCGCCAGCACAAACGCATCCCTACCCAGCCCTGCTGTGGCATCCAGCACGCGCGGGCGCACGCCCTGAGCGATGCCGACCGCCTTGGCGATCATCTGCCCGCTACCACCGCCGTACAACCGACGATGCGCCGCGCCACCCTCGACAAAGTCGACGCGCACCGGCCCCGGTGCGTCCGGGCCCAGTTGCTGAAGCTGCAGACCCTGCTCGCCGACCTGCAAGGCGAACTCGCCGTCGGCCACTTGCAGCGGCAAGCCCAGGCGTTCGGCCCACTGCTCGGCTTGCGCTTCAAACGTCGGGCCGAGAGCTTCGACATGGATGCGGCAGGCCGCGGGTTGCTCAATCATGAAAACACGCTCAAAAAGTTAAGGATCGGCAAAAAGTGGCCGATAAAACAATCAAAGCGCATTTTGCCAGAGCTGAGCGGCAACCGAAAAAAATGTCAGGCATTCTTCCCACATCGATTGGCTACATCTCGCCCCATGGCGATTTCAGCCGTCAAAATACTCAAGCACTGAGCGGCGTCAGTCACCTGTGGCAGGATTTCTTTGCCCAGGCGCTGGCCGAACAGACGAGTGAAGTGGTGCCTGCGTGTGGCAAGTTTCCTCCGGTTGACCTGAGTAGCCCTGAAGAGCCGACCGTTGGCAGCGAACTGCACGCGCACATCATCAGCCAGCGCGAGTGCGATGTGGTCGAAACCGAAGTGCGTCCGCCGGAGCCGCTGTTCCTGCCGATCGCCGAATTCGAAATGGACTTGCTGGACAAACCATTCCCGCCATTCCCGCCAGAAGAACTGAAAGCTCAGCAAGAGCAACAGGATTTCGACAGCAGTTGGGTGCGTCCGGTGGTGATCAACAATGGTCAGCCCGTTCCAGAGCCTGGCCCGGCCCCGCAGAAGAAACCGCTGTACCTGCCGATTGCCGAGTTCGACCTCGACCTGATGCAGAAGCCTTACCCGCCGTTCCCGCCGGAAGAAATCGTCGAGCAGCAGAAAGCGTTGGACTTTGATAACGGTTGGGCACGTCCGATCGTTCTGCAAAACCTGCGCATCGCCGCCTGATCCTCAGCGACACATGCTCCAGCGCCCGACATCGACATGAAAGTGATTGCGATGGGCGGCGTTGTAATCCGGACTCAACACCACACTGAACGCCTCGCAGGCACCATCGCGCAACTTGCGCAGAAACTGCGCGTCCTGATTTTGCTTCGGCCAGTCCTTGAGCACGCTGATGGTTCGGCCGTCCGCCAGCCGGAACCCGGCGATGTCCAGCGCATCGGCACTGGCATGGCGGCTTAGCGCACCGCTTTCGCGATTGTAGATATTGCGGCAGGCGAAGCTGCCGAGGTGATCAACCCGCGCGACCTTTTGCCCGTAAACGGATTGAGCGGCGGGTTGCAGCGTGTGGTGTTCAAACATCGCATAGGCCACCGCCAACGGACAACTGGCGAGGAAGCTGCTGCTCAGCGCCACCTCACCGCCCTGAACGCGCAAGGCGCCGATCAACGGGCACTTGGCGTCAGGGCTGTCGGCTTGCCGCGCAACGCGCAAAGCCGAGCTACCAAGCGCCTGCGCGCAAAGTTCCGGGTCGCCGCGCAAACGCATCAGCTTGTAACCGGTCAGCCAGTTGGGCGTGGCTTTCACATCCAGCGGCGCCCACGGATTCCACTGCGGCGGCACGTCCAGCCAGCCGCGCCAGACACTGACCGCAGCGCCGCCAATCATCAGCAGCACCAGCCAGAATATCCACCGCCCCATGTTCAGCCCTTGAAAAACTGGTTGGCCTTGGCGTACGGCATCGACTGCGAGGTGAAGCCGAAGGTGCCGCAATTCTGGATTTCTTCTGCCGCACGGAAGAACTCGCCGTAAGCCGCCAATGCCAGAGCAGAACCGGTACTGATCCGCCGCACGCCCATTTCTTCGAGTTGCTGCACGGTCAGCTTCAAACCGCCGGACATCAACACGTTCACCTGTTTCGGCGCTACCGCGCGCACCACGGCCAAAACTTCTTCGGCGCTGCGCAAACCCGGCGCATACAAGACGTCGGCGCCCGCCTCGGCGAAGGCCTGCAAACGGCGGATGGTGTCGTTGAGGTCGGGATTGCCGTGCAGGTAGTTCTCCACACGGGCGGTCAGGAGGAAGGGAAATGGCAGCGTGCGCACTGCGGCCACGGAGGCTTCGATGCGCGCGACGGCGTGTTCGAAGCAATAGATCGGCGCGTCCGCACGGCCCGTGGCGTCCTCGATCGAACCGCCCACTGCGCCCGCCTCGGCTGCATACAGCAAACTTTTTGCGCACTCGACCGGGTCGTCGGCAAAACCGTTCTCCAGGTCAACCGCCACCGGCAAATCCGTCGCCGCAACAATTACCCGGACATTGGCCAAGGTGTCTTCAAGGCTCAAGGCACCATCGGCTTTGCCTTGGGAAAACGCATAACCGGCACTGGTGGTTGCCAACGCCTGATAGCCGAGACTGGCGAGCATCTTCGCCGAGCCGGCATCCCACGGATTGGGAATGACGAAAAGCCCCGGACGCTCATGCAAGGCTTTGAAGGCTTGGGCTTTACGGACTTGTTCTGTAAGGGCTTGAGCATCCATCGGCAGGCTCCGGGGCAGGAAAACGAGTTCGCCTCAGAGCAGGCCAAGTTGCTCCGCGGCGGGTTCTCTGTATAGCTCAGGCAGAGGTGGCAGGCCAGGCAAACGATGCATCAGTTGTGCGTGAAAACGTTGCGCCAGCTTCGCCGCCAGCAGGTTGTCGGCGGTGTGCAGGAAGATATACGGCGTGCGGCCCTCTTCGATCCACTCGGCGATCTTCGCCACCCATGGCACCAGAAACGGGTCGTTGGCTTCAAGTTCTGGATGGCCGATGAAGCGCACCTGCGGAAACTGTGTGAACGCCGCTGGACGTGTCGGCACCCGGGGCTTTTTCGATTGCGCGTGGATCACCGAGGACTCGGTCGACAGGCAACTGAACAGCGCACGCGGATCCAGACAGATGCGCTCGACGCCACGATCCAGTAACAGCCGATTGAGCAGGCGCTCGCTCTCACCCTTGGCGAAGAACTGCTCATGCCGCACTTCCACCGCCAGCGGGCAGTCCAGCGCATCGATGAACGCCGTCAGCTCCGGCAGCCGCTGCGGTGTGAAGCTTTTCGACAGTTGCAGCCACAGCGGTGCGACACGCTCACCGAGAGGCTTGAGTAATTGCAGGAAGGTTTCGGCGGCGGTCAGTTGCTCGCGCAGATCACCGCTGTGGCTGATATCGCCGGGGAATTTGGCTGTGAAGCGAAAGTGCGCAGGCATGATCTCGGCCCAACGCTGCACGGTGGCGGGCGATGGGCTGGCATAGAAGGTCGTGTTGCCTTCCACGGCGTTGAACACCTGGCAGTAGTGGCCGAGGAAATCAGAAGTTTTTGCGTCTACCGGATACAGATACTCGCGCCAGGCGTTTTCGCTCCATGACGGGCAACCGAGGTAGTAAGGCAGATCCATCAGATGTACAGATCGAGGCCCAGCACGTCGGCATCCCAATCGACAAAACCGGCGGTGCTCAGGTAGCTGGCCAGGGCCATGGCTACGCTTTTTTTCATCGCGCGGTGATAAATCATGTCTTGCTGACGGGCAGGCAGATTGCTCAGGCGTTGTGCGGAGGCTTTGGCAGCACGGGCGGCCAGTTGCGCTTCGGTCGGGAATTCCAGCTCGCCGTCGATATCCTCGACGGATTCGTCCAGCGCCGGATTGCCTTTGCGAGGCTTGCGCTTGATGGGGTAGGACTGAGTGGAAACGCCGTCTATACGCATAAAGTCATGCTCGGTATCAATGATGGCAATTTAGCGGCACTTGACCGACTTAGCAAACTGCCGAGTGATAACTAGAACACATAAAGAGCAAAAGGTTTAAAACGCGGGGTTAGAAACTGACGATTGGCAATGTTGGAATGTAAACACCGAACCTGTGGGAGCGAGCCTGCTCGCGAAGAGGTCAGCACATTCAACATCAATGTAGGCTGACACGACGCTTCGCGAGCAGGCTCGCTCCCACAGGTTGTGTGGTGAATCAGCGGGCTTTGGGGGTGGCCACTTTGTCGCGCAGGTAAACCGGCTGAGCATCATCGGCCGGGATCGCCTCACCACGCTCCCAGGCAAAGCGCGCCAACGTCAGCAGGTCTTCGGCGTGGGGCAGCATGCCGGCATCGGAACCGCTCAGCTTGACCGCGATGCGCTCGCCATAACCCCAGCCCGTGCCGGCACCGAACCAGTCGCCGCTGGCATCGTCCGGCAGTGCCGCGACTTCCGGCGGCAACACCGCTTCAGCACCGACCAGACGCATCTCCCCCGCCGTCTCGCGGTAGCAGCCCCAATACACTTCATCCATGCGCGCATCGATGGCCGCGGCAACCTGGCTCACGCCATGCTCACGAAACGCACGCTGCGCCAGCACCGCAAGGTTGGACACCGGCAATACCGGACGGTCCAGCGCGAACGCCAGCCCCTGCACCACGCCGATGGCAATCCGCACCCCGGTAAACGCACCCGGCCCGCGACCGAACGCAATGGCATCCACCGCTTGCAGCGTGGTGCCGGCGTCGGCCAGCAGTTGCTGGATCATCGGCAACAGCTTTTGCGCGTGCAGGCGCGGGATCACCTCGTAATGGCTCGTGACCTTGCCGTCATGCAGCAAGGCAACGGAGCAAGCTTCAGTCGCGGTGTCCAGGGCCAGCAAGGTGCTCATCGATGTTTCCAAAACAGGTGGGGGAAAAAGGTGCGTCAGTATAAACAACTACGGCCCGCAAGCGGGCCGTGGATGATGCAGCGAATCAGCTTTTTCAGCTCAGCGCTTCAAGCACCTTGGCGGTGATTGCTTCTACCGAACCGACACCCGGAATGTGGCTGTACTTCGGCTTGCCGTTGGCAGCGGACAACTTCTGGTAGAAGTCCACCAGTGGCTTGGTCTGCGAGTGGTAAACCGACAGGCGATGACGCACGGTTTCTTCAGTGTCGTCTTTGCGCTGTACCAGTTCTTCACCGGTGATGTCGTCTTTACCGGCCAGTTTCGGCGGGTTGTAGACAACGTGGTAAACGCGGCCGCTGGCTTCGTGAACACGACGACCGGCGATGCGCTGAACGATTTCTTCGTCTTCAACGGCGATTTCGACCACGGCGTCCAGCTCGACACCGGCAGTCACCAGTGCTTCAGCCTGCGGAATGGTGCGCGGGAAGCCGTCGAACAGGAAACCGTTGGCGCAGTCAGGTTGAGCAATACGATCCTGAACCAGCGCGATGATCAGATCATCCGACACCAGGCCGCCGGCATCCATGATGCTCTTGGCTTGAACGCCCAGTGGCGTGCCAGCCTTGACCGCTGCACGCAGCATGTCGCCGGTGGAGATTTGCGGAATGCCGAATTTTTCGGTGATGAACTTAGCCTGAGTACCTTTACCGGCCCCGGGAGCTCCCAGCAGAATGACGCGCATTAGATGTGCTCCTCAATTTTTTTATAAAAAGCTTTTACAAAACAAAGGATTCGCCGCTTGGGACGAATCCTGAAAAATACGGGTCGTGGCCGCACAAACGGCCAAAGGCTGATCAAGATACACAGCAGGCTGCGCCCACACAAGACGCCAAAAGTCGGAGAAACCGCCGCCAACCGCGACCTTGCGACGCGGTGACCCAAGTCGCACCCCCATCATTAACTGTCGCCTGGCGGCACTTTTCCCGTGAACGCGAAGCGGCACCCGAGGTTTGCTCCGGGTGCCTGGCGTTGCGTCAAAAACGTTAGCCGGTATTTCGCAAACCGGCGGCAATCCCCGCCACAGACACCAGCAGCGCCTGCTCCACCGGGCTACCCTGCTCAACATTCTGCTGTCGCGAACGGGCCAGCAGTTCAGCTTGCAATAGATGAAGCGGATCAAGGTAAGTGTTGCGCAGACGGATGAATTCGAGCGTGTCCGGGCTATGTGCCAACAGCTGAGACTGACCGGTCAGACCAAGCACCACCGAGCACGCCTGCGACAATAGGTCGCGTAAGTGCGCGCCCAACGGCAGCAACTCCGGCTCGACCAATCGCTCGTCGTAAGACAAAGCGATATCGGCGTCAGCCTTGGCCAGGACCATTTCCAGCATGTCGATACGCGTGCGGAAGAACGGCCACTGCTCGCGCATCTGCCCCAGCAACTCGCCCTCGCCACGCTCCAGCGCCTTGCTCAGCGCCGATTCCCAACCGAGCCACGCCGGCAACATCAGCCGGGTTTGCGTCCAGCCGAAGATCCACGGAATCGCCCGCAGGCTTTCGATGCCGCCGGCCCGGCGTTTGGCCGGACGGCTGCCGAGTGGCAAGCGGCCCAATTCCTGCTCCGGCGTGGACTGGCGGAAATACTCGACGAATTGCGGATTTTCCCGCACCACCTGGCGGTAAGCGCTGACACCGTCCGCTGCCAGTTCATCCATCAGATGGCGCCACTCAGGCGTGGGCGGTGGCGGCGGCAATAAAGTCGCCTCAAGCACCGCGGCGAGATACAGATTGAGGTTTTGTTCGGCGATGTCCGGCAGGCCGAATTTGAAACGAATCATTTCCCCCTGCTCGGTGGTGCGGAAACGTCCGGCCACCGATCCCGGCGGCTGCGACAGAATTGCCGCGTGAGCCGGACCACCGCCACGGCCCACAGTGCCACCGCGACCGTGGAACAGCAGCAGTTCGACTTGCTGCTCACGGCAGATTTCCACCAAGCGTTCCTGTGCGCGGTATTGCGCCCACGCCGCCGCAGTGGTGCCGGCGTCCTTGGCCGAGTCCGAGTAGCCGATCATCACTTCCTGCGGGCCTTGCAGCCGCGCGCGGTAACCCGGCAGCAGCAACAGACGCTCGATCACCGGGCCGGCGTTGTCGAGGTCGGCGAGGGTTTCGAACAGCGGCACCACGCGCATTGGCCGCAGCACGCCCGACTCTTTAAGCAGCAGTTGCACGGCAAGCACGTCGGAAGCCGCACCGGCCATGGAGATCACGTAGGAACCCAGCGACGCCCCCGGTGCGGCGGCGATTTCCTTGCAGGTGTTGAGCACTTCGGCGGTGTCGGCGGACGGCTTGAAATGCGCCGGTAACAACGGCCGACGGTTAGCCAGTTCGCGGGTCAGGAAAGCAATCCGCGCCTCTTCATCCCAGTCTTCATAGCGCCCGAGGCCCAGATAGTCGGTGATTTCCGTCATCGCCGCGCTGTGCCGCGATGAGTCCTGGCGCACATCGAGACGCACCAGAAACAAGCCGAACGTCACCGCCCGGCGCAGGCAATCGAGCAGCGGCCCGTCGGCGATCACGCCCATGCCGCACTCGTGCAGCGAGTTGAAACACAGCTCCAGCGGATCGAGCAGATCACGATTATTGACGAGTACATCGGCGGGGGCCGGGGTGGTGGCGGTCAGTGAGGCATGCGCCCAATTGCGGGTGGCACGCAGACGTTCACGCAGTTGCTTGAGCACTGCGCGATAGGGCTCGGCGCTGTCGCCCGCCTTGGCTTTGAGTGCCTCGCTGGCTTGCTGCATCGACAGTTCGGCAGCCAGATGATCGACATCGCGCAGGTACAGATCGGCGGCCATCCAGCGCGCCAGCAGCAACACTTCACGGGTCACGGCGGCGGTGACATTGGGGTTGCCGTCACGGTCGCCGCCCATCCACGAGGCGAAGCGAATCGGCGCGGCTTCCAGCGGCAAACGCAGGCCGGTCGCCGCATGCAGCGCCTGATCGGCCTTGCGCATATGGTTGGGAATCGCCTGCCACAACGAATGTTCGATCACCGCAAAGCCCCACTTCGCCTCGTCGACCGGGGTCGGGCGGGTGCGGCGAATTTCTTCGGTGTGCCAGGCTTCGGCGATCAGCCGTTGCAGGGTGTTCTGGATCTGTTCGCGCTCGGCGCTAGTCAGGTCGCGATGATCTTGCGCCGCGAGTTGCGCGGCGATCGCGTCGTACTTCTGGATCAGCGTGCGGCGCGCCACTTCGGTCGGGTGCGCGGTCAGTACCAGTTCGATTTCCAGCCGTGCCAATTGCCGGGCCAGCGACTCGGCGCTGTGCCCTTCGTTACGCAGGCGCGCCAGCAGTTCGGGCAACACGCGGGATTCGAACGGCGCGGGCTGCGACTCTTCGCGACGATGGATCAATTGATACTGCTCGGCGATGTTCGCCAGATTCAGAAACTGGTTGAACGCGCGCGCCACGGGGAGCAATTCGTCTTCGCTCAACTGATTGAGGCTGGCGCTCAGTTCGGCGTCCATCGAGCCGCGGCGATCGGCCTTGGCGCCCTTGCGAATCTGCTCGATCTTGTCGAGAAACCCTTCGCCGTACTGGTCTCGAATGGTATTGCCCAACAGCTCTCCGAGCAGGTGAACATCCTCGCGCAAGCGTGCATCAATATCGGTCATCAGCAGTTCTCCAGCGTTCATCCGGGCGGCTTAGAAACGAGTGCATGACCTAGAGAGTGCCGCTCTACGACGCTTCTTACAAGCAGGCGACGAAGGGACTTTAAACCTTGTAGCCGAAAGCTAGTCTCAACAGTAAGCCGCATGAAGGCTTGCCGCCGGCGTCGCCGGACACTCACCCAGACCTGCCACAAGCAGGTGCGAAATGAGGTCATCATGAAAATCCGTGAACTCGCTCAACATTGGGAAGAAAACGCCAAGGGTCGCCTGACCGACACTGGCTACACGATTCACCTGGACGTCGAGGCCGCTGCGCGCCTGGCGGCGATTGCCGAAATGTACCCCAAACGGCATGCCGAAGAACTGCTCGGCGAACTGATCGGCGCCGCACTTGAAGAGTTCGAGGCGAGCCTGCCGTATGTGAAGGGTTCGACCGTGGTGGCCACCGACGAGGAAGGCGATCCCCTTTACGAAGAAAGCGAACACGCAATAGGAAAAACTCAATATCTCTTGAAAGCCGCGTAGAACATGGCTTCGCGATCATTTCAGAGAACAATGAGTGATAAAGACAGTCCTAGATTTACGACACATGTGGCCACGCCGGAGATACCCCATGGACACCTTCAAAACGATGCTCAGCAACTGGGAAAACAAAGCTCACGAAACCTCGAAGCTTGTTGAAATCACCCTGACCATTCGCCAACAAGACCTAGTGAAAATCAAGGCGTTTGCGGAAGCCTATGGACTAGATCAAAGCATCATCACGGAAGGTCTGATTCACTCTGCTATAAAAGAAGCGGAAACAGCCATGCCCTACGTCAAAGGGACTGAGGTGATCAGAGTGGAGGAAGGTGAAGAGATTTTCGCTGACGTTGGCAAGACACCCGCTTACGTCCAAGCTGAACAGGTAATCTCAAAGACCCTACGGGGATAGGGTCAGTGAGCCTGAATCTAGCCTAGCAAGGGGCTATTCAGGTTGGTTTTGTTGAAGACGCAGTTCTTCCTCAGCTTGAGCGTAAAGCTTCTCGTATCCCTTGAATTTGCCCATTCTGGATTTGTTGAGCAAGGACAGCTCAGACAGCTTCACAAGACAACGATAAGTCTTAACGAAGATTTCGCTGTAGGAGTTCTGAATGTGTTGCTCAGGTGAACTGATTTGACCACATTTCAGACACATTCTGACGTAGTTAGTGAAATTGTAGTCATCGAGGGTGCTGAAATATTCATAATATTCATCTTCTGTTTTTCTCGCCGCACTGTTTCTGACATCCGTATTGTTGAAGCCTGAAACCTTGAAAGCATTTTCCATAAGCTCAGCTAGGCTTCTCTCAATAACCAAACCATCGAAATATTCTTCAAGCTTTTGCTGAACGTATTCATTGTCAGGCCAGCGAAACACATCACGCTTTTCACGAATATTTTTGTTGATGATTACCGAATCAAAATATTTATCAATGACTGGCTTAATTTTCTCAGCACGTCCAGATTCAGTGTAAACGAAAGCAACACTATCCAAGTCACTGATTTCAAAATTGACAAGAGATTTTTCAATCGCCAAATCGAAAGCTTCAAAAACCTTATCATCATTATTCAGAAACGACGCATGATAGAGATTCCAAGCATCCTGCAGTAAGGCGATTTCTGAGTCATGCTTAATTTTAGCTTCCAGAGCGTTGATAACGTCATTCAAAGAATCTTCATCAACATAGCCCTTCTTCACCAAATCAATGATAGCTACATCAAACTCATTGCAATGGGTAAAGCCATAGTCTTCAAGGTACTGACTCTTTTCTTCTATGGATTTTTTCAGCTTAGCTTCGGCTTCATCCACTTCATCGCCGGGAAGGTCAGTTTCAACATAGCCACCGTTGTAATTCAGGATAAAATCAAGATCGACCTTCGCAGCATCACCGCCATATTTAGACAAAATCGCTAATGGCAAAACGTGAAGAGCCTGTTCAATTATGTGTTCGGTAGCACCTTTCAAAGTCTTTTCAAGAAGACCAGCAAAATAATCAATTTTCTTGAGCAATCGGATATTGTTGATATCCAGCCTTTTGACATTCTTTGTAAGAATCTCATGTATTTTACTATCAGTAGAAAATACCAGCTTTACCGATTCGTCTACCGAAGGATTGAACGTAACCTCATAATCAAAGACTTTCTCATGATACGAGAAAAAATCATCGCCAGATTTTAGCGTTCCATCGTTGAGCAGCATTACAACGCGGCAGTTTTTGCTTTCTACCAGAAGCGAGATTAAACCAAGCACCTCCCTATCATGCAGCCCTGACCCTTTCCGCTCAAAATCGTCTAGACAGATAAGCGTGTCAGTAACACGAATGAATTGAAGGCTTTCAACCATAGGCCCAATACCTTTAACGCCCAATGCTGATACATCATTGAACAAAGATGAGCCTTTACGCATCCATCCAGCAAATCGACCTGAAATGTCTTTGAGGTTTTCCTCAAACGAGCTTTCATCAGAAGCGATATGGGCACGCTCACGGTAAACCTTGTTCTCGTAAATAGACCTTTTCAAGTCTTTCAGGCTGTTCAGGCCGAACAGAGAAACGTAGGAATAATTACGTTTATAGAAGGTATCACGGCTTTGATTAACGACCTGACGCCAAAGGTGGGTTTTGCCCGTACCCCAATCACCTTTCAGGACAATTGCCCTATCCTTTTCACCTTTGACGAAATCGACAAGGGCTGATTTAACTTTACTGACTGACATTAATTAATCCCCTTGGATCTGTCTTCATCCTTGATGAAATCAGGATATTCTTGTGGATGTTGAATGATAATGTATTTGACGATTTTCTGTTTCAGAGCAACATCCAAGGCTTTCTGAAAATCAGAAATAGACTTGAGTGGCGTTTCATCGACGAGCAGAGAACGCCAATGAACGTTATTCTCAGCATCTGATAATTCAAGCTTTAGCAAGGTTTCAATGGCTCTGTGAGCCATGTTTCCCACACCAGATCGAACGGTAAAGCTCTGATGAATCAACGCATCATCCACATCTGTCTTTTCATCAAGCTCACAGGTGTTCAAGATTGAAAGTGTTTGGGCCGTAAAATCCGTGTTCTTCTCGCCATTGAAATCTTGAAGATAAATTTCTTCAATTCTGGTTTTCCATGTCTCAGTATCACCATCACTCTCATGCATTTCATCCTTTCGGAATTTAAGATGCAGACCAACGCCATCCCCAAGCTGATAACTGACATCACCAGCCAGAATGCTCATTAGGCTATTGGACAGAGCAGATAGTAAATCGACGCGATAATTCTTGTTGAATCGCTTAAAAAGAGAAATATCAAACAGCATCCAAAGGCCGTGATATTTCCAAGCAAACAAGACTGGCATCCCGAGCAATTCGCCGTATTTCAGCAGCTTTTCCCGGTCTTTAGACCTTAGGGAAGGTCTGAAGTAGTCAGCGATTTTTTGATGCCCTCATTGGTCAATCAAAAAAACGCTGGCAGGGTCAGAAAACAGACCTTTCCTGTTACTCACTCATCGTTTCACCCTTGCGCGGCGCCTTTTCAAGGCGCTTTTTGCGCATTACAGACGTACCTCTCCCGCAACCAGCAGCCGTTTTCGCATCATCCACACGTTCGACAGCGCAAATAGCGTGACCTGTTGCGCGGTGTTTTTCATCAAGCCGCGAAAGCGCACTTTCGTATACCCAAACTGACACTTGATGACCCGAAACGGGTGTTCAACCTTAGCGCGTACCTGGGCCTTGGCGTATTCGATTTTGCGACGCACCTGAGCAATAAAACTCTTCTTGCCGTGCTTCTTATACGTGCTGGGCCGTGCGGCAATTGACCAGATCATTTTGCGGTTCTGATGCTCGGGACGCTTGTCCACGCCGGTGTAACCGGCATCGCCAGACACGTACGACTCTTCGCCATGCAGCAACTGAGCAACCTGCGTCACGTCCGCGACATTCGCCGCCGTGCCCACCACGCTATGCACCAAACCCGACTCGGCATCAACGCCGATATGCGCTTTCATCCCGAAGAAATACTGGTTCCCCTTCTTCGTCTGATGCATGTCGGGATCACGTTTTCCGTCTTCATTCTTGGTCGAACTCGGCGCATGAATGATCGTTGCATCGACCACCGTACCCTGGCGCAACATCAGGCCACGGTCGCCTAGATAACCGTTGATGACCTGCAAAATTCCGCCGGCCAACTCGTGTTTTTCCAACAGACGCCGGAAGTTGAGGATCGTGGTCTCATCGGGAATCCGATCCAGGTGCAACCCCGAAAACTGGCGCAGGATCGTGGTCTCATAGAGCGCTTCTTCCATCGCCGGATCACTGTAGCCGAACCAGTTCTGCATCAGATGAACCCGCAACATCGCCATCAGCGGGTAAGCCGGACGACCGCCGTCGCCCTTCGGATAGTGTGGTTCGATCAAGGCAATCAAGCCCTTCCAAGGCACGACCTGATCCATCTCAATCAGAAAGCGCTCGCGGCGGGTCTGCTTACGTTTGCCGGCGTACTCGGCATCGGCGAAGGACATCTGTTTCATCGTGACTCAACCGTCGTGTTCGGGTCGGGCGGGTATTTCACCAGATTTGGAAGGCTTCTTCAGAGTTTCCTTAGCGTAAGGTTCTTATCCACCTTTGTTTTTACTTCAATCAAAACCTTGTACTGGTGGTTACCCGTGTCGAACACGGCCAGCAGATCGGGCACTTGATAGATGTCATGGGAGGATTTCGGGATTTGTTGCTGATCAAGCTTGTGGATAAGCGAACACTTGCCGAGCCAGCTACAGACCACAGCGAATTCGTCCTCAGCAGGTAGCCCAAGGTCTAAACGCTTCACACGCTGAATAACCTCTTCGGGGTTTTCCCATCCAGACAGTTCAAGCGATTCATGTAGAAGGCGACTTCGATCCATCAGCCAGACATCACTCATACCCACTCCCTATAGTCGCTGTCGCTGGAAAAACCGCATAGTGCCATGCCACGGCACCACTTGGCTCATCGACGCCACTGGAAAGCCACCATAGTGATTTTGAGAAAAGTCCTATTTACTACCGCCTCGGGGATATGGGATGTAACCCCATCGAGTCAAACAAAGGAATGGGAATGAGCAATTTCTGGAGTAACACTGCTGGGCCATCACCAAACGTTCTACGACCAGCAACACCGAACAACCGTGTTGCCGCATCAGCACCCGTAGAAAATATCCAATGGGATGAACCACCAGCACCCAAGCCTTTACCCCCGGTAATGGAGAAGAAAGGGTGTGTCTTTGCGAAGTCTTGCAACCTGCCGGACGGCATCACTGACCATAAGAATTCATCGGGATTCGTGCCAGTAGAGAAACTGGCCGACTACGGGCTATGGGCTGTTTTATCCACAGGCGTAGCGATTAAATCGACGCCTACCGCACTTCAACTGGTGGGTAGTTCATCGACCGGAAGCACCATCCTCAGCCGCTTAGGCGGCACCTTGTCTTTACAGCTCATCGAGGTAAGCCCGGTTGTTGCCGCAGGTGCGGCTATTGGCACCCTTGCCCTGCTAATGCCCAACACCAGCATTTCGCCTGACAGTGCTTTCTATACAACAGAACAGTACTCAGGCATGGAGAAAGGACGAACGCGGGTCAGGGTCAACGTAAAGCAACTGCCTGATGGGTCGGTCAATGCGTATGGCTTTTATACAGGCGGAAAAACCGACTGGGAAAACGTCAAGGTCATTAAGGCCACGCCAAGAGGTGAAACGTTCGTAGCGGACGTAGGCAACGGCTTTGAGGTGATCTGGACACCAGCAGCGAATCCAAGCGATACCCTTGGAATTCCGGCCCTTCAAGGTGCCCCGTCGCTACCCTCAATTTGGGTCTACCCACCTACGGAAAAATCAGACCAGATCCTTGTCAATCCGGCTCATCCGCCCGAGTATCAAGACGCGATAATCTGGTTTCCAAGCACTGACATACAACCTATCTACGTGATGCTCAGCGTTCGCTATGACGCTGGGGTTGTGACGGGCAGAGGCAAACCAATAACAGGCATTTGGCTTGAAGGTGCCAGTACCGGCACCGGTGCCCCGATCCCTGAGCAAATCGCTGATGCCTTGCGTGGAAGGTCATTTGAATCATTCGATGATTTCCGAGCCGCCTTCTGGTTAGAAGTGTCGAAAGACCCTGTATTGAACAGTCAGTTCATCGAAGACAACCAAGCTAAGCTAGCGAGAGGAAGGGCACCCGTAGCGATCAGGCCCGAGCAGGTAGGCGAAAGGGTGAAATTTGAAATTCACCACATTGAATACATCAAGAATGGTGGCGAAGTGTATAACGTTGATAACCTCGCGGTCATGACGCCAAAGCTACACATTCAGGTTCATAAGGACGTTAAATAATGGAAATCAAGGCGAAAATATCAGATTACTCAGAGGCTGAATTTCTGGAACTCATCAACGCCATCAAAGCGGGTGACGATGATGAAGAAGCCGAAGACAAGCTAATTTTTCATTTCAACAATATCGTTGGTCATCCTGCAGGTTCTGATTTGATTTTCTATCCAGAATCAAAGACAGCACAGTCAGCGGAAGAAATTGTTGAAACAATCAAGCAACACTACGGAAAATCACCTTTCAGACAATGATTCAAGATTGACCAAAAGCCCCGACTACAGGGGCTTTTCTTTGCATTGGCGAAATCGTAAAATGGCAAATCGCCACCTCACAAGGAAGAATAACAATGAAGCTTCTGTCTATCTTGTTCAATATTGCTTCACTCGGTTGTCTCGCATATCTGATGATTGAAAAAGGTATGCCGCGTAATGATGAATTCCCTATTGTCATCATTTTTGCTGGTGCCGCTATCCTTTCTCTTATCGTGATTATCACCGCAAAAGACAGTTCGTACATTGGCCTATGGCTTCAACGTAAAAAGCTTGAAGAACAGAACAAAATCGACCAGTTGAACAAAACCAAACCGTAAGGAGCTTCAAGGAATGAATGCGTACACGGTAGAGAATCAACTGAATGAAGTCCTGAAAGGTGCTTTTTGGCGTTCCAACCACTCCAGTGATTTCAGAAGACTCTACAATTTTGCTTCTTCAAAGAAAAAGCCGCTGGTGACAAGGACAATCTCAGAAGCTTTGGCTGATAAGCTTGTTCAGGATAAATACGCCGGGTCATACAAGCGGTTTTTCAGTGCTGGTGACTTCAAACCATACGCCCTCTTCTTCCATGCCCTTTTCACTGAACACATGAAGAAGGAACTGACTGAGGTTTTAAAGCTGGTGGTATTCAGCGAATCGGCTGGGGCGTTGGGCAGTCGAAAGGCGATTGAACTAGCTATGAAGTCTTACCAAAAGGCGATTGGCTGGAATGAATCAAAAGCCGTAGAAGCTTTGGTGAAGATGATTCAGACCATCGAAACATACGACTATAAACAGGAATCACCAGAACCGCTACGAGAGACGCTAGCAGCTTTCGTTGATGCCGAAGTTAAGACTTCAAAAAACATCGTCTCTATCAAAGCATACAGCCGCTTAGCTGAAATGCGAGTTCACTTTCAAAAAACAGACATGCATGAGCTTGTGATTAAAGCCTACAACAAAGCCTGTTACCTGATTTGAATGTCAAAATTCCGTTAGCATTACGGATAGCTATTAATTAGCTACAGACGACAAAAAGCCCCATTAACGGGGCTTATGCCTAAACAAAAGGAGTTACAATCATAAGTCGGCGTTATGACTTCCGACCTACATATTCAATTTATCAAATTAAAACCGCATGTCAAATATAATACTTAAAAACCCTCAGAAACCAAACAATTAAGCACCACCAAACTTGCAAAATGAAATTCATATGAAATAATAGAAAGAGATAACATATAAATAATTAAATGAACCGACTAACGATTGATGAAAATGAATTCATCAAAATGTACATCAGCAATAGATACAACACTACAGCGGTTGCAATAGCCGAATCATACGACAAACATTTATCCCCTTCTGAACAGAATTATGAATCAGCCATCGAGCTTGGTTCTACATTCATGTATCACTTTGGCAGAACAAACATTCAAGAATTTGATGCCTTCATACAAAAGCATCAAGTCGAATTCTCAACATCCAAAATCAAAGCATTCTTCAACCGAACTTTTAATAGACGTGTTGAGCTGGATATTGATTTCGAAAAAATCAGAACTAAAGTTTTAGACAATTACGACCTAGCCGCTAAGCAAGCGGAAAAGTTTCTTGCGGAATTGACTTACAAAAATGAAAGAGTTTTCAAAGACGAACACGTCAATCGTTTTGTAAAAAACAATGAAGAGTTCAAGAAAATTGCTGAAATACTCATCAACGACTATTTCTATTACACCAGCAAACCAATAGAGCCAAGTCATTTAGCTGGAAAACACCTCTACACCATTCTTCAAGAAATGGGCGAACAGTACGACAACATCACAGCCAATTTCAGAGACTGTAAAAACTGGCGTTTCGAAAACAACCTTCTTGTCTTACCTAAAAAAGCTGTGCTGGTGAATGGGGCAACGCACGTTGATTTAATCAACGCATACGGCGGCGGTTATGAGCTATCGACACTTGTGAAGGATAAAGACTATTTCAGCCGTATAACAGCCAAAGCAGTGATGTATAGCCCTGACCTTATCGAACCCCTTTACTGGAAAAAGCACGCAGACCCGGAGAAGCAGATTGAACAGCAAAAAAGACTGGATGCAAAAATGGCAGAGGATGAAGCAAAGCGTCACGGCAAGAAGAAACCTAAACACTAACGAAACACCTCAAATACAGAGCCAGTTATAAGGAGCCAGCACAAGCTGGTTTTTTTTCGTCTCCATTACTCACCTTCATTGACTAACCCGCCCGCCATGCTATTGGTATAAGTAATCAATGTCAGAACAGGGTATGCGATCCATGAACCCCACATTTTAAAGGCGGGGCGTATAGTTATCTTGGTATTTGCGGAGTGCAGTTCCACGGCAGCAAGGCTTCGAAGTCCTCTACCGCTGCGGCTTGCGGCAATCGTTCAAGTGCGTGGCGCAGCCACGCATAGGGCTCTTGGCCGTTGGCTTTAGCCGTCTCGACCAAACTGTAAAGTTGAGCACTGGCCGTCGCGCCTTTGGGCGTGTCGCTGAACAGCCAGTTCTTGCGCCCTATTACGAAGGGCCTGATCGCACGCTCTGCTGCGTTGTTGTCGATCGGCAAAGAACCGGCTTCGGTGTAGCGCACTAACTTGTCCCAGTTGCTGGCCAGATAACTGATGGCTTTGCCCAGCGCGTTTTGCGCCGTCACCTGAGGCTGCGTTCTCTCCAGCCAGGCGCGTAACTGCGCCAGGACTGGCAGGCTGTTTTGCTGTCGACCTTCATGGCGATGTTCATCGCCGACTTCTTTTAAATCTCGCTCGATACCGTACAGCTTGTTGATCAGATTCAGGGCTATATCGGCACGCCCGGTTTTGCCCTTGGGTTGCACTTTTTGCGCCTCGACAAACTTGCGTCGCGCATGTGCCCAGCAGCCTAAACGTTCGACACCAGCCTGCGCGCCCAAGGCGTTATAGCCGGCGTAATCGTCGGTCATCAGATAGCCGCGATAACCTTCGAGCAGGCGCGACGGTACCTCTTGCGCTCGGCTGGTCGAGTAATCAAAAAGGATCACTGGCTGATTCGGCGGTCCGCCGGTTTGTACCCACATCCAGGACTGGCTAGTCGGCTCTCGATCAGGCTCTTTCATCACCTGGACACGCGTTTCGTCGCAGTGGATTACGTGACTTTCCAGCAGCCTGTCACGCATCAAGTTGAGCAGCGGTTGCAGGTGTTCGCCGCACTGGATGACCCAACGTGCCAAGGTTTGTCGTGGAATATCGACGCCGTGGCGACCGAGTACTTTTTCGAAGCGATGCAGCGGCAGACCGTCGACGTATTTGGTGGTCAGCAACATCGCCAACACACTGGGACTGGCCATGCTCTTTTCAATCAATTGCGCTGGCTTGTCAGCGGTGACCGGCGCGGTTTCACAGCCACGGCAGGCGTAGACCTTGCGGATATGTTTGATCACGCGGATCTGCATCGGCACGATTTCCAACTGCTCGCTGGTTTCTTCGCCGATGGCGTGCTTGCGGCAGCCGCAAGCACACATCAGCTCGTGCTCGGGCAGTTCGTGGATGACTTCGATACGGGGCAAGTCGGCGGACAGAGGCTTGCGTTTGCCACGGCGTTTGGTCGGAGCGACGACTTCTTCCTCCGCCTCTTCGGCGGCAGGCTCAGCGACACTTTCGGCTTCATTAAAAAGAGCCAATTGCGGGGTCGCTGGGTCGACTGATTGTTCGGATTTACGTCCGAAGAGACGCTGACGTAGCAGCGCATTTTCTTCTTCAAGATGAACAACCTTGGACTGCATCTGAGCAAGTAATTGCTTGAGCGCAGTCAGGTCATCGGGAAGGTTGTCGGGCATGGAAATCATGCCGTGGATTATACCGAATCAGGCGACAAATCGAGGTGTCAAAACCTGATGTGGACGGTTGCGCCACAGATCAAAACCATCGAGCAGCCAGTTCAGCTCCTGGACCGTCAGCACGATGGCTTCGTCGCTGTGATCGGGCGATGTTTTGAAGCGTTCGGATTCAAGGCGTTTGAGCCAAAGGCAAAAGCCGTTGCGTTCCCAATACAAAATCTTCACCCGATTGCGGGGTTTGTTGAGAAAGACGAAAAGCACCGGATCGAACACCGCCACTTTGATATCCAGCTCCACCAGTGCGGCTAGGCCGTCGATGGATTTTCGTAAGTCTACGGGTTTAGGGTAGAGGTACACTTTTTCAACTTTGGCGTCGGGACGCATCATGGCCGCTGGCTTCTGAAAGAGATCGGGAGCACAGCATCAGGCATCAAATCGCGGCTTTGAATGTGGGGTTTGTGGAGCGGTTACAGAACAGGAGAGCAATGAACGAGACACAAGACGTAGGCAAATATGAATTCGTAAAGGTTATTGAGGAACTTGGATATACCATTGAGCTACGACCTTTCACGCCGTTTTCGGGGGAAAAGAATTGGGGCAAGCTTTGCTTGATGGACGATGGTAAACATTCAGGTGAAGTACGATTCAGGAAGAACACGGAGAACAACGCGACTATCAGGGAGAAGATAGCTGGTACACGGAAGACACAGGATAACTCCTATCTTGCGTGGGCCATTCTGGATTTATCAGTCATCGCAGTAGCTCACGCTGTAGCTACAGAGCGTGTGCCTTTGGATAAGCTCAAACCTAAGATAGACAGCTTTGGGCCTAACACTCAGATGAAATTCAATGATGCGTTAGAAATGTTTGGGTACTCGCTATCTCAGTATGAAGAAAGCGTAAAAGCATCTGGAATAAAGGCAAAATCAAATAAGCCTAAACCTTAAAACAGACCAGCATTATCAGGTTTTATCTTTTTTGAATCAATAATGTTTTTACTACCTTATTGACAGGTGTTAAATAAAATGGAGAATAATTATTAACCAACAATGAGATTTATATGGACAACGACACAATCAAAAGCAAAACTCTTACAAACACTTTGAGGATGCTATTTAATGTTTTTTTCAACGCCGCAGCATTTCTCATAGCATTACTCATAGCATTGACAGTAATAATATCGGTTATACATGACGCATGGAACGGAAAAATCAAGAACTCCTATACATATAAAGAATGTTTTGAGGCAACAAATAATCCATACAACTGCATGATTTACACCAACGCATTATTTATAAATCAAATCAACATCAATGAATCACCATACTTCTTTAACCAACCTAAGATTGACAGATTATTACCAACACCATTATTACCAGCACCATTCTTTAATATTGAAACCATGAATAAAGTTATCAAGTGTACCAGCGACCTTAAAAATCAGAGCAATTTCATACGCTATGTTCTTTCACAAACAGATGGCTGTACTTTGACAGCCGCAGCACAGCAGATAGAAAAAGGAAAGGCAGAGTTAGCAAAGGAAATAGAAGATACAGCTAAGGCTGAAAAAGAACAAAAGGAGAAAGAATGAAAGAAAAAGAAAGAAGCTGAATACAAAACTACAATTCAGGATGAAATAGCACAATGCTACTCAATAGCATTAGATAGTCAATTTCAGAAGCTTTTTGAACAGTGTGTATCTAAGTCATTCAAAACAGCCGGGACAAGAAAATAAATTACCTAGCATAATCAACCAGAACAGCCGAGAGGTTGTTTTTTTTCGCCCGCAATTAATTTAAATCATTACTACCATCTTGACAGGTGTTGAATTAAATGGAGAATAATTATTAACAAACAACAAAATGAAACCATGAGCACAATTAGACTTGCAATAGTATTTATTGCTTTATTGATGATAGCCGTATGTTTATTCGCAATTTCCGAAGAACGATTCTTTCCGATGACGAAAGTACACATCTATCAAAACATTGGCTATTACTCAGGCTTTGGTGAACACCAGAAACCAGAATTCAGCATTGAAGAGGTGTCAAGAATTGATTTGGCGTTTGCACAATATAGAATACTAAACAAGCCATCGGATTATTACCGAATAGTTAGACAGCTTAGTGAAATACCTAAATCAGACGATGACATGATAAGAAAAATAAGCCTATCTGACTCAACACTTTTGAAAGTAACAGTTATGGTTAAACTCATTAATGGTGTTGATTTAGACGGGACTCCAGTCGATATAAAAGACAAAACAATTACACTAGGAGGTAATTAATGACCGCTGATGCGGTTTTTTTGTGCCTGAAATAATAAATCATTACTACCATGTTGACAGGTGTTAAATAAAATGGAGAATGATTATTAACAAACAACGCAAGGTATAAAATGATACCCCTATTTAAACTACCTGCTTTTAAGTCAGCACAACCAAACAATAAATTAGAAGTCGGAAATCCAAACCCCAACAAACTCACCGTCATTAAACAAGAGATATTGTATACTTCCTTAGCAATCCTAACTCTTATTTCCTTTCAATTATTATTTTCTTGGTTTTATTTTAGTGATATAGGACAGCCATTCAGAAACATCGTTTTCCAGATATTCAGCACACTACTGATCACGCTACCCTTTTTCACTCTACCCTTTTAAGTGAAAAGACAAAGAAACCGCCAGTGCGGTTTTCTTACGTCGCTCACCCCGCCGACCGTCACCTACGCTTGAACCAGCCTCTAGACCTGATACTGTACGCACATACAGTCATTGGTCATCCGTCATGCTCAGCCTTCCTATACCACTCTCAGTAGCTCTAAACCCTACCAAAGCCAGTGTCTACGGGCGTGCCGCTTGTGGTTTTCCATCTCCTGCAGAGGAATACGCAGAACCACCGTTGAGCCTCGATGACCTTTGTGGAGTGGGAAAACCGTCTCTGTTCATCCTCATAGCATGGGGTGAAAGCATGAGCGGCCTAGGCGTTTACGATGGTGACTACCTAGTGGTAGATCGAGCCATAGAACCCAAGGTAGGAAGCGTTGTAGTGGCCCGTATCGGCCCTGAATTCACTGTCAAGACCTACGGCATGTTAAATGGTAAACCAGTACTAAAACCGGCTAACCCAGCCTTTGAAACCATCGTCATTGGAGAATTTGAAGAATCCGAAGTATGGGGTGTGGTTTTGTGGAATCTTCATAAACTCCATGACTAATTCAATCAGTAAAGTATTTGGCCTTGTAGATTGTCATAGCTGCTATGTAAGCTGTGAGCGTATTTTCAATCCTAAATTAATAGGTAAAGCAGTCGTTGTTCTCAGTAATAACGATGGTGCAGTTGTGGCACGGTCTGATGAATCAAAGAAATTAGGTGTGAAGATGGGAACGCCTTTCTTTGAAATCAAGCATCTTGTTGAATCTGGTCAGGTGATTCCTTGCAGCTCAAATTATGCCTTGTATCAAGACATATCAAACAGAGTCACCAAAGTAATCAGTCAATTGGTGCCATCTTATGAAATATACTCAATTGATGAATCATTCATTGACCTCTCAGGCATTAATGAAAACTTAGAAAAGCTTTGTCTGGAAATTAAGAGCCAAATCTATCGGCAGGTAGGAATGCCGGTAGGGGTTGGCGTAGGCCGAACAAAGACCCTCGCAAAGCTCAACAATTGGGCGTCTAAGAAATGGAAAGCCAAGACTGGTAGCGTTGTGGTCATCCTCGATGATGAACGTCAGAACAAGCTTCTGAGCTTCGCTGATGTAGGTGAAGTCTGGGGTTGTGGGTCAAGGACTCAAAAGCGACTGGAATTGATGGGAGTGACCAAGGCCATAGACCTTGCACGATATGACAAGAAAGCCCTCCGGCAGATGTTCAACGTCAACATTGAACGAACCGCCAGAGAGCTAGAAGGTACTGTGTGTTTCGGGCTGGAAGAATCCCCGGAACCCAAGCAGAACATAGCCAGCACTCGCATGTTCGGTAAGCGTGTTTACGAGCTATTAGAGCTTCGACAGGCTGTAGCATCATACGCAGCCAAAGCAGCCGTAAAGCTACGCAAAGAGGGCATGTTGACCAGTTGCCTACAGGTCTTCATCCAGACAAGCCGCTTTGATGACCACCCATACAGCAACGCAACGATTGTCGGCCTTGAATCTCCTACGGACGACACCCGCGAGCTGATAGCAGCCGCTCAAGCTGGATTGACCCGGATCTACCGGGCAAACACACCCTACGCAAAGGCAGGCATCATGCTAAGCCAATTCGTGCCCAAAGCTGGGTACATCCCTGACCTCTTTGCAAAGCCTGAACGTAGGAACAATGACAGGCTGATGGCCCTGATGGATTCGATCAACAAGGTGCAAGGAGCTGGCACTCTCAGGTTTGCTATTGAACCTGAAACGTCGAGCTGGGGAATGAGGCGAGAGTATCTAAGCCCTGCTTACACAACGAAATGGAAAGAACTACTGAAAGTAAGTGTTGATAGATAATCTGATTTTTTCTTACTACTAATTTGACAGGTTAGAATTTGCATGGAGAATAATAAGAAACAACATCATTAAAATAAAATGAACATAACCTCACAAGAAATCCAATTCATCAAGATAACAGACTTAGACGATGGCCAAGCGATAATACACAAAGGCACTACACTTTCAGTAATCGAATCATTCATCGGCAATTATTACGAAAGAGATATACAGGTAGTTAATACAAAGGAGCATAAGCAATTCATTAGGGATTCTTTCTTGAAAAGTGAGAACAAAGAAGAAAGGGACAACCTCGCATTATTGGGGTTAGTACTATCATACTTTGATGATTCCGAAGTAGTTGTTATCGTAGATAGAAGTACTGTTTTGAGAACAAGTGAAGTAATCGAGTATTTTGAATCAAATTATAACGTGAATATTTCTGCGACTTCAGAAGAAGAATACACACAGTTCGATGAAGAAAACAAAACGAAAATCGAGGAAAATTCAGAGCTTGGTATTGAAGAGTCATTGTCTTCAGATAACTTGGAGGACTTTGATTTTGGTAATGATGACGAATCATCTGTTAGAACACGCGGAGAGCAAGTTATTAGAAAACCCAATTCAAAGAACAAAAAAGAGATTTACGTAAGAAAGTTAAGATTCGTATTTGGTGCCATATTAGCTTTAGCGATATTCACAATCTACTTTGTTTCACACTAAACAGAAGCCAGCTAACGCTGGTTTTTTTCTGTCTGTATATTCAGTTTACATTACTACCAATTTGACACTTGATTATCAAAGACTCAGTTAAAACCGTTGAACTGAGCATCATCCGCCCAAACCTTTCTAGGGGTTGAATAAGACGTGAAACGACCTTCACGCTCAGAAGAAGCTCTTTTCCATTGTTCGAAGTCAGGAACTTTGTTAAACGCTGAGAATCGGTCATCTAGTGATGTAGTGGAAACGAAGGCTTCGGTTTTTTTCAATTCCTCATTTCTGAAAAACTCTTCGATGTCAGCTAATTGCTTAGCTAAAACATCGTCTTTGTTCTCCATAACAGATTCGATTACAGGCTCAACAGGGGCTTCTAGAGCCTGTATTGAAGGAACGGTGAATGATGCCTCAATCGTAGCCACTTCTGGTTTTCCAAGTCTATCAGTAGCTTCAAGAAGCTTTATGTTGAAAGCTTTGTCGATAGTGATGATTTTTTCTACCAGAATTTTACCTCTGTGAACGTCTTCAACGCTTTTGACATAACCGGCATCGGTCAAAGCTACGAGGGCAGATTTCAAGGCTTTCATCTTTGAATCACGCTGACCGTCGAGCGATAAAAGCTTGAACATTGTATTAACGTTGACTCTGGCAGTGCCGTTAAAAGCGAACATTTCAATTTTATCGAACAACAAGCGAGCAGCACCGCTTTTTATCAACATTCTTTTAGCGTAATCAATTTTCTTGCTGTAGGTGTCTTTAACAACGGCATCTATGAAAATGTCACCAAACTTTATATTGAAGACATCATCACCAATGACTGTGTATTTATAGACAAATCTATCATTGATGACGCTGCCATCACGCAACTCAATTTTCGTCGATGAGTGAAACAATCTATTCAAAACTTCATTAAAAGTCTTTCTGAAAAACGGCATGTTCGATGAACTCAAATTCAAGTCGCTCATAACAGTCTTGAAGTCGATATTCACACTACCGAAATTTTCAAAATAAGTCTTTTGAATAGCACAAACGAGGTAGTTGGTAAATTGGTAGTGAAGCTCAGTGTTTAATTGATAGCCGTAGAAAACGAATTTCTTGTAAGGAGTACCAACCAATTCTTCATCTTCAATGACGATAGCTACAGCATTACGTGAACTGTTTACGCTTTTCAAACCATAAGCATCTTCTAGCAGCTTATTTTCACTGTCGTTTTCTGCTGGTAAAACCTCAGCGAGCTTTGAGCTAGGACTGAAAAGAACATTCAGTACTAATGCTTTTGACCATAACGCTTCACCACTTCTCACTTTAGCATTATCGTATATTTCTCTAAACGCTAAACTTAATTCATTCTCCTTCATATCTATATTCATAATTATTCTCCTGTTATAAATACAATACCTCCAATCAGTAAAGTGTCAAGATGGTAGTAACAAATAATTATGTGAAATCAACAAAAAGAAAAGTACAAAAATATTTTATGGCTTAAAATCAACATAATTTTTTCCGTAGCATAGTTGGAGTCGGTTTCAGCCTAGTTGGAGTCGGTTGAAGCATAGTTGAAGTCGGTTGAAGCATAGTTGAAGTCGGTTGAAGGTTTTTTACATGCTCTACAGGCCACGCAGCACAAGGGTTTAACGATTTGGCTCTGCAGTATATATAGTACTGATAGTATAAAGAGTACATCATATATAATAGAATCAAAAACAAAGTCAAAAACACTCTGGTATAAAATCTAAAATCAAAAGCATAGTTGAAGTCGGTAAAAAATATCACACTACCAATTTGACATATAAAAACCAAATGTTAGGATTTGCATATGAATGAATAATTATAGGAGCGTTATTAATGAGCAAGACAAGAAACAATCTTTCTGTAAGAGACAAGAGAGAAAGAGTGAAAACACTTAGAATGACTATACGCTCATTAATTCAAGCATCATTCAAGCCCGGAATAATAAATATTTACAACGACAAGACCGTAAAAGGCTGTAACTACGTTATCAACCACTCTTATTTCATAACGCACTTTCTAAAAGACTTTGTTATCAGAGAAGGCTACTTGAAAAACATACAGAACAAAAATTACAGAAGCTACATACCCGTTAAACTAATTGATTACGTTGATGATTTAGTGCTACAAATTTTCAATGAACCTGCCGATTTAGATTCACTCACCGATAAACAGATTGAGAAAGCAGAACAATATCTAGGGATAACACCTGATTCAAAGAAGAGAAAAGCATCATAGCCTTTCTCTTTTTTCCGCTAGATGTCTTTGTACCTACCAATACCAATACCCTTCCAAAATGGCCTTAATCAATACCCACGAATTCCGACCACATGACGCCGATAAATATTTTATTTTACTGATTGGCTCTATCAATTCATTAAACAACATCTGCAAATCAACGACACGATTGACTAATCTCTATGGCAGATTAAAATAAATATAACGAACAACATAGATAATCATGAAAAATAAAACCGACTACCAAGCAGCAACACTTTGCTTTTTAACCTCAGCCGCTTTTGCTTTTACAATACTTTACTTCTCCCCTGAGATATTCTTTTACTATCTACAAATTAAATTAAATTGAAAAAATTGTTACCACCATCTTGACACTTTGTTATGGCATGCTACAACATTAATAACTAAACAATAAAGCAAGCGGAGACAATCATGAAAATAACAAAATTAGCACTAACAGTATTAGCAACATCAGTATTAGCATTATCTTTTACTAGCTACGCGGTTTCTAAAAACGAGCTAACTGCAGCGGTATTTAAGGACAAAATAGACCATGCATTAGGAAAACAAACAAACGGGTTATACAAAGTATCTTACAGCAAATCATTAGCTGCCGAGAAAGACACAGAATCAACGGTCAGTTTTTTACGCTGCTCAACATCTGTCGGCGTTTTTAAATTCCATGGCAAGTGCGATAGCAAACGCATTGATGGAAAAATGACTAAAGAATCCTTAGATTTGATTGGTACAGCGTATATTGCCAAATCTTAAAATAAGCACCTTGAACCAATGAATAAAGCTACAGAACAACCAGCACAAAGCTGGTTTTTTTACGCTCGGAGATTGTGAAAGGAAATTTATATGAAATAATGAATGTACTAACATCGGAAAAATCATGTGGGAAGGAAACAGCAAAAAAATTAGTCAAAAGTCGTTCTACAAAATAGTAAGAATGTGTGAAGCGGCGATAATCCTAGAGCAATCGGATTTCAAGAACCTCGAATCAGATAGAAAAACTCTCACTGATTCGATTCTTGATTCATTACTCAGGGAAGAACCGATTGAAATCAAAGAAGCTAAAGCCATCGCTTCACGATATCTAACCGAGTATACCATCACGCAATCATTGCTCAGGTACAACTCTCTAGACCTCGCCCTAGCAATATCTAATCTCTATCCAGGCCTTCTAGCTTCTGACATCCTCACGCTGAATGAAATGATCGGCTATGAAGCTCTAGAAGTGGCTAAACAGGTGATAAAAGACTTCAAACCTGACGCAGTACCAAACGACCTGCAAAACGCCCGTAACGGGGTACACGGAGAGTTCAGGCAGTACATCGACAAGAAGCACATCTTCTTTTCAGCAATCGAAACGAAACGTTCGTATCAGTACCACACGATGTTTCAGCAGAGCTATTACGACTCAGCCCGGTATCTGGCCTTAAAGGATCTGGAAAAGGCCGATTTCGAACGTTTGAAGGCCATCAGGGACAGAGCAAGACAAAGCGTTACAGACGCTGATGTCAGGCAGGAAGAACCATCAGCAATGGCACAGAACGAAGCTGATGAACTGGATATCGAGTACATCGACGTACAGGAGGGTTCAGACGAAATGTCGTTCATGGATGACACAACAGACTACGTGTCTGATGAAAACGACGTAGAAACGATGGATGATGATTATGAATCGCTGATCGATGGCGAAGAAGCTGAAAGGTTTATGTGAACACTTTGAGGCTGAATCGCATTGAAACATAACCAATCGTTTTAATCTGAAACATGGCTGATTCGACATGAAACAGTAAATCAAAGTCGAAAACATCAAGAGCTTCAACACAACTGAAACCATCACCAAGCAATACCTTTCCAGCTAATCGGTCATTAGGTACTGCGTGAACAGTATCAGTTGGCTCTTGACCAGTTTCTTGAATCTGCTGGATTCTCAACAGAATCAAATTTGGATTGGCTAGGTAGTATTTTTCATTCGCAATTTTCAGTAACGCGGTTAAAGCAGAAGGTGATTTTTCAACGTAGAAATAGACGTTTGGTTGATTCGCCATTATCTTGATGTATTTGGAAATATCTATTATGTTCATGTTATCCTTTTTTGATTGTCTACATTAATTTTCGCACATATTAAAAACCTGTCAAATTAGTAGTACATAATTATTCAAGACGTAAAAAAACCAGCGTTAGCTGGCTTGTTTATGGCGGCAATACCTACGACAAAGCATCAACGATATTCGAATTAAAACAAATAAATACGCAAGCACTAAAAGACCAGTGATGAGGGAAATCAACCATCCAAACTTTACAATCAACAATCCTTTAAAAAACCACGACACCAACATACAACAAATCACTAACGATGCTACAAGGACGACAACCAACGAAACACTTGATAATTCATTCAATCTTTTACCTATACTCATAAATCTCCTTTCATTATTTGTTACTAACATCTTAACACTTAATACTAATAAATCAAGATGACTAGATATATAATTTATCCTCTTAGTTTGCCAATTTGATTCTTGATCTTGCTTAACGCACCATCGACAGCGGTTGCATCGTTATCACCGCCGTAGCAAAGCTCAGATATGGCTGTAGAAATACCTTCATTGACAGTGTTGATTACAACGAAGAATGTGGCTATGAATGTAATGATGTACAAGAACATATATGTCATTCCACCGACAATATTCGCTTCGAATCCTGCTCCATCAAACAAGCCAAAATTACTGCTAAACATCACTGAAAGGATGATTGAAGCCAAAGTCATCATGATATTTAAAACAATCAATCCAATAGCTGAACCCATAACGATTAAAGGGAATCTAAGCATCATATCCCAAAAACCATGACGTTTTAGAAGGTCGTTGAACGTCGAATGGTCATCACGGTAAAGGATATTACCCGCGTGTATCAAAATAGCTCCACCAAAGACGAATGGAAAAAGGAAGAACAGTGCGATACCCTCCATGAACCATTTCAAATAAATCAGAATTTGAACAGCCAATACCGCTAATCCGCCAATCACAACAGCTAGTATCAAACCAAGGAAGAACATTTGAACGCCATTCATGTAATGAACCTTAGCGTTATAGTAAGGGTCTTTTCCGCCTAAACTATCATCAATTTTTTTATAGTATTCCCCTACCACAACTGAAACGCCGTAAAACACTGCAACAGTACCAGTGAATAATTTTGCGACATCAACCAATGGGGCAAAGAAATTATAATTCGCAGAATTACATTGTGCTTTTTGAAAGCAATCAACATATTGCATGCCCATATTAGAAGCTGATTTTCCAGAAATGTTATCCAGAATCGCCATGGCAGATGTAGCTGTTTGTTTAGTTGATTTCAATTTGTTGTAATATTCATCAATGTTGAAGGTTGTGTCGCTGCCATCACCATTAAACATTTGTAGGTTATCTGCTTTGCCAAACCCGAGTTGGAATTTTTTCTTTTTGATAGCAACCTCATCGCTTCTCTTCAAATCAATGACTTTCATTCCTGCTTCTTCATAGGAATGACGATATGCGGAACCCAGCATGAAAATCTTAGCCATATTATCAATCGACATTGATTTCAGTTCATCTGGTTTAGCAACAAGGTTAGCTTGTTTGAGCATTTCTATATAAGCGACACCGGCAAGGCGTTTATAAGCATTTTCCAGCCTAGCTTTTAGAGCTTCATCATTTAAGCCATGCTTCGAATCAACTGTTACTAAATGACCATCCTCAATAACCAGAGATCCGTCAGCGTTCATGTTCATACAGGCTGTTTGATAAAGGGTCGCAATATCTCTATCTCTATTGAAGATGTTGGTACAATTGGTATTGATGATGGACATTGCGATTTGACGATATACACTTTGATTCATATACATCTCGGTCATAACACCAAGGCTGACAGAATCAGCTTTTTCATCAGCAATATAACCAACACTATAAACGTTCCAATCAAACTCAGATTCAGAACAAGCCATAGAGTTTTTTATTTCAGGTGGAATATAAAATTTATAGTTCGGTGCATCAGGAGAGGTATTAGCTAAGCAGTTGATGAACTTGTAATCTTCAATCGTAAATCTACCATAAATATCCGTTCCTAGATTCCCAGCTTCGACCAAAATATTTTTACGAGCAGCTATGTCATCCATGTTCATCTGTACAAGTGCCTCAACATATTCAACAGCAAAGTCATCAGCAGCTTGTTGAAAACGTGTTTGTGTACCGTTAACGTCCAAGCTCATTTCATTTAGGATTGGAGGGAAAACCACGTAATAAACTATCAATGCTAGGACAATGGAAATACCCATAAGCACTTGTATGATGATTGTGAATGCCCCTGTAGCGACCATTACGCCCATGATAAGCATCAACGTGCCAAACATCGCAGAACTTTTTGTCATGAACTGACCCGTTCTAGCAGCACGGTAAAGGGTGTATAGACCTACTGCACCGATGATAAGACCAAATGCCCATGTGGCTGTCTTATCAAGCAACGTAAATAGAGAATTGATTAATCTCCTTCCACCATCATAAGGAGAATCAGTGTTATCAACCTCACCAATATCAATTCCAGCGGATTGCTTGAGTACGAGCCAGACCAATTCAAATTGTGAGGTTTGTATTATCCCCCCGGCCATCTTCATAAATGAACTGGTTTTGAATTGTTCTTCTGAGCAAGTCCTAATTTCATCAGGGCTTAAGACATCTTGAGACATATTACAGGAGTTAGAATCTGCTAATGCTATTGAACTGGTAAAAAGGAGAAGAATTCCGAAGAGAAATGATTTCATTTTAATTATGGATATTGTCTACCTTCATTATTACATATGAATTTCATTAATACAAATTACAGAATGATTATCCTAACAAACTAAGGTAACCAGAAGACACAGCCCAAAAAGCTGTACCTATTACAGCAGCGACCAAACCAACCCTGAAGAAAACCTTTACCAGCTTAGCCATATGGAAAATCAAGAAATTAACAAAACCTTTGTTGACGCGTTTCCCTTTCGCTTTATTTATAAGTCTAAAAGCAAGCCTTCCTGCCTCAAAAGGTTGCATCGTTTTTAGCTTTTCAACACCAATTTCCGCCGTTGCAAAATAAGCAATTCTGAGCAAAATTAAAGGGTATGAACGAAGAAGCTTATACAGCTCAGGGTTCTTTGAATTCTCGATTGAGTTAACGACATTCGAAAATTTTATATTGAGATGGTATTTCTTTCTTCTTAAGAACATTCTAGAAAGATAGCCGTGTTTGGTTCTGACCATTTCCGGCCATAAACCGTTATCCTCAATAAATTTCATTAATGGGTAAAGATTTTTGGTCTGGTAGCCAAACACTTCAATTTTTTCATTAAACCGAGTCCCGAAATAGAGCCATGCCATTTCATCATTCGTTTCTATTTGCTTAAAATTGAACTCAGTACCGGAATGTTCATAATCCACTAAAGCAGTGAAGAAAGCACTTACAGAATAAACGCCAGCTTCATAGTCAGCTACATAATGGGAATACAGAGTCTTAACAGATTTTTCAAAATCGGTGGTTCTCTTACCAGTTATTTTGAAACGGTAAGTTTCGTAGATTCGTTGGAAATAATTCATAAATATTTTGATGTTATTACTAACAACTTAACACGTCACGCAAGATTATCAATGCTTTGAAAAAAATAAAACCGGCTTATTGCCGGCTTTATAGACTATTACAGTTATTATTTTTTACCTTCCGTTTCGGTTCCTTTAGAGGATGGCAATATGACTTCCTTATCAGAATTAGCTTCTTCACTGTTTATAGCAATCTTCTTATCAAGACCGGCAAGAGCTTTTTGCTCAGCAGCTTTTAATTCATTGGCAGCAACTACAGCAAAAATCAGATTATCAACAGAGGATTTAACCGATGCTTCATCTTGAATTTTAGTACCGTCCGCAATCACCCTACTTTTCATTTGTTGGAATATAGCAGGTATACCGACTATGAACATATGAAGCATAAGCATGATGAAGCTTAATATGATGCTACCTGAGAGCATTCCTATAATCCCACCCTCTGGAGCTATAGCACCGTAAATAGCACGCTGCATTGGGCCAAAATTGACGTAGTACAAGAAATAAATTTGTACGAAAAAGCCGATGATGTAGAACCAAAATCCTAGAGAGTCAGCTAACAGCACCTTGACACCCGTAACGAAATGTTGAGGCTCTAATGTCACCACTGCTTTGATTGACATAGCAAGCATTATTACAGCACCAGCTATGAACGCAACAACGAAACCTACAACCATTAGCGTCATCTGTATCAGTGGAATGTATTTCATAATAATGACGGCTGTACCAATACCGATTAAAAAGTTAGCAATCAAGTTGACAGGAACAAGCATTACGTTTATCAAGCCCACTACTGCAGTGAAAATTCCAGTAACCTGAGATAACCATTTACCGCCAGCTTTACTAATCATTTTACCTATAGAGCTGTTACCATCATTCAAACCGAATGTGTCCAGCATTTTACCTAAATTCATTGCCATCAAAGCTTTGAAAGCCACTACAACAATTTTCAACTCAACACCCAGTACCAGCTTGTCAGTCGGATAGAGAGACGCAGCGATGGTTCCGTTTGAACGGTTATTACACTCTAATGTATTTGCTGGACTCGCATTACAATACTTTATACCTAAGCTCATGCTCATACCTTTTGGAATACCAAAATTGGTAGCCATATTGGTGATGATTGTTGAATGGCCTTGTAAAGCACTGGTTAGATATTCACCAGTGGAAGCCGCTTCTGAATCGTATGATTTAGCCTCTTGATAAGTCTTGACGCCTGCTGATTTTGTTGGGTTAACAAGAACATCGTATATAAATGGTTTGTAATCAACGATGATGTTTGAATACCCGGAGTCATTTCTTAATTCGTCAGCACTTTTCACATTGTCGAATGCCTTATTCAAGTCAACCATGATGGAGAAATCTGCAGACGCAGAACTCACGGAGCTAGAATTTCTAATTGAGTTGGTTGATAGAAGATTAGACTCAAAGACCGAACCGAGCGTTAAGGTATTGAGAGCTAAAGCATAGAACCCTTTATCCATATCAGAGACTATAGAGTTCTTGATAGGGCTATACTTACTGTCAAAGTCTGACTTGGCATACTCTGCACCGGTCAAAATATTACTTTTCAAAAGATTCAAGGCAATAGCACTAGCAGTAGATTTATGCATCAATTGTGTAACGGCTTCAGGGGAAGCTTTCGCATCTACCCCCATGAATCTAGCCTGACCGTTCATGATTGATACGCACTGCAAATTCAATGACATCACGTCACGATATACGTTTAACCATGCTCCACTGGTAGAGTTAACTTTTTCAATACCATTTCTAGTAGTGAGGTTTTTTTCGTAAAATTGAGAGCAATTATATGCTTTAATGTATAGCTGAGCTTTTCTAGCGTATCTCAACTTTCCTAACTGAGTAATGTCAGGGTTAAAGCCCAACACAGAGTTCACATAAGCTGAGCTATAAGCAGTGTAAAGACTTGTCTTTTCAGAAACTGAAAGGCCGGATGTCGTAAGCTCATCAAAGACCGATTTTAGTCCATTGCTTAAACCGGTTTGGACATTCTGAATGACCCCTGTGTCAACATATCCAGTAGCTTCTTTATGCTTACCAGCAGTTACCAATTCATAAGCAATATTTTCGTAGCCAACGAGTAAAGAATAATTATCACTAGCTGATAGAATCTTAGCACCATCATTCATGCCCTGTACGCGAATCTTTCTTAAGATGTCACTATCAACTTCATCATCAGCTTTAGCATCCATGTTATCGACGCTGGCAGTAAAGAGAACAGAAGCAGGGCCATATTTATCTTCATCATATCCATCAAAAGCTTCGTTATAGATATAGTCGATTGTTGAAACTGTTCCGCCTTTGTATCTAGCTACTGGAACAACATTCACGTTATTTTCTATGTTATTAAATATTACGGCCTTGGTATCCCCAGTTGAAAACATTTCATTCCAACCTTTTTTAGTAAGATTGAGTGCCTTGGCAGACAATAGGCTATGTTTTGTGACATCTTCTACAAGTCCATTTAGCAGATAGTTTTGGTCATTGGTGTCATAGACAGATAGCTTAGTAATGGATTGTGGTTCAGTGTCTGAAATTGTTCTATCACCTTCAACAATTCCAAGCATAACGTATCGAGTCGAGTAATTAAGAAAGGAAGCGACGAACAAGTTGTAGATTAGCAAAACCGAAAAGAATATTTTTGGTTGTAAGAAAAAGCCTATCCCGAGAGTGACAGCTACCAGCAACCAATTCTTATTGATTTGTTCCTTATCCATTGTTCGATATGTATTACGCATAAGGTAGATGCAAAATCCGACCAAAATTGCTAAGCCAGCAAGAAACAGAGCATGTATTAACCAAATGTCCAGAATTTTATTAAGTGGTGAGCTTCCGACTTTATGAAGCTCAGGGTGAAAACCCCAAGCTTCTATAATCAACTGCACACCCGGATAAAAGAACACATCGGATGCAAGACTGAACATGATATTTACAACGATGTCGTTGTCTGAAAGCTCCCATAGATTCATATCATCCGTGTTCACGGGCGAGGACGATACGCGAGCTTCTGCGGCTATTTCTCCAACAGATTTTTCAATTGCCGCATTAGCCGAGCTGAATACGACCAAAGTGAACAGCATTATTAAAATTTTACTCATCCATTTCATAAGTTCCTCATAATTATTTCTTGTCTTTTTCTTCTATTTTTTACCAGCCTAGCTCTTGACTTACCTTTTTCTACACACACCTTTTTATAAATCATAATCACCTCCTTTGTTTGGTGGCTTTTACTATCGTTGGGTCAGTCAAAATCTTATTCACTTCACTCAGTTCACTATTAGTTTTTTCTTCACGCACACAGACGCCATCAACATCAATAACAGTCGATGACATCAAGAACATGGTAGATAAAAGAATGAGAAGCCTTGTAAAGATGAGCTGATTATTTTTGAGTAACGTCATAATCGTAAAAGTTGTTATTACTTAAATTTTATCATACATAAATCAATGTTCAAGCTCACAAGCATGATAATACTTTTTTCTAAAACAATTAATCAAAATATCAGTGGCTTTTGCCTTTCCATCACATGAACAGCCCGGTAGACACTTATCGGTAGACATAATTTGATTATCGGTAGACAACCCACGGTAGACAGATTTCTATTACCAGTAGACACACTACGGTAGACACCAATCAGTAGACAGTACGTCAAAGCTTTTAAAATCATTAAAGCAAGACGTATGTTTCTGTCTACCGACAGAAAGGTTCCTGACGCCTTCCAGTTGTCCAATATTTAAAGCCTAAATTAGTGCGTAAGTTTATCAAAATACAAATAACCGATTTCTTTATAATCACCCGTCAATTTGACTCGCATTATTATCATGTTATTATTTGTAGTAGATGATTAATATACTCATCAACAACTAACAACACAGGAGATACCTATGAAAGCAAAGAACAAATCAAATACCCTCTCAGCAAAAGATGTTGCATCCGAAATGATAGAAGCATTGAATCTTGACAATGAATACAAAATCTCATTGGAGTCAAAGAAGTATTCAAAGCTTTTTATAGACATGGATAAGAATTTAGGTTCAGTTGGTTTAGAGATTCTTTCACTCAAAGCCAGTGTGTATGACTTAGCAGCGGGTAGCGAAGAAGACATTAAGGTCAGAGCTTCAATCAAAGACCTTGAGCAAGTCCATCAAGATATGTTGATTCAGAAAGACGCCATCCTTTTAGTCACAACCTTCATTAGCAAAAAGCTGAAAGAAATTCAATCAGTGAAAAAGCAGTCAGAGCTTTTGAAATTACTAAAAGAATTTGGCTATGACGAACCAGCAGAATTAAGAGCCGTTCTACAGGCTGCAGAAATAGAAAACGATAAATTCAATTAATAGAGGAATCAATGAGTGAGTCTAAAAGGAATCAGAAGATTGAGTTGAAAATCAATCCAGCAGTTAAAACGGTATTAGAAAACATAGCCGTTCATGTTCGTGCAAAAAACGTCTCAGAGCTTGTCGATAAAATAATCAACGATGTCACCTTGAGCACATCAAGCTTGAAGCAACAAATTGATAGCGTTGCCTCCAGATTATCGACAATAGCAACTCAATCAAATTTGAATTTTGATACGTTATTCGCCAGAGCTGTAGAAGAAAGAATACCTGTCGCTATGGCCGAGCTTGAAGCCCTTACGATTGAATTAAAGCTTGATACCTACTACGACACTCAAGACCTGTTCAAAGCCCGTCTAAAGGATTTGGACAGAGAAGTAAAAGAACTATTGAGGGTTGGCAGGAGCTTTAGAATCGACGACTCTAAAGAAGCTTTGAGTCTCATAGACCGACTCAACAGACTAGATATACATTTCAATCTACCAGCGAAAAGAAATTACTACTCTCGCCACTCCCTTGATTCGTACAGCAAAATATTTAAAAAGGGACTTAGCTTCAACGACCCATACAACCGACGAGCATTAGGTTTCAAGTTGAAGGACTTGAAAATCTACACAGACTCTGTTGATGAAAAGCTTATGGTGAAGGTTGAGAAAGTCCTTGAAAACTTCAACAAAAAATTGAAGGACATGAACACAGACATCAATTTGAAAAAATCCGCAGATGGTATAGCAACCGTTTACAAATCAATCAATCAACTCAGGAAGGTAGTGAGTGAATTAAAGAAACAATACACAGGAGGTTCAAATGGCAGGAGCTAAATCAAGCGAGGCAGACAGAGAAAATAAACAGAAGATTCAACAAGCCAAATTCGGTAAAAAATTTGAGTCAATGTCAAGAGATACCATCCACACGACTAAAGGTTTAGCCGCTGTCGTTTACTATCAAATTTCTGAATCAGATTATCTATCTGAAAAGGGCATTGTACAAAAAGCCCCTAGTTCCATATTCAGTAATATCTCACTGCCAAATCCCAACATTTATTATGGTCAACCATGCTACGAGAAAAAGAAATGGGAATATTCCTATGCGGTTGCAGAATCGTTCCTTGAACACTTCATGGCAACGGCAACACCCGAGGAAATTAAACAGTTTAATCACAATCAGAACCTCAAAGGTGCCACTGCATCCGAACGCGATGAAATCCTAAAAGCTTACCTAGTCTACGACCACTTATTAACGCTCGACCCAAAGGAAGCCGCAAAGCTTTCAGAAAGTGAACAGGTCGAATTACTCTTTGCTATGCGTGAACGCTTCACCCTTGAATTCACCCGTGAGAAAAAGCTGAACCACCTCATTCAAGCTGTACCCCACATCAAATACGAAACCGAGACAGGACTTTATAAATCTCACCTACATATCTTGATGTCTAGCAAATCATACGACAGAAAAAATCTCGACCTACACAACTCAGGTTTAAGAATGTTTTGGGCATTGAACGCTTTAGAGAATGACCCAAAATTTAGCAAATCACTTTTACCGACCAACACGAACGCTGCTAGAGATAGATTCATTCCTACGTCGGAAGCCGAATACAAGAAATTCAGAAACAGAATGAAGGTCATTTTGAAAGGTGCGACCAAGGAGAACATTCAACAGATTCTTGATAAGCACGGCATCACCATCACTGATTTTCCAGAACCAATAGACGGCACAGCTAAAAGCGGAGCTGACAAGTTTGTCGTGAGGATGGATGGAAAGGCTTTCAACATGAAATACCTCATGGACAGAGAGAAGACCCTTCTTGAATCACATCAGCTCTACGACAAGGCGAGCAACAAAACTCAGCTTGTCATGCATGACGTAGCGAACCTCATCAAATCCAAGAAACACCAGAGCATCACAGAGCTTGATGCAGCACTCAGGAAGATGAACGTCTACCTTCTCCCGCTCATCACGGCTAAGGGCCAGATTCAGGGGTTCAGCCTATACGTGGCCGACACAGACACGAAGTGTAGTGGTCAACTAATCCCGGACACGACGTTAAGTTTTTTCTCGGCCTGAGCTGGGGCCAGTCCGTTGTTGAATTGGTGCGGTCTAATCCAGTTGTACCGATGCATCAGGTAATGACTGATGTCGCGGTGCGCTTCTTGAGCTGTCATGTAGCCCACGGTCGGTATCCATTCAGTTTTCAAGCTGCGAAACACACGCTCCATCGGCGCGTTATCCCAGCAGTTTCCACGACGGCTCATGCTTTGGCGCATGCGGTAACGCCAGAGCCGTTGGCGAAACTGGCGACTGCCATATTGCGAGCCCTGATCCGAGTGAAACAGAAGCCCTTGAGGCCTGCCACGCTGTTCGTAAGCCATGTCCAACGCCTTGATGACCAGATCCGCATCCGGCTTGTTCGACAGCGCCCAGCCCACCACTCGGCGCGCGTAAAGATCCATAACGACAGCCAGGTAATGCCATTTCCCTTGAGCCCAGATGTAGGTGATGTCGCCACACCAGACCTGATTCGGCGCCGGCACATCAAACTCTCGATTCAATATGTTCGGAATGTCAGGCCGCTCAACCGTCGCTTGTTTGTAGGCATGTGATCCAGGTTGTTTACTGACCAACTCCAGTTCCCGCATCAGGCCTCGCACCTTGAACCGCCCAATTTGCTCGCCGTCTTCCTGCATCATCGACACGATGCTGCGGCTACCGGCGGCGCTTCGACTTTGCGTAAACAGTTCGTTAACCCGGCTGCGCAACCGAAGCCGCTCAACGTCTGGAGTTCGGCGCCTGAGACGATGGGCGTAGTAACACGAACGAGTGACGTCAAAGACTGCGCAAAGCCAATCAACCGGCTCTTGGGGGCTCAGTTGATCAATCAGCGCGTGCGCTCGTGCTCTTCCGACATCAAGAGCGCGGTAGCCTTTTTTAAAATGGATTTCTCCCGCTCAAGTCGAGCGATTCGAGCTTCCAATTCCTGGATTTTCTGTTGCTCTGGCGTCAGCGCTTTACTCTGCGGAGTAACGCCAGTGCGCTCCTGCTGAAGCTGATTAACCCAGCGGCGCAACGCGGACTCAACCACACCAAGCGAGCGGCTGGCTTCGATATGGCTATAGCCTTGATCGAGCACGAGGCCTGCGGCCTCGCGTTTGAATTCAGCGGAAAAAGAACGACGTTGTTTGGTCATCAGACACCTCTATCTGGCGAGCATTCTCGCCTAAATGGGTGTCCGGTTTCATTAGACCACTACAGCTTGACCCTAAAGTCGTTCAGACCCTGAACCTCATCAAAAACCGCAATTCCAAGATGATTCACAAGGACTTGAAGACCGGTACAGAGTCAGAGATTTTCTTTGAAGGGAATGAAGCCATGTTGATCGATAGCCGTGGCCGTAAACGCCCTATGTTCAAAAAGAAGCTCATTCGCGACTACCCTTCTATCTCAGACTACATGGCGGACAGCGGCGGCAGGTTCTCGATCTGCTTGAAGAGCAATTTCAAGTACGACAGTGACCGAGGCGTGTTTCTAGACAAACGATTCAACCGTCAGGCATTGGCGATCAACAAGCGTACCGATGACACCCTACAAACCACGCTCAACAGTGAGTCTGTCGCAGCCGCTAAGGCTCTTGTACAGCTCTACTTAGAAGATGGGTACTCAGCGATTGTCATCACCAGACCGGGGAGCTTGAAGCAGTCTCAGAACATTTGGCGTCAAGCCATGCTGCAGGGTTTGAAGGTCGAAGGCTACAGCCCTTCACAGGCCGATGAGGAATGGTTGAAAGCCGAACTGGACAAGAAGGCTCAGGATGTCATCAAGACAAACAGGCTAGCCATTGAGGCGTTCGTAGCGACAGGTAGGTACTTCGACGTGAAGTCAGTAGCGAATCAGTGGAAAACCATTGATAGAAGCCCGGTAGGTCAAGCGTTTGTGGACATGCTCAAGAATGGATTAGATCCGCTCATGATTTTGAACCCACCGAAGAAGACGAATCACAAGGCTGAACCAGCAGACCTCACAGCTCAGTACCACAAGATCCTAGAGCTTGTGAGACATCAGTGTCCGGCTCGCCTAGGTACGGCTACGAAAGCCTTGGAGAAATTCAAACCAGAACCTACACCTGTCGTTGTTTCTATCCCGCCAGAAGCCCCAAGGCCCAAGACTGAACAAGACGTAATCAGGGAGTACCGAACTATCAAGGCCAATGAGCAGAATGCACAGGCCGAACGTGATGAACTCAGAAGGCTTCAAGCTTTGGAGAAATCCAACCAAGACATCAAGAAGAAGACGTAAAAAAGCCCCTTAATCGGGGTTTTTCTTTTATCGCAAGTCTCAGGCGGTTTCACCTACTTCTGTCGTTCTACACCATTCTAAATCATTAGCTTTGAATGGGTTATCTTCCCAATCATCAGCGTCATCTTCATCTTGCTCTATAAAATACTCAGTCGCATTTACATCCTTGTCTATTGGTTGCTTTTTCATTGTCTTTCTCATTGTTCTTATTATCAGAATATCAAATCATTGACACATTTCAATAGACGAAAGAAAACCGCCAAGAATTAGCGGCTTCTTTTTTCATATAGGTAAATACGAAAGATTGAGGCTAGAACAAGTGATAGACAATCAATAAACCAAAAACACCAGCCTCCCAATCATATTAACAACTCAAAAACGATTGTCAAATAAATACCTATAAATAATTATCAATCTTGAACATTGAAATTCATATGCTAAAATGAATATTAACTATCCATGAGTAATTTAATGAGTACGACGAAATATACAAACGAAGCCAAATGGAATTTGATAGCGATAGCTAAATCTGAAAAGCAAGAAAGCGTTGAAGCCTACATTAACGATCTTTTTGAAACAGCTCAAAACAGTTGCTACGAAGACCTGTACAACAAAATCTATGATAACCCATATCTTCGTAAAACTGACTTCATAGAAGCACAGAAAATCGTTGATTCGGTTCATCAGCGTTCTTGTATTGACATAAAGAACTACAAATCAATCATGATTACGGATGAAGCCTCAGCGAAGAAAAAACTCAGTGCTTTCCGTTATGAATATCTCACGGTCATCAACCCGAAAGATTGCCTAGAAAGCAGTGCCGAGCTTAAAGCCGTTATTGGTAATCCACAACAGAACCTTGGAAGAGAGAATATCGCTAAGCGTGACCCTGCTTTGATGTCTGATTACCTCGCACTTACAAAACCTATCAGAGTTCGCTTCACAAAAAAGCTTTTCAAAGATGAAATAGCCAAAATCGAACGTCTCATAGGTAAAGCTACCCGAGAAGCCACTATGGAGAATAAACCTATTGAACAGCAGCCAACACAGGCCGCAACCCCTCGCACTAACAAACCAAAACTAACATCATAAAAGGAGACATATGGATGACATTAAGGAAAAAAATGAGTCACTAAAAATACAGCTTGAAATATCAGCCAAAGAACTCATTATTAGAAAAGACATTTTAGTTGAGAAGCTGAACGCAATCACATTCAAAGAACAGCTCAATCATTTTACGTCATACATCTGCAAGACAACGATTAAGCACAATCACAGTCTTTCAATCGTTGATATGATTCGTAGGAATATACTCACATACAAAAAGCTAGACCTGAACACGAAGGTAAAAAGCCTTGATAGCTATCTTGAACAGCTTACAAATCACTTAATCATCTACAACGATTACTTTCAATCCCGAAAAGAATTGAATCACTCAGGCTTATTCAGCTACACAGACTCAGAAATCATCAAGCAGTATGAGTTGTTTTTTGTTAGCAATGAAAAGAAAAAGCAGAACTTCAAATCACTTGATGATTCGAAGAAAGCCCAGCTACAAGAAAAAAACAATGGCCGACCAACAATCTACAAATGCTTCAAAACCGTGGAAAACAAAAAGACTAAGGAGAAAGTAACAAAGGTAATCACCAATGAAGACATGTTCTTCAACAATCACTCTATCTCGTTCGAATTCACAAACGGCGTCAAATTCACGATAGACATTTACCAGAATGGTATTTACTTCAAAGACAATTCAACAAGCAAGAACGGTCAGCTTGTGGCTTCTAAAACAACCATTAAAGACGGTAATTTTAAAGGTCAAATAGTGATTCCAGACATAGCAGCAATGCTAGCAGAGGACGACATCAGTGATGTCCAACAAACCAACATAGACACAAAGGAGAATGATGATGAAGATACAAAATAAAGCAGAAGTCGAAGCCGTAATCTACGACAAATTTTTAGATACTTTCGACAAGGATCTAAAAAAGAACGGTTCAAAAATCACACCAACAGAACGCGAAGCCGTTTTGAAGGAAGGTGCTAAATCATTTGGGAAGCATCAGCATGAAAGAAAAACTCAAAGCGATTCTTAAAGTCCTTAAGAGACGTAATCCGGTCGAAACTCATGAGCCAGAAACGTCAATCGACGAAGATTTTGTTCCGATTGAGAATGATGATTTTCTTCTGAATAGCTTAGGCCTTTCAAAGATAAAAGCCATATTTATAGAAATCGTATGGAAACATGCGATGGAATCCAGCTATATCATCTGTACGCAACGGGTTAAAGCGGCCAATAAAGTCAGAAAAGAAAAGAACTATTACATTGGGAAAATGCCGTACAACGGAATGTCAGAATCTCTTATTGAGCATAAATTGCGAGAGACATATCCTGATTTTAATCATGCGATGATTGAACGAATACTTAATGATATGGCAATAGAACTAGAAGCAGAGGTGATTCAGAAAATCTTGAAGACTGAGCATGACGATTTCATCTACGTTGCGGACAATCTCTACAAAGATGAATTTACGACAGCGTTGAAGGAAGTGCTGAAAAGAAACATTCCATTCAAACATCACAAAACAGTCATGGAAATGGTTTGGATTGATGCCAAGAAACGCACATTGAAGAAAGTAGCTGAACATCTTGAATCCGTGAACAGGAGAGTTATCGAACCATTCCTAAACGACATTACAGCCGATGACCAACCTCAACCCATCAAAACTACTAGCGGCGGTGGATCACTGCCAGAGCTTAAACCAGAAAGTGTACCGTCCCCTACCCTACCCCCAGCATCATTCAAAAACTAACCAGCTTTCGCTGGTTTTGTTATGTTGTGATGTCATCATTCCAATTGCCGGGAGCTTCATCAGCAATCATAGCGGCCTTCCCCTTCAAATACTCTTGTGCCATCGTCGGCTTATCCTGTCTAGTTTGAAGTGACTCAATGAATGACTTCAATGAAGCTACCTTTGCTTGCTCATTGGCTTTCGCGTTCGCGTGTACCTTTGTGCTGTAATCGAGCGTTAACGCCCTAAACAAGCTTTGAACTTCCATTTTTATCTTGAAAATTTTATACGCAAAATTTTGTGATTCATGGTAAACAGCTTTGACTAAATCATAAATATATTCAGGAACTAAAATCTCACCCGAGAAATCAACCTTGTTGTCATACTTAATTTTCGTAAAGCTTGTGTATCCAACGTATTTATCTCTAATGTTTTCAAATTTTTGAGTAGCCACAAATTTTTCTCTTTCATTCATCCCACTTACAAGCTCATTAAAGTCTGTGCTTTCCCTCTCATCGCACGAAAGCCTTTCAACAAAATCATCGTTGATTAGATTAATCAAATCTCTAGCGTGACTTTGAATGAAATACTCAGCGACTAAATCGTCTGGATTGCTTGCCCACATATGAGCTAATGCCTCATTTGGGTTCCCCCAAACGTGCGGCATGTAATTATCTTCATCCGTCACAAACTGTCTAATTAACGCCATTCTTCTTTCAGACCAGTCACTCTTTAACGTCAGGTCTAATTTTTCAGTAAATTTCATATACTCTCCTTTATTGTGTTTGATTTTTTATTTGCCATAGCGTTTTTGAGTACAGCAACAGTTTCTTGCTTATCTTTATCTACTTTCTCAACGTCTTTTAAAGCGGAGGTGTAATCAATGCCATCGTCCACAAGCTTCTTTCCAACGTCTTTAACTTCATTGACAGGTTCATCACGCTCTACCTTTCCAGTTGCTCTTGCTTCTTGAAGTGCCTTATACATTGGTGAATCAATCATGTTCAGGCCGAGCAAATCATTCATAAATTTTTCGGTTGTTGGTAAATCGAACGCATCAAACCCACCTTCTACAACCACATTCACAGGTGTGCGTGTTTCAGCCTCAACAGGGCCGGTGGTTGGTACTGGCCCCGCTACAGGAGGCGTCACCGTATTCGGTTCATCCATTGATACTTCAAGGAATGGCGATGGTTTAGGAACCACCACAGCGGCTTCAAGAGCGATGGCTTTCAAGTCTTTTAGGCTGTCATGGGCCAGTTTGAAGCTATGGGTACGTTTCATGTCCTTCATGAACTGCTTTTCTTGTGCGTCATCCATGCCGATAGTCATTTCAGCTTCCAGCTTCTTGATTTCAGCGAGGGTCAACAACGGACGCGGAACCGCCGTGTACCAGCACCCGTGGACTTTATCCACAGTGATTCCTTCAAGGTCACAGAGCTTGTTGATGACACGCTTCATGGTCTTATCGTCATTGACCTTCATGTTGTCCTTCACGCCATAGAGAAGGAAATGCTCACCCGATGCGACGAGGTAGCAACCCATGACGATTGGACGTTTAGGAATGGACGGGGCCGATTGGGCTGCTACAGGGGCTGATGGTTGATTGGCCGCTGGTGTAGCAGTAGATCCACCAGTCACAGGAACAGGTTCAGGTGATGGGACTGCGGAAGTAGTAGCTGCAGCGTCCGGGTGGCTGGTCACAGGTGTAGGACTTGAAGAACCCGGTTCATCGTTTAACTCGACATCCACGCTACCACCGCTCACGTCTACAGCCGGTGAAGCTACATCAGCCGTAGGGTTTGAAGCCTTCGCTTCCTGTCTTGACTGATGAGCCTGAATGTCTTGCTCATTGGCTTGACCTAGAGAGGCGTTGTTCAACAGCTCTTCTTTTTTCATGTCAATCATGTACTGCCATGCTTCAGGAACAATTATTTCATCAATGTTGTATTTCCCTGACTCCAAGGCATGGTTAATTGTTTTCTCTACAAACAAAGCACAAGAGTCTTCACCGTTAAGCTTCACAGCAGAATTTGAAACCCTAATCACCAACGGCATAAAGCCTTTATCAGCGGCAATTTTCACCCCAAGTATCAAAGCATTATCATCATGAATCGCGGCTTTGTTGATATTCACATCACTACCACCGGTTTTGAAATTCAGCATTTCACGGTTATAGCGGTTGCAGATAGAGACTTGATTGATGTTCGCGTATTTCTTATAGACCGATTTTTTGCGTTGGTTGTACATGAAACCTAGCTCTCTCATGTACTGTTCAAGTCTTTCATTCTCAATTTCAGCTTTCTTATCTTGCTCGCTTAATTCCTTGTGGATACCTGCCGCTATCTTGTTGAGTTGTGAAACCTGAGCCGGGTCATCAGGGTTTGTGGCTGGCTTTCTCTCGTTGTACGAGTCCATCAAGGTATTGAGATTAGCGTTCAGCTTCTCATCATTTAATGAAGTGAATTTAAAGAAGGTTGGGTCATCCTGCATGAGCATGGCGTGTTCTTCTGACAAACGATGAACCTTGTCACCGTCGAAGATCCCCTTATCAGCACCACGCATTTTCAAGTAGTTGTTGGCAAGTGTCGTGTGAGCAACGTACATATCCCTAAGATTCGCAAGATTCACGTAATCGAATTCTTGATTCTTCAAATTATTCAGACACTGGTTAGCCAATTCGTATTTGTTGCCCAAGTCTTCACGAACCTTCATCTGGTTCATATTGACGTTGAATATTTCCAAAATCTGTTTTGTTTGTTTGAAGGTATTCGCGTTGAGGAAAGCACCACTGTACAAAGCGGCAGTACAACCGAAACTCTTTAGATACTCATGACGTTGTGAAGGTGCTGAATGAGCCAATACAGCGATTGTCTCGCCACCTTTCATTACGGTTAGTGCTGGGAAGCGGTCGTAATTAATGACCAAGCTAGGGTCAATCGCCTTAACCTTGTCAGTTAATTCTTTGAAAAATCGTTCAGATATTGCTATTTGTTCTGGTGTGGCTAGTTTTGCTGGCACTAAATCAAAGGACTGAGTTTGAAAATTTCCAGCAACCAACATTTCTTTTTTTATAGGCATAGGTTCCTTTTGCTATTCATCTATTCTAATTATCGCATATAAATTTCCGTTGTCCAGATTGAGCAATAAATAACCAATAGAATTTCAACAATAAATTTATGAACCATTAGAAGGCATCAAAAGCACAGGCATTGATTCCTAACCTGACATACGTTCATTCCGAAACACATTCATAAATCTGTAACTGTTAATCGACCATTTCAATTAATCGGATGAAATAAACACGAAAACCATAGGCAACCCCCTTGCTGAAGGTTAATCAATCTTCTAGGATCGGATTCAACAAGGCACACAGCTAAGCCTTGATGGTCGCATCATCATCACAGCCTTTGGAGAATCACATGACTACTGACGTCAAAAGCAACAAAGCCAGCTACGAAGAAAACAAACACCTCTACTCGGTTCAGGTTAACGAGGTGGGTGCAAAAATCATCGAAGTGCTGACCACCAAAGGCATTGCGACTGACTACGAAGAAACACTGAAACAAATCACAGCCGCCTCCGAAGCTGGCGACGTAGCGAAGATTCTTGAGCTGACCACCAAGCTCAAAAGCATCAAAGACAATCGTGCCAATCACGAAAAGGCACTGAGCGACTTCAAGCAAAAATTCAAATTCCCTGACATTCTTCAAGCCTACCGTGAAGAATTCGAAGAACTGGCTTATCAAGCAGCTCAGGAAGCAGTTAAAGCCGCTCACGTCGCGACCAACACCAAAGGGAAGCGTGGCAGTAAAGCAGCGGCCTCGGGCGAGCCTAAAGGCACCCGCACCATGTCGATTTACCAGATTTCGAAAGGTGACAAGTCGGTTGAGTTCCCATTGCGTGCTGGCCCTGCCGGTCTAGAACAGGATCGAGCAGCGTTCGAATTCCTTGGCTTCAAGCTGGTTACCCCGGCTGGTGCGACCAAGCCAGTGTTGGAACCGGCTGAAATCACCTACGACAACGGTACAAAGGTTCCTGCCGCTCGTAAGTCGATTATCGAAGCATTGAACAAGGGCGGCGTGAAGAAATTCAAGGACTACGACGTTAAAGACGTTACTCCTAAAGCGTAATGCCCTGAACGCAAAAAGCCCCCTTGATTGGGGGTTTTTTGTGTCTATCAATCCGTGACCTACATGCCGTGATGCTGAGACGCGAATCTCTCAATCACAACGCTTCCATCACCCTGCTCTACTCGCTCAGTCCCTTAGCCTCTCTAATCATCCTGTAAGCTTCTCTCAGCGTCTCTACGCCATACAAATTGGCTACCTGATGCCTTCCATAGAAAATCCGCTTCATTGTCTTTGTGAACAATCTGTCGGGCTTCTCGCCTGCATCAATGGCCAAGTTCATTGACGCATTCAGCAAATAATAAAAATCTCCATAATCGACATCTTTAATCTCATTCTCCTTAATGAAATCCTCGATTGACCTCCTTGTCATGAAATGCTCATAAAACGACAGTCGTTTCATAATCGAATAATCAAAAGTCGTATGGTCATTATTTACTAAAGCCAAAATGACCTTCTCTATTTTCCTTTTTCCACCTACCTGTTCAGAACGATTCACAATGTTCTCCCTGTTATTAACTTCCCTGTATTTGATTATTACATATAAATTTCCTTTTTCAATTGTAATGACATAAATAAATGATAAAATACAATTAACAACTTCAACTTTATTATGAGCAAACGTTTAATATTCAGCATAATAGCTTCATTATTCATTTTGTCGGGCTGCTCAGACGCCACCGACCAACAGAAGAAAGAATGTGGTGTTTCGGACAGCAACAAGTTTATGGTTGAAGGAAACAACTACACTACGTGCCCTGAAAATTTACAACACAGATTCTTAACCGCAATGGATAAGGATTTCGGGCGTGAAACAATTCCTGATGGGGATTCAGCAAAAGACACGGTTCAACAATTATTTGATGAAAATATATCTTGGCTGACGTTTCAAGACTGGGCTTCAGCGGTAATTCAATCGCTGAAACACAATTGGAATTCAATAATGTATATCATTATTATTTGTAGTGTTGTTTGGACGCTTTTTAGAATTACTTTTTCAAAAGCAACTAATGAACAAGACCCGAGCTACCCAACAACCAGCCGCTATAAGATGCTAGCAAATCTATGTGCCATAGCTGTTGGTCTGGTGCTTGTATTTCCATATAAATCAACAGATGACGGCGAAAACGATACAATGACGATGACCGATAAATTCAATGCGGATAGGTATCGCTGGGGTTCTATGGCAGAGGCAGGAACTATTTCCTATGCCATCGCGGACATTCAAGTTGGGAACACTCAAACAGACTTCATGTCAGAATCATCCAGACCCTACTCACCCAGTTATTTCAAAGCCAAGAATATAAGCATGGAATACGTTAAAGCACAGCTTTTAGATGATAGGACAGCCAAGACCTACTACCAAAAGATTAATATTTTTCTTCCAGTCAGTGAAAGACGAGTTGATTTTAATTCCCAGCCAGAAATCTACCAGACTGAAACTGGATTCACAGTTAAAAGACTTATCGCTGGTAAAACCACTCAAGACAGCACCCTAGCTGAATTGATGAACACAGAATTCATCTCAGCCATATCACTTCCAAGCTATGTACAAAAGGCTGCGGATCGAATCAAAGGCCAGTACCTTACAAGCTCACCAGAACAGTTTAAACCTATGCTTGCAGGTTTCAAGAAAGCAATTATGCAAGAGTTAGATTTAGAAAAGCCGAATCAAATTGTTAATAATGCCGTTCACGTCCAAGCGTCGAATCTATTGAGAGAATATTTCGCTAATCCTTCAGTAGAAAAATTCCATTTGGCTAAGGATATTGCCAGACTAGTACAAGAACAATTTTGTACAGAATCCACCCCCAACCTTGATGTACTGAGAGACGGCGAGAAATACATTCAATTTTTGAAAGGCCAATTACCTAACTCAGTATTCGAGTCAAAAATAGGATGTGTCGCGTCGAAGGGGAATGATTTTGTTGTACTAGGCACTCGAAGCAAGGAAGAGATATATCAGGAAATGTTCACCAAGTTGAAAGCTTTAACAAATGAAGTAAATAAAGGAACTGAAGCAATTGAAATAGCGGTCGCAGCAACCACAGTTGATGAATCAAACTCTATTAGCTGTGTTAGAGCTAGGAAGGAGCAAGGCGTAGGATTCGCCATTCACTATAGAAACTGTCTTATAGGAAACCAAGCAAACAAAGAAATCATGCAGAACACAAACAAGAATTACCGCATCATTGCTAATGGTGACGGGAATTACATTGACACAAATTTTGCTCTTAGAAATAACGCAGACAAATCAAACCTATTGAATGACGACTTCGATTCAATAATTAATGAGCTTTACAACAGCATCCCAATGAAAGTTGAGCTATCGCAAGTTGATGACTCTGAATACATAGCCTCATTGATTGAAGGAAATCTTGGGGATGAATCATCCCTTTCAGCGGCAATCGGAGCGGTTCTTAATCCTACGTCTCAGCTAAAGAAGACTCTAGGAATGGGGAAGGACTGTGAAAAGGCTTTCTACACCTGTATGAACCCTGTAAACGCTTATGTTGGCCTGTACAACATGTCAGGCAAGATGATTGACGTAGGATTCTACACAGGATTCTTTAGCTTCGCGTCAGCTAACATCATGGCGAAATATAACAAGCAAGATGATAAGTCGATGAAGCTATCTAATAAGGATAGTGGCAAAGGACGTAGTAAATTCAAAAAAGGTTTAGCATTTGTTGAGGGAGCTATGAGAGCCTTTTCAACATTAGGTATTTTCTTGTGGGTAATGGGATGGTTTATAAGACTAGTGCTTATCCTACCAGTACTGCTCTTTGTTGTGGCAGCTATATTGATTATCTTCCAGATGGTCATAACCTTTGTGATAGGCATAGCTAGGTTCATGTGGCTATTCCTGCCAAACGACAAAAACAATTTCCTGATGAACATTAGAATGCTTGCAAATGAAATCATTTACGACCTAACCATCAAGTCTCTATTAGTTTTCTTACAAGTGTTATTTTATCCAGTAATGGGCTTTGTCTTGTGGTTGGTCTGTTACGGGTTTATCGCCTTAGCCTCAACGGGAGGTTTCGAACAACAGGTAGTAGCCGTAATCTGCTTTGCTCCAGTTCTATACTTTATTCACATTCACGCACTTCAAGGGTTTGTGAACATTATTACTTTATACACGAACTTCTTTGCTGGTAACGTGATGATGGCCGACGCATTGAAAAACGTAATCGACAAATATTTATCAATTGTCACACTTGGCTTACCGTTAGGGCGAATTATATTGAAGAAAAGAACCAAATCATGAAAATTCGATTTCTAGCGAAACTGATAAACCAGCTCAAGCTGGTCTAATCATCGCTGGATTGGCTGTTTATAATCTTCCTCCGGAATTGTGCTCGTAATCCATCACCTAGGCTAAGCAATAGTGCTGGATTATCCATCAACCACTTGCGTAACTCTTCGGAGTCGTCCGGGAATACTGAATTCAGAATATTTTCAGCTTGAATGTCTTTGTTGCTCACTTTGCACCTCACATTTAATATGCTCACCACCACTATTGGATTAGAGAACAAAAATACTACTTAAATATCCTTGAATAGTCAATCAAGCAAATAGCACCATCCATACACTCAATCATAATCAAAAAATAGATTATTCATAAAGCTCTTGTATTACTTGCCTTTTAGACCACACAAAACAAAAACAAGATTTATCATTTCAGACGAGCGGCAACAAAACCTCAATAAACTGAATTTTGTTTGCGACCTTCAATTGCCGAACATCATAATTAACCTAAAATTTGCAATCGGAAATTTATATGGAATAATGAAAATACTAATCTCATAAATTCAAATGAAGAAAATTCTACCGATATTATTCATCCTTGCGTTAACCGGTTGCGGAAAAGAAGACATACAAAACGCAGCCCACGAAAGACAAGTCACACAAGATGCGTCCTATGATGCAGGCAACAACATATATGAATCACTTAGTGAGGATTGTGCCTCAGCACAAAACGTTGTAGAAGTCGCTAGCCGTGCTAATTTAATCGTCCCTGATTCAATTTCAGTGAAGTACGAATGTCATGGCGAAGACAACGTTTTCAACCCTACTAACGGCAAAGCCATCTGGAGTATTAAAAACTTCATCTGCGTTGTTTTAGGAATACTCACAACATTTTCAATTCTAGCAATTGGCTTTACAAAACAATCAGCCTTAATGGAATCAAAATCAGCAAGAATCAAAAATATGCCTACCCAACTGATGGAAGGTATTTTAGGCGGTTTGATGATTATGTTCATCTTTCAAATATCTTTATACGTGATAAAGGTCAGTGAAGGATGGGGCGATGAGATGCTGATCGGAGCTGCAGCGATTGATAAATACAAGGAATCATCAGCACCAGTACCGAATTTCTCAGTTAAATCCGGCACTATGGTCAACATCACTGATTACCTCATTTGTGTTAAAGCAAATAGCCTTCCTGACTCAATTCAAAACCCAGCCATTCAGTTTTACAAAGCTTCATGGGGCGTAGGATTTAAAGGTTCATACGAGATTTGTGATTTAGAAGGAGGAATTGCGATTGACTATAAAGGTGCGAAAATTGCCGAGGGGTTAGGCTTTAACTATATTGATAGCCAGCAACAAGCTGTTATCACCCACCTCACTAAGTTCATACAAGACGCTGACCAAATAGCAACGACATACAGCAAGGGACTACACGGTTCATTAATGTCTCACGACTTCGATTCTACAGGCCTAGAATGCGATATAGGCTCGCTGACCGCTGTTGATACCACCTACTTCGATGCTAGACAGCTTGAGAAATACAAAGTCTTTGCAACGGACTGTAGAAGCCGTGAGTTGGTATTCAACTTAGTCAAAGCTAAGGGTATGACAATGAACAGCCTCGATGCTCAGGAAGTCACCCTTCATCATAGGAACATTCAGGTCTGCTCAGGGATGTATGAAGACAAAAGGATGTTGACAAAACCTGACCAGTTGGCCGTCTATAAAGCGTGCGTTGAAAGCAACTGTAATGACCTTGTAGGTACTGGCTCGCCATACGCTTGTAGCACAGCTTTGAACAAATATCAGTTCATCAATGATACCCGCTTCCAAACGGTATGGATGCTTCCCGTGTCCGACCCTAAAAGACGTATAGCAATGAATGATTCAGCAGAAATAGGATTAAACACCTTGAACGCTAAGTTTTCATTTCTAGATGAACGTAAGTACTTTGATAGCGTTGGCGACAAGTCAGGCTCTGTTAACGTTTCAAAGGTGAAAGGTGACATCACAATGAGCGAAGTCAAAAAGGCCTTTGATACGGGTGATAAGTCCTACCTAGAAATGGCACTCCAAAGCGTCAGCATTGATAAGGTACTCAGTTATTTCAATACCTCGGACGGATTCGCAGGAACCCAAAGATTCATTGATTGCCTTCAAAATCCAAACTCAATGTACAAGGGCTTCGATTGCGGCAGTAGCTTTGAAGAAATGCAGCGTTATGGCATGACACTTACGGCTACAGCTTTACAGCTCAAAATGGCGAATTCGTTATATAACTCTCCGGTTAAACGAGTCAAACCAAAAGCTTCTGACTTTGGTGTAGCGGAAGCAAAAACAACAATATCATCTATGGCATCAAGTTTATTTTCATCAGCAGGTCAAAAAATATCAAAAAAGACAATCGCTATGTTCTTACCGGTCATATCGGATGGAGTAGGCATATTGGCTGGAGAAAAGGCATTCGGTCAAAAGTATTACGAAATGACGGGCCAAAAGGGAGAATTCTATATCTTGATGGCTTTAGTAGCATCAAGTGAAGAAGCTTCTAATATTATTAACCATGTCAGCACAGCAATGTTTGCTCTAGGTCAAACGTTTATCTACATGTTGCCATTGATGGACTATTTCAATTTCATAGCCATCGTAAGCATTATTCTTTTTCAGTGCCTTTTCGTTTCAACGACCAGACAGCTCCATTGGATTATCAATTTAGACACAACACCTGAGCGTAGAGACTTGGACAGAAGCCCAACAATCATCTTTCTAGAGAAATTATTGTTCGTTTTCCCATGCCTTGTTAGTGGTTATCTCCTATCACCAATCCTTTTCACTGGAACAATGATGTTCTTGATTGGAGATTTAAATGAATTCTCAGGAAGCCTCGTGGCATTGAATAATGTCGTAGGAGCGACGTTTATAGCATCATTCGTTTCAATATTTGTGGTCATTATCACTTATAGCATTTGTGCTTCGATTCAGGGTATGTTTGAGAAATTCTTTATTTCTAAATATCACGGGGAAGTAACAAAGTTTGACCTTAAAGTTCAGGGCACGTCTGAGATGAAAGCTATGGCAAAGGCCTATAAAGGAAAAATATAATTACGGCCTTTCAAGCGGGTTGGTCAGGGTAGAACTTGCTGAAGTTCGATAATGAGCTAAGCTGCACATACCCGATAATTCATCGCTGAATGTATGGTTAATAGCGTTAAACAATGCCTTTCAAGACATTAATTATATAATGCGATGGCAATACTATTGAATTTTATTAATTAACTGTTATACTGGTAGTAAGACTAGAAAAGGAGATTTACATGAAACTTACATCATTAATCATCGCCACCACATTAAGTTACTTATTGGTGACGTTTTATATTTCGTATAATTTTTTTCCTAGCGAATACCGATTATCAGTTTGGTTAGGTTTTATTTTCGGAGCAGTCATTGTAATGAAAGTTTTTCAAATGCTTACAGATGAAGAGGTTTTCGTTCGTTACACCTATTTTTCAAGCGTGTTCGCTGGTGCTGGTTTCGCGGTATGGGCTTCTGTAGCAAATGACTATGGTGTTATGGGTTTCGCACCATTAGCTATTGTTTTCGTGTTAAAAGCTCTAGGCTTCTACAATGGTTTGTATGAAATCGTGACTGGTATCTCTTTCTCGATGTTCAGCAAAAGAAAGAACATCCTTTAATTCTTCTGCTTTTCTAGTCTTATAAAGCCCCTTCAGTGGGGCTTTTTATTGCCTGAAATTTGACTTGCATTTATGAAGTGATAAAATCTATATTAATAGACAATCGGATATAAACATGAACCTTAAACCAACAAAAGGAAAATACAAAAAAACCAAACTTCTACTTGCCGCATCTTGGGTTTCAGCTTTACTTTTAAGCTTATTTATACCTCCTACTATTGGCATCACAATCTTTGCCGCTGTCTTTATTATGACCGCTGCCGTATTGGCTATCGAAGTATTAAAAGCATTCATCAAAGCGATTAAAGAATCTAAGGCTTAACAAGTCATGACCAATTTAATAAAGGTCGTGCTATCAGAAACCGGCCCAATCAATCAACGCAGATTCCTTGAAGCGGCTATTCTTGCGTTCAGCCCGCGTGTTGCTGTCATGACTGTAATGAACACCGTTACTAACAACAGATACAGGCCGCAAAGCATCCAAGGATTAGAGCTACAGGAGGAACGTAGTTTCTTTCTGGACGATAATTTCTCTATCGCCTTCGCTAAAGACCTATACGGCTTCAAAAACACCAGAAAGCACATCATCAATCTCATCAAGACTGACAAGCTCTATTACTCAGACTATGGAATCATCAGTGAGAGCTTGATTGCCAACAGCTTTAAAGGATTAGCGAGCCTATGCCTCGCACACATCAACCGTGACACCTACGTCGCGTTCATTGAGCTGAATGGCATCTACTATCTACTCCGCGTAGAGAATGGCTATCTCAGCTCATTCCAACGTCGTGATGATATGCGTACAGAAGCACCCTTCCAGACCGTCACATCAGATGATATTGAGTTTGAGTGTTCACCAGATGGCTTTATGCTCTTTGAAGCGTATTACAATCACTTACCTATGACAGTCTTCATAAAGCCAGTCATTGAAGAATAAACCCATCATCATTGATTATGTAAATTGATACATTATAATAGTAATATCAACATCACAAAGGAGAACCATGAGTGACACTAAAATTAATTACAGGAATCTTGATTTAGAGATAGAAGAACTCGTTGACTACATTGACGACCACAAAGAAGATTTCAGCAAAAACCCTAATAAAACGCTAATGATTCCATCAGACGTAGCGTTGCTGGTCGAAGAAGTCATCAAATTCAAATACACAATAAATAAAGCGGATTTGCCTGACGAAGTATCAGCTTTAAAGGGATACCAGCAATTTACAGATTCCATTAAGAACGTTTCTACAAAAAAAGTTCAAGACTATCCACTTGATTACATCGACAAAGAATCATTGAACGGTATCACCCCCGCCTTCCTTCTCAGCCAGTTCAAAAAAGCTTTGGCTGGACATGAACACCGCTTCCCCAACATCATCGCTTATGCTGAAAAATCTCAGACAGACCGTATATCCTTTTTCAAGGGTTTAACCGGTTTTGATACTGACCTTGATGTCAAACCACACGAAATATATTCAGCAACGATTGAACAGGCTTTCGTTACTAAAGCGGCTTCTTCATCACTGGACGTATTTGAAGCTAATGCTCCCGTTATCAAGAAAGAACATTCTGACATTCAGATTCTGCCGGGTGAATATGAGGACAGAAAATTCAAAACCCGTAAGCTTGATGTAACAGGAAACACTTCAGAAAAATTGAAAAAACTTGGCGAGCGAATGATTCAAGTATTGGAGGAAAACGACCTAAGCGGCATGAGTCCTTGGCAAGACCCAGTGTTCACAAAGAAATGCTTGAATCCGAAGACTGGTAGATCTTTCGGCGTGGAGAACAAAGTTATACTCAACGATGAAGCTGCAGCGAAGGGCTATCCTACATCAATGTTCTTGGGATACAACGAAGCTAAAAGCCTTGGGCTGATTGTGCCGTATGGTACGTCTGGAACACCCATCATCCAGCGTTTTGGCGTGAAGAAGGGAGCTATAGAGCGTACAGATGAAAACGGTGTTAAGACGCCTGTACTTGATGCCAATGGTGAACCTGCTCACTTCTGGAAGCGTTCAGCTAAGCTTTTTACCGTTTACAACGAAGCTCAACTTCTATGGCCTTACCCGGACAAGCCAGATCCGCGTATCAAATGGCGTGAGGACTACGCCAACCCTATCAAAATTACCGCCAGCAACCAGCATGAATTAGAAGTGATGAAGAAATGCCTATTCAACGCAATCACCATCCCGGTTGAGCGTGGAGGCACTGACAACTACTACAGCCCTGCTCGTAACTTGATACACCTAGCTGACGAAGACCTCTTCAAATCAGTATTAAATGAGGTTTCTGTGACGTTCCATGAATGGGCACACTCTCTAGGTCATAAAGATGAGAAGAATCGAGAAACGCTATACAAGTACAACATCAGTGACGTTTACAGAGGGATGGAAGAAATCGTAGCTAACGTCTCGGCACAAATGTTAATGAGTCACTTTGGTCTAGACAATTCTGAGCTTCATGATGAATACCACAATAACGAGGATGCTTATAACCTTGGATGGGCTATGCCTGTATTCAAGAAAGACCCTTCGCTGATTGTCGATGCTTTTTACATGGCTGAAGACTGTTTGAAAGAAATGGTTAAACGTATAGAAGTAGAACTTGAAAATGAGAACGTATTAGATATGTTCTTGAAGAATGGCGTTAGGCCGACTGAACCTACACCATTAGCAGAGGCTGCGAATGAGGAAACAAAACCAAAATACAATAACAAATGGAAGAGGAAAGCATGAACAAAGAATATTACACAGAAGAAGATGCATTTGAATTAACAGGACTATCGTTCGAAGACTATATTGATTTTGAATTGGGAAATCTCAAATTCGAACATGAGATTCTACCTGAGCTGTTAATTGACGATGAGCAGGACATGGAAGACCTTATCAAGAAACTTAATGAGGTACGCCGATAATCTTTGAATAAATCAATAAACACTCAAAGAACCCAGCTTAACGCTGGTTTCCTTTTATCTGAATAATGATTATTTTTATTACTACCACCTTGACAGGTCATTACTATAATGTAAATTAAAAGTAAGACAACAATTTTAGACAATCACATGAACAAACTATTTGCAAACCTTGAAACAGGAGAATGTTACCTAAGAGCTGTAACCAACGAATCCGAAGAATCAATCATCCTTCACTATCTTCCTTGCGACAACTACAACATTGTAGGGTCAGAAGATTGCTTCACACTCGTTAAAATCAACCTAGAGCTTTGCGTAGAAGGAAAGCTTGAGTTATCTACTGACTCTCTTGAATCAGTCCTTGATATTGCCATTACGGCTGATTACAACAGAACGCTAGAAGTGATTCGTGAATCATTCTATGAGCATGATGAAATCATCAAGATTATTCTGAGTGAAACAAAGTATTCAAAACTAGCAAGCAAGCTTGTTAGAAAATCAGATAAGGCGTTTGCTGCCAACAACGTTAAACGAATGAACCTTAATGATAAACAGATATTTTCTGAGCTTTTATCAAATTAATCAGAAGAGAAGATTGACAGACCAGCACTAAGCTGGTTTTTCTTTTTTTAAAATTTGCAATTGGAAATTCATATGGTAAAATGAAACTATATAACAACAGTAAGGACATTATGCCAAACAAATCATTATTAACATTAGCAATCGCTTTAGTTACCAGCGTTTTATCTTTATCAGCTACTGCTGAATACCTCATAAAAATTCCAGTCGATGCTACATCAATCGTTATGGCTGAAGGCAGCACTGAACAACCAACGCAGCCAACAGAACCAACAACACCAACTGAGCCGGTTGAAGACAAATCAATCACGTTGACTTCAAACCACCAGACCCTATTGGACAATACAGGTAATTATATTGTTAGCCTTTACAAATCGGCAGGCGATGCACAACCATTCGCTCAGCAATTGAGATGGCCGTTGAATTCACAGTTTGATACTTTCTCAGTTGTTGCACCTGACGATGATTCATTTAATAACGCAACGAAATTACAAATAAATGGCGTAGAATGTGTGATACAAACTCACACAGAAGCAAATCGAACATTTGGTTGCAATGCCGGCATTGTATCTAAGACAAGCGTTGGTTCAACCATCGTTGTCAAGATCATCAAGTAAGAATCAGCATAAAGAGCCTTCGAAAGAAGGTTTTTTGTTGCCTGAAAATCAAAGTCATTCTGGTAATAAAAGCAGGAACAAGGACAATAAAAAACCCCAATGGCGGGGTTTTCTTGTTTTTATCATGTGCGTCATTCTTTCATCATCGAATCAAAGCCACGGTCAATCAGGATAGAAATCACTTGAGACATAGCCAACGGCATTTCTTTTTCCGATTCTAGCAACAGCTTTATAATTTCAGCCTTTATCAATTGCTCTTTTGGGAAGCTGATTGTGATTCTTTCTGCCTTACCTTTACCGTTATTCGATACATCTTGCTTATGGGCCATCAATTGGTCAAGAAGGCGTTCGATAGGGGATTTAATGGCCGCTACAACTACGGGTTCCCTAGTCAATGCACCATCAGATGGTGCTGACTGGATGAAGGTTTCAATATCTGTCATTGGTGCTACAGGCATTTTCTGTTTTTGCTCAGCAATCGCCGCTGCGAATTTATTCATCACGCCACCTCCGATATTTGGCTGTTAAGATTGTATTTGTATTCGATTTCATCAAGGAGCGTGTCAAACTGAATTTCAGCGTCACAGGTTTTACCTTTCGAAAGCTCGAAAGCGTTCAAGCCGACATCTACGTTGTTGTAAACGTCCTGCCTTTCAGTGATAACCGTTTCACAAACGTAAATTTGCTCTGCATCACTTGTTGCACCATTATGTAAATGGAACAAGTATTGACTCAATATTTCGTTAACTGTTTCGATATGCTCTCTCATCATCTTGGTGGCACTTTTCACAACCCTGTTAAACACAATGAATGTGCGGATGTTGGGGTTGAAGCTTCTTGCTGTCATGATCACACCAAGTGCTTTATGAAGCTCATTAATCACAAGACCGGATGGATTGACGGGGATAATGACAATATCAGACCTTGTTACAGCATTACGTGATGTCGTAGAGTCAGATCCTTGTGTATCAATGATAAACCCATCATAAAAACCTTTCGATTCTTTCAGATAATTTGCGAAATCACTTTTCTTGATGATGTTTGGCATTACATAAGGCTCTGAGTCTTTGAAAAGCCTTTTCACGAGTCGTTTCACATCATCTGGAATAGGGCGGACTCTAGGGGAATCTGTTTCACCCTTACAGTCACTCAAAAGGCTTGCACGACAGATGAAATGGTTGGTTCCTGATTCCTGAGCGTCAGCATCAAGATACTGAAAGGAAAGGTTGTACTTCTTTTTCAACTGATAACCGATATGAAGACAATCAGTAGACTTTCCTACACCCCCCTTAGTGCTGAGTGCCGAAATCACCTTACCCTTATAAAAACTATTATTGATTGCTGCCATTTTTTGATTCTCCTTTATTGATTGCCTTTCGATCAAATTATCATGCAATAAATATTATTCAAGGGGTCTTCATACTAAATATGAAGAAATCTTACTGAGTATGAAGGATTCATACTCTATTAAATGCCGTAATAATAAGATTTCATACCGAGTATGAAGACTTCATATTCTTTAAGAAACCGTATGAACCCTTCACATTCGATATGAAAAAAATTCCACCAATTCACATCGGGTATGAATTGTTATGAGCGTGTAATACTGTTTAGGGTTTGGTATGAACCATTCACATTGCGTATGAACGGTTCACATCGGGTATGAACGAGTATGAAGCGTTATGAAAGGTTCTTATCTACCTCTGCAAAGACTTCTCGCATTTCAGCCTCAGTAGGGTAATCGTCGCGGTCTGGTTCAGCATTCCCATTAAACTCAGGATTCATTCTATTAGCTTCACCAGCGGCTTGTATCTCTTCATCAGTGAAATCAGGAACCTCAAACCATTCATCTTGGGCCTTTTGAGCTTCCAGATAATAACCATCTTCTCTGGTAATACCCTGCAGCGTATCAAGGAACAGCTCACCATCACTGTCATAGCTGTAAGCAGTGGTTTTGCCTATCAACATGTGATGACTGAAATCTTTGTTCTTGAACAAAACCTTGACGTAATCACCGTCCCGGTTGTGGGCTTTCCCGAAATCAACCACCATCTTGTCAATCACTTTGCTCAGGTAATTGCTTAACTCAAGACGACCATCTTTAGTCTCAACCAGCTTAGAAGCTAACTGAATGGCGTCAGATATGGTTTCAGCATCAGTATCCACATAGACAATCTTTGACCGCAGAGCGTTAGCCTTGGCTTCCAGCAGCTTAATTTTTTTGTTTCTAGTGATTAGAGCGGCTTCTTGCTCGCTGGGAATATCACCATCGAACATGTCAAATAGCTTTTCAGTAAATTTTTGAGCTTTGTATTTCTCAGACGCAATAGTTTCTTCAAGCTCAGTGATTTCTTTTACAACCACATCATTATCATTAACGCCAGATTTAATCAGCAGATCAAAATTGTAGTGTTCAGCGTATTTGAAAAATACTTCATGGAACCGTTCATATTGCATACTGAGGGTTTTAGGGTGCTTACACAGTTTGATTTCTGAATTTCGACACACAAGATATGAATACTTTTGCTTTTGCGAAAAACGAACATTGCCGCCACAGAAAGCACACTTAATTAAACCATGATAAATATTATAGTATTGAAGGTCACGTTTTGTAGGCCGTTCTTTACTAGTCATACGACTTGAAATCTTTGCTTTCAACACTTCGACTTCATGCTTTGAAAAAGCGGCTGGATAGAAACTGTCCATTACCTTGACGGTTTTCCGGTCTGGTGTAGCTTTACCATTCTCATAAATGTATTCACATAGCTCTAAGCTACCGTAGAGACTAGGCGTTTCAATCATTCTTTTGATACCGCGAGCCGTCCAACCGAAGTTTTCAGGATTCTTGCCAAAACCAACCTTTAAAGGGTTCTTTTCATTTATGAATGCAGCGGTTGCACGTAAGCCAAGGTTTTTGACCATCAACAGTTCATAGATGGTTTTCAGCTCAGCCACACGCTCTGGTATCAACGAATATGCCCCGGTCGATTCATCAAGAGCTATCCACCAAGGGACATTCTTATTCAAGAATTTCTTCTCACCCTTGATAATCCGTTCCCGGCGACCATCCCACTTAGCTTTTTGCCTGTCAGATTTGGTTGTGCTTTCGTTGTTCGCACGCTCCAACAGAACCGTAATCATGATGGTCTGTTCTAGGTCTTTACCCTTGATCGACAGGTCATAAAGCTTCAAATCATCAGTTGTGATGATCTTGATTCCCTTGCGGAGAATGGTCAGAACAACAGTCAAACCATCGGTCATCCTTTCCCGACTCAGACGGTCAAACGACTCAATGAGCAGGTAGGCACCTGATGGAATCTTGCCTTGATCCAGACTGGCTAGGAACAGAGACAAGGCACCTTTGAGCCGATGTTTCCCACGGAAGGCCGACTTGCCAAGGTCTTCAAAAACGTCAACAACATGTAGATTGTATGTCTCAACGGCTTTCTGCTGATTCAGCATTTGACGACGAACTGAGTCACCAACCTCACCGTTTTTTTTGGTCATCTGTTGCTCAGATGAATAGCGAACGTATGAGTAAGCTAACCTCTTTGGAACATCAGATTGAGCTGACTGAACGTCAACCGCCGGAAGGGTTTGAGGGGTGTTCATGGTGAAGGTCTTCCGTGTTCCAATTTTTCTCTATCATAGCACCTACATAGGAAGATGTCGGGCCAACACCGCGGTTTCTCGCCCTCTCGCGGCAGCATTTGCATGAAATGTCGTCTGCTGAAGGCAAGCAGAAACACTGACACAAAGCAGATCAAACTGTGGAGCGGGCTTGTTCGCGAAGGCGCTGTGTCAGTTGCTATCAAGGTCGACTGATACAGCGTATTCGCGAGCAAGCCCGCTCCCACATTGACCGTATACAACTTCGAAAACCGCACCCTTTTTACCTCGCGCGTACCTCTGTGCGACGCCAAAGTTCCCGCTCTAGAGCCCTTGTCCATTCGGTCAAAGTTTTTTTTGGCGATAGGCCATCTTTTCTGAACTTTTGAAAAACCCCTCCGGTCGGAAGCTGTAACCACGCCTGGAACGAGCGTTTCAAAAACGCGCTTTCATACGACGCTTACGGCTCCTCGACCAGGATGGATTTAGTTGTTTTCAGGAGATGCCTAATGGAGTTGAAGACCATGAAAAACCAAACCTCGTTTACCCACCTGCGCGGTCTGAAACTGGCCGCCCTGGCAATCGGCACCAGCTTCGTACTGGCCGGCTGCGCCGGTAACCCACCGACCGAGCAGTACGCCGTGACCCAGTCTGCGGTCAACAGCGCGGTCAGCGCCGGTGGTACCGAGTTCGCTGCCGTTGAAATGAAGCAAGCGCAGGACAAACTCAAACAAGCCGAAATCGCCATGCACGACAAAAAGTATGACGATGCCCGTCGCCTGTCCGAGCAAGCCGAATGGGACGCTCGTGTAGCGGAACGCAAGGCTCAGGCAGCCAAGGCTGAACTGGCTGTGAAGGATTCCCAGAAAGGTGTTCAGGAACTGCGTCAGGAAAGTCAGCGCCCAGTGAAGTAAGCGCGCACCCCGACCGCAAGGCTGAAACTTTTATTGATTGAAAGGACGATAAATTATGCGTAAGCAACTGATGATCCCTGCTCTTCTGGCCGCAAGCGTTGCCCTGGCTGCCTGCTCTACCCCGCCTAACCCGAACCTGGAACAGGCCCGCACCAACTACGCCGGCCTGCAAGCCAACCCGCAGGCGAGCAAAGTCGCGGCCCTGGAAACCAAAGACGCCAGCGATTACCTGGACAAGGCCGACAAGGCCTACATGGACAAGCAAGACGCGGCCAAGGTTGACCAACTGGCCTACCTGACCAACCAGCGCGTGGAAGTGGCCAAGCAGACCATCGCCCTGCGCACCGCTGAAAACAATCTGAAGAACGCCGCCGCCCAACGCGCTCAGGCCCGTCTGGAGGCTCGCGATCAACAGATCAAACAGCTGCAGGACAGCCTCAACGCCAAGCAGACCGATCGCGGTACGCTGGTGACCTTCGGTGACGTGCTGTTCGCCACCAACAAGGCTGATCTGAAATCCAGCGGTTTGGTGAACATCAACAAACTGGCGCAGTTCCTTCAGGAAAACCCTGATCGCAAAGTGATCGTCGAAGGCTATACCGACAGCACTGGCGCGGCGAACTACAACCAGTCGCTGTCCGAGCGTCGTGCGACGTCGGTACAGGTAGCACTGATCAAAATGGGCGTAGATCCTGCGCGCATCGTGGTTCAGGGTTACGGCAAGGAATACCCGGTTGCCGATAACGGCAGCGTCTCCGGCCGTGCGATGAACCGTCGTGTGGAAGTGACCATTTCCAACGACAACCAGCCAGTGATGCCACGTTCGGCGGTAAGCTCGAACTAAGCTGTAGGCAGTCACGCAAAAGCCCCGCCTGACTCAGTCAGGCGGGGCTTTTTCATGCACGATCACAATCCCCCTGTGGGAGCGAGCCTGCTCGCGAAAGCGGTGTGTCAGTCAAAATCCATGCTGACGGTGAATCCGTATTCGCGAGCAGGCTCGCTCCCACAGTTTGATCGAGTTACTGCTCGAGTTTTTGCGGGGTCTCTTCACCCATGCAGCGCACGGCTTTTTTCTGCGCGTTGATCAGCACACCGGTCAGCCCTTTCTGTTCGGTATCAAACAGCACCAGCACGCCATCGATGCACTGCGCCACTTGCGGTGCAGGCTGTAACGAGATCTTGTAGTCCTCACCCGGCACGGTCTTGAGCATGGTGAATTCGTTCAGCAGCAACGCATCCTCAGGCTTGGCGAAGTGCAGGTAGCCGTAGTACCACAGGGCCCCGACCGTGCCGAGGATGCTACAGATACCGGTGATGATCAGCGGGATAGCGTTACGTTCTTCACTCATTGCGGACTCTCATCTTCAGAATTCGGGGTTTGCGGGTAATTGGGGGTTTCGCCGAGGCGGCGCAGGCCGTTGAAGTGCTCGGGATCGTCTAGGTAGCGCAGCATGACCTGCCGCCACACCGGGTCGCCGAAGGTCTGCACGTGGCCGCCACGAGTCAACTGCAGCACGCGCGGAGGCGGTGCGGCCTGATACAGACGGATGCCATTGGCAACCGGCACCAGAGGATCATCGATGCTGTGAAAAATCAGTTTCGGCACGCCGCTGAGTTGCGGCATCGAATTGATCGCGCTGTCACCATCCGGCACCAGCCACGACAGCGGCACCTGGAGTGGCCAGGTCAGCCACGACGTGCTCAGGGCATATTGGCCGACGCCACGGTAACTGGCAGGCACACCGTCGAGCACCAACGCCTTGAGCTGCTTCTGCCGCTCAGGGTGCTGCACCAGCCAATGCACGGCCATCGAACCACCGAGGCTCTGACCGAGGACGATCAGCGGCTTGCCTTTGACCTGGGGCGCCCTGCCCAGCCAGGCGAACGCGGCGTCGATGTCCTGATAGATTGCCGGCAAACTCGGCTCGCCCTCGGACAAGCCATAGCCGCGATAGTCCACCAGCAGCACTTGATAGCCGTTTTTCGGCAACCACCAACTGCCACCGAGGTGCATCGGCAGATTGCCGCCGTTGCCGTGCAGATGCAGGACGGTGCCCTTAACCTCGGCGCCGGGTTTAGCCGGCAGCCACCAGGCGTTGAGCTTCAAGCCATCGGCCGTGACCAGCGTCACGGTGCGATATTCGAGCCTGGCTTTTTCAGGGGTGAAGATCTGGCCCGGTTCGGGATAGAACAACAGTGAGCTGCAACCGCCAAGGGTCAGGAGCAAGCAAAAGATGCCGAGGATTCTCATCCGGTGAAACCTCGCAGAAATAGGGGGCTAAACACAAATCAAACTGTGGGAGCGAGCCTGCTCGCGAAAGCGGTGTGTCAGCCAACATTAATGTTGAATGTGAAATCGCATTCGCGAGCAGGCTCGCTCCCACAGGGGCGACTCATCGCCTAGAGGATATTGGAGTAATCCGCTTCGATCCGGTCCAGGCTCAAATGGTTGAGGAAGTTGGAGAAGCACATCCACGCCGACAACGCGTTCAGGTCGCGGAACTGCTCCGGCAGGTACTTCGGCGGCACCACCAGCCCTTCGTCGACCAACTGGCGCAACGTGCGCATGTCTTCCAGCGTGGTCTTGCCGCAGAACAACAATGGGATCTGCTCAAGCTTGCCCTTACGCACGGCCAACTGAATGTAGTTGTAAACCATGATAAAGCCCTTGAGGTAGGACAAGTCTTTGGTGAATGGCAGACCGGTCGGCGTCGAACCACGGAAAACCCGGCTGGCGTTGCCGTAGCTTTCCGCCATTTCGAAGCCCTGTTCGCGGAAGAACTCGAACACCTGCAAGAAGTCCGCGCCCTCCTCGACCATGTGAATGGCACGGGTGCGGTTGGTCAGTTTGCGCAAGCGACTCGGATAAGAAGCGAAAGTGATGATTTCCATCAGAATCGCCAGGCCTTCCTGAGTCACTGTCGAGGAGGGCGGGCCTTTGGACAGGAAGGTGCAGATCGGCTGGTTCAAACCATTGAGCGTGGTGCCGACGTGGACCAGGCCTTCGTGGACCTCCAGCGCGCGCACATCGCGGTCGTTGAACAGCGCATCGGTGCGGATCTTGATGTAATCGGCACCGGCCGCTGCGTCGGCAACGATACCGTCGGACTCGAACACGCGGATGGTTTCCTCGGCCTCGCCAAACACCTTGTTCAACCGCGTTTGCAGCAGATGGACGGCGTCCTTGGCAGTGAGGATTTTCGGTTCGTCCTTCAGGTCGCCACGGCCATCGATATTGTTCAGGTAGTCGGACATCATCAGGCCGAGGTCGGCCAGGGTCGGGTCACCGGCGTGAAATGCATCGGACGCGGCGCCATACAGTTCCTGCGAGATCAGGCCAAAATCCTCGGTGCCGCGCGCTTCGAGCATGCGCACCACCATGCGGTATTCCTTGCACATGCGCCGCATGATCTGCCCGACCGGGTTGAACTGGCCGAGCTGGCGGGTGATGTCGCGCTCGATGTTCTGAAATTCCAGTTTGACCTTGCTCGAATCGAATGACAGCGGCCGATTGAGGTAGTAGTCGCGATCTACCGCCGGCATTTCCTTGCCCTTGGCCTTGAGAAAGCCTTTACGGATGTTCTCGTCCCACTTGACCGCATCAAGCACACGGATCGGCGTCTGCGCCAGCACAATGCGATCGGACAACATGCGTATCGTCTGCTGGTAATCGTCCACCCGAAACTCCTGTAGAAAACATCACGTACTGAATTATTTGGCGCCGGCCTGGCGCTGATAGCGCACCGCTTCGACGAACACATCGGAATTGGCCGGATCGTCGAGGTAAGCAAAGACCTTGTCGAGACGGCTGTCGACCAGCACGCCGTCGCCATCGTCGGTCTGGAAGGATTGACCGTCGAGGGCTTTCTGGTGGATCGCCTGATTGATCTGCTCGAGATCAAGGTTGTACACCACCAGTTCGTGTTTGTCAGTGAGTTCAAACCCGGCGATGGTGTAGTGGCCACCGAACCGCGCCGGCACTTTTGCCGACAGATACCAGCGATTGCCATGGCGAGACACGGTGAAGGGATAAGCCTCGCGCTCGCGGGGTTTGGCCTTGAACCAGGTGACAGCCTGATAGCGCTCGTTGCCGACGCGCGTCAGCTCAAGGTTCATCGGCTCGCCCCAGGCATTGATGCTCGACCACTTGCCGAGCAGGCCCTTGGGCGCCGCGTCAATGCTGGCCAGCGGCTCCTTGAAAGTCACCAGACAGCCACTGAGCAACAGGAACGACAAGGCGATCAGCACGCCACGCCAGGCTTTCATTCAACACTCCCTATGAACACACGGCCCTGAACATCGCCACATTACCCTGTGGGAGCGAGCCTGCTCGCGAAAGCGGTGTGTCAGGCAACAGAGATGTTGAATGGCAGACCGCATTCGCGAGCAGGCTCGCTCCCACAGGGTGAAGCAACAGTGGATTACACCGACGCCAGCACCAGATGCATATACCGCGTCAGAATGCCGAGCATGTCCTCTTCGGCCAAAGGCTCGGCGTCGTTGAGCAGGCCCTGATATTCCATCCGTCCGATAATCGCCGTCAACACCTTGGCATCTTGCTGCGGTTCACGCGAGCCCAATACCTGGAACAACTGGCAAGTGCCCTGCAAGAGTATCTGCTGATGGGAGCGCACCAGAATCGCCAGACCCGGGTTGAGCAACGCCTCCTGACGGAACGCCTGTTCGGCCATCAAATGCTCGCGGCGGTTGACCAGTTGCCGATGCACGTAGTCGGCCATCAACCGGGCAATATCGTCGGCCAGTTGCGAGCGCGACTCCGGGCTGCCATCGCCACTGACCACCATCTCGCGCAGCAGGCCTTCGTTGTTGTTCCACAGTTTTGCCATGTAGGCCGCACTGCGTTCGACGTATTGGGCGAAGGTATCGGTGAGCAGGTCATCGATATCCTTGAAGTAATAGGTGGTGGCGGAGAGCGGCACACCGGCCTCGGCCGCCACTGCACGGTGGCGCACCGCACGCACGCCGTCGCGCACGACAATCCTCATCGCCGCGTCGAGAATGTCCTGCCGACGCTGCTCACTGCCCTGTCGGCTGGCCTTGCGACCCTGGTACTGAACACTTTCAGCGACCGCAGTGGCGATACCCGCTGCACCTTCTTGAGCTATTGCACCGATCACGACAGGACTTCCTCTGCTATTTCAAAATTAACCAATTGATACATTTGTACCAGACGGGCAATAAAAAGCCGCCTGTTTTAGGCGGCTTTTTAACTGAAACGTTTACGCTTGCGGTCGCATGTGCGGGAACAGGATCACATCGCGAATCGACGGCGAGTTGGTCAGCAACATCACCAGACGGTCGATGCCGATGCCCTCACCGGCCGTTGGCGGCATGCCGTACTCCAGCGCGCGAACGAAGTCAGCGTCGTAGTGCATGGCTTCGTCGTCGCCGGCGTCCTTGTCGGCCACCTGCGCCATGAAGCGTTCGGCCTGGTCTTCCGCGTCGTTCAACTCGGAGTAGGCGTTAGCGATTTCACGGCCGCCGATGAACAGCTCGAAACGGTCGGTGACGTTCGGGTTGTCGTCGTTACGACGGGCCAGCGGCGACACTTCGAACGGGTACTGGGTAATGAAGTGCGGCTGTTCCAGCTTGTGCTCGACCAGTTCTTCGAAAATCATCACTTGCAGCTTGCCCAGACCTTCGAAGCCCAGCACCTTGGCGCCGGCCTTCTTGGCGATGGCGCGCGCCTTGTCGATGTCGTTCAGGTCATCGGCAGTCAGCTCAGGATTGTACTTGAGGATCGAGTCGAACACCGACAGACGTACAAACGGCTCGCCGAAGTGGAACACCTTGTCGCCGTACGGCACGTCGGTGCTGCCCAGCACCAGCTGCGCCAGTTCACGGAACAGTTCTTCGGTCAGGTCCATGTTGTCTTCGTAGTCGGCGTAGGCCTGGTAGAACTCCAACATGGTGAATTCAGGGTTGTGACGAGTCGAAACGCCTTCGTTACGGAAGTTGCGGTTGATCTCGAAGACTTTCTCGAAGCCGCCCACCACCAGACGCTTGAGGTACAGCTCTGGTGCGATACGCAGGAACATTTCCATGTCCAGCGCGTTGTGGTGGGTTTCGAACGGCTTGGCCGCGGCGCCGCCAGGAATGGTCTGCAGCATCGGCGTTTCGACTTCGAGGAAGTCGCGCTTCATCAGGAAGCTGCGGATGTGCGCGATCACTTGCGAACGCACGCGGAACGTCTGGCGTACTTCTTCGTTGACGATCAGGTCAACGTAGCGCTGACGGTAGCGCTGTTCGGTGTCGGTCAGGCCGTGGTGCTTGTCCGGCAGCGGGCGCAGCGACTTGGTCAGCAGGCGCACTTCGGTCATCTCGACGTACAGGTCACCCTTGCCGGAACGGGCCAAAGTGCCAACGGCAGCAATGATGTCGCCCATGTCCCAGGTTTTCACCGCGGCCAGGGTTTCTTCCGACAGGGTTTTACGGTTGACGTAGACCTGAATGCGACCGGTCATGTCCTGGATCACCATGAACGAGCCACGGTTGAGCATGATGCGACCGGCAACCTTGACCGGGATTGCAGCCTCTGCCAGCTCTTCCTTGGTCTTGTCCGCGTATTGCTTCTGCAGTTCTTCGCAGTAGTTTTCGCGGCGGAAGTCATTCGGGAAGGCGTTGCCCTTGGCGCGCTCGGCAGCAAGTTTTTCCTTGCGCAGGGCGATCAGGGAGTTTTCTTCCTGTTGCAGGGCTTGCGGATCGAGTTGTTGGTCGCTCATGTCTTTAGATATTCCATCAGGTTCGTTGCCCCCGGGCCTTGCAGCCCGGGAATCGCCAGCAGGCTGGCTCCTACAGGGATCGCGTTGAATCAGCCAATCCTGTATTGCGTCTTTTACAGCCCCGATTTCAGGCTGGCTTCGAGGTATTCGTCGATGTCGCCATCGAGCACCTTGTCGCAGTCACTGCGTTCGATGTTGGTCCGCAGGTCCTTGATGCGCGAAGCATCGAGAACGTACGAGCGGATCTGGTGACCCCAGCCGATATCGGACTTGGTGTCTTCCAGCGCCTGGGACGCGGCGTTGCGTTTCTGCATTTCCTGCTCGTACAACTTGGCCCGCAGCATTTTCATGGCGGTGTCTTTGTTAGCGTGCTGGGAACGTTCGTTCTGGCAGCTGACCACGGTATTGGTCGGTACGTGAGTAATACGTACGGCCGAGTCGGTGGTATTTACGTGCTGACCACCGGCACCGGAGGAACGATAGGTGTCGATCCGCAGGTCTGCCGGGTTGATTTCGATTTCCACCTTGTCATCGATCTCTGGCGAGACGAAAACCGCGGAGAACGAGGTGTGGCGACGGTTGCCGGAGTCGAACGGACTCTTGCGCACCAGACGATGCACGCCGATCTCGGTGCGCAGCCAGCCAAAGGCGTATTCGCCCTTGATGTGCACGGTCGCACCTTTGATACCGGCGACTTCACCGGCCGACAGCTCCATGATGGTCGCGTCGAAACCGCGTTTGTCAGCCCAGCGCAGGTACATGCGCAGCAGGATGTTGGCCCAGTCCTGGGCTTCGGTGCCGCCGGAACCGGCCTGGATGTCCAGGTAGGCGTTGTTCGGGTCCATCTCGTGGCTGAACATACGACGGAATTCAAGCTTGGCGAGGTTTTCCTCGAGACGGGCCAGCTCGGCGACGACATCGCCCACTGCGCCTTCGTCGTTTTCTTCGACGGCCATGTCCAGCAGGTCACGGCAATCGGCCAGACCGCCGTTCAGTTCGTCGAGGGTATCGACGATCTGCGCCAGCGCAGCGCGCTCGCGGCCCAACTCTTGGGCGTATTCAGGTTTGTTCCAGACACTCGGATCTTCAAGCTCGCGATTGACCTCGGTCAGACGCTCATGCTTTTGATCGTAGTCAAAGATACCCCCGAATAGTTTCGGAGCGCTCGGACAGGTCCTTGATGGTGTTCAGGATCGGGTTGATTTCCATGACGGGCAGCACTCGTTGGCGAACTTTTGAAAGCCGGAGAGTATAACGTAATCAAGCTGTCACGGCAGCCCGTCTGGCGGCTATTGGGGCGAATCACTTGACGTGTTCCGATACAGATCCCCAGTGGGAGCGGGCTTGCTCGCGAAGGCGTCGGGTCAGGCGACATCAACGTCGAATGTCAGGCCGCTTTCGCGAGCAAGCCCGCTCCCACAGCGGATTGTGAACCTATTCAATACCTACTTGGTTGCGGCCATTGTTCTTGGCCAGGTACAACCCGCGATCCGCCGCCGAAATCAGCAACCGGCAATCGCTCCCCGACTCGGGCACCATGGTCGCCAAGCCGATGCTGATTGTCAGGCTCGCGCCCTCACCGGGCGTATTGTGTGGAATCTTCAGCGCCGCCACCGTCTGGCGCAGCTTTTCCGCCACCAGCCGCGCGCCGCCCGGCGAGGTGTTCGGCAGCACCAGGGCAAACTCCTCTCCCCCGTAACGCGCAGGCAGGTCCGACGGGCGGGCGCTGGCGTCGCGAATCGCCGTGGCGACCTTGCGCAGTGCTTCATCGCCTTCGACATGGCCGAAGCTGTCGTTGTAGGACTTGAAGTAATCGACGTCGATCATCAACAACGACAACTGACTCTGGTCACGTAGCGAACGGCGCCATTCCAGCTCCAGGTATTCGTCAAAGTGGCGGCGGTTGGACAGCCCTGTCAGCCCATCGGAGTTCATCAGGCGTTGCAGCACCAGGTTGGTGTCGAGCAACTGCTGCTGGCTGACTCGCAGCGCACGGTACGCGGCGTCGCGTTGCAGCAAGGTCATGTAGGAACGCGAGTGATAGCGGATGCGCGCCACCAGTTCGATGGTGTCCGGCAGCTTCACCAGATAATCGTTTGCGCCTGCGGAAAACGCTGCGCTTTTGATCAGCGGGTCTTCCTTGGTCGACAGGACGATGATCGGAATGTCCTTGGTGGCCGGGTGATTGCGGTATTCACGCACCAGGCTCAGGCCGTCGAGACCAGGCATGACCAGATCCTGCAGGATCACCGTCGGCTTGATCCGCACCGCTTGCGCGATGGCCTGATGCGGGTCGGAGCAGAAGTGGAAGTCGATGTTCTCTTCATTCGACAGCCCACGGCGCACGGCTTCGCCGATCATCGCCTGATCGTCTACCAACAACACCATGGCGGCGTTTTCGTCGGTTTTGATGCCATCGAGCTGTAAGTCATTCATGGGCGGTCACCTGAGTACTGCGAGGGCCAGGATTGCGGATTGGCTTATTCATTTCGGGAAAACCTCCAGCAATCGTGGCGCTATCTTTTCCAGTGGACGGATTTCTACCGCGGCATCGATCGCCGCCGCTGCCTTGGGCATGCCGTACACCGCACTGCTTTGCTGATCCTGCGCGATGGTCAAGTAACCCTGTTGGCGCATGAGCTTAAGCCCTTGCGCGCCGTCACGTCCCATCCCGGTCAATAAAACCCCGACTGCGTCACCGCTCCAGTAGCTGGCGATGCTTTCAAAAAACACGTCGATAGAAGGTCGGTAGATCTCGTTGACCGGTTCGGCGGTGTAGGCCAGCGTGCCGTTTTTCAACAATCGAATATGGTGATTGGTGCCGGCCAGAAGCACTGCGCCGGCCTGCGGTGGTTCGCCTTCGCGGGCCAGACGCACGTCGAGGCCGCTGGCGCTGGCCAGCCATTCAGCCATGCCGGCGGCAAACACCTGGTCAACGTGCTGCACCAGCACGATGGCCGCGGAAAAGTTGCGCGGCAAGCCCTTGAGCAGCACTTCCAGCGCCGCTGGCCCGCCCGCGGACGAGCCGATCGCCACCAGCCGCTGGCACGAAGCCGAACTGCGCTGGGGGGCTGGGGCTGGGCGCGAGCGCGCGGGTTTCTCGCCAATCAACCAGCCGATGTTGAGTATCTTGCGCAGCAACGGTGCTGCCGCTTCCTGGGCGTTGCCGGCGCCGAGGGCCGGGGTGTCGACCACATCCAGCGCACCGTGGCCCATGGCTTCGAAGACCCGATGCACATTCTGCTGGCGGTCAACGGTGACGATCACGATCGCACAGGGACTTTCCGCCATGATGCGCCGCGTGGCCTCGACGCCGTCCATCACCGGCATGATCAGATCCATCAGGATCAGATCCGGGGTATTTTCGGCGCACAGGCGTACTGCCTCGGCGCCGTTGTACGCGACCCAGACCACCTGATGCGCAGGCTCGAAGGCCAGCGCCCGGCGCAGGGCCTCCACCGCCAGCGGCATATCGTTGACGATTGCGATCTTCATGCCCGCGCTCCCCCGATAAGCTCGACCACTGCATCGAGCAGGGCGTCGTCATGAAAACTGGCTTTGGCTAAATAATAGTCGGCGCCGGCGTCCAGTCCACGGCGCCGGTCTTCTTCGCGATCCTTGTACGACACCACCATCACCGGCAGCGATTGCAGACGGTTGTCGCGACGCAGCAAGGTGACCAGTTCGATGCCGTCCATGCGCGGCATGTCGATGTCGGTGATCAGCAAATCGAAGTCCTCTGAACGCAGCGCGTTCCAGCCGTCCATGCCATCCACCGCCACCGCCACGTCGTAGCCGCGATTGAGCAGCAGCTTGCGTTGCAGTTCGCGCACGGTCAGCGAGTCGTCGACCACCAGCACTCGCTTGCGCGCCACTTCTGCCGCTTGATTGCCGTGGCGGGCGATGCGTTCCAGGCGCCCGGTATTGAGCAGTTTATCCACCGAACGCAGCATGTCCTCGACGTCGACGATCAACACCACCGAACCGTCATCGAGCAAGGCCCCGGCGGAAATGTCCTGCACTTTGCCCAGACGCTCGTCCAGCGGCAATACCACCAACGTGCGCTCACCAACAAAACGCTCGACCGCCACACCGTAAATCGCATCGCGCTCACGAATCACCACGACTTTCAGGGTTTCCCCGCTGTTCTGGCTGACCGGACGGTTCAGCAACTGACTGGCCGCGACCAGCCCGACATGCCGGCCTTCGTGCCAGAAATGCTGGCGTCCCTCGACCTGCACGATGTCTTCGGGGGCCAGATCGCACATGCGCTCGATATGCGCCAGTGGAAAGGCGTAAGCCTCTTCGCCGACTTCCACCACCAGACTGCGCACCACCGACAGGGTCAGCGGCACTTCCAGATGAAAACGGCTGCCCTCGCCCGCTGTCTGCTCCAGCACGACCGCGCCGCGCAGTTGGCGCACCATGTGCTGCACCGCATCCAGGCCAACGCCCCGGCCGGAGACTTCGGTGACCTTGTCGCGCAGGCTGAACCCGGGCAGAAACAGGAAGGTCAGCAGTTCCTCTTCGCTCAACTGCGCCGCCGTTTCGGCTGGGGATAACTGGCGCTCGACGATGCTGCGGCGAACCTTTTCCAGATCCACACCATTGCCGTCATCGCTCAACTCCAGCACCAGCAATCCGGCCTGATGCGAGGCCCGCAGGCGGATCAGGCCTTCCTCAGGCTTGCCCTTGAGCACACGCTGCTCAGGGGTTTCGATGCCGTGGTCGACCGCGTTGCGCAGCAAATGGGTGAGCGGCGCTTCGAGTTTTTCCAGCACGTCGCGATCGACCTGAGTCTTCTCGCCTTCGATCTCCAACCGCACCTGCTTGCCGAGGCTGCGGCCCAGATCGCGGACCATGCGTACCTGACCGCTGAGCACGTCGGCGAATGGCCGCATCCGGCAGGCCAACGCGGTGTCATAAAGCACTTGCGCGCGTTGACTGGCCTGCCAGGCGAACTCATCGAGTTCGGCGTTCTTTTCTATCAACAGTTGCTGGGATTCAGCGAGCAAACGCCGCGCATCCTCCAGCGCTTCCTGTGCCTCAAGGCTCAGGGCATGTTCCTTGAGGTGGACGTTGAGGTTTTCCAGTGCGCGCAGACCGTTGTTCTGCATGCGTTTGAGGCGTTGCATGGTCGCCAGATGCGGCTTGAGGCGCTGGGTTTCCACCAGCGATTTGCTCGACAGATCGAGCAGGCTGTTCAAGCGTTCGGCAGTGACTCGCAATACGCGTTCGCCACCCTCAGTGCTGCGCTTGCTGTTGCGTGGCGCCGGTTCGAATGACTCGACCGCAACCTCTACAGAAGGCGCAGGCACTAGCGGCGCTTCGAGTTGCAACTCGGCCATGACGGGCGCGGCGATCACTGCTGGCGATGCCGACGGATCGAGCAGTTGCCCCATCAACGCGACGTAAGCGTCAATGTCTGGAGGTTGTGGCGCATTGGCAGGCGTGGCGATGCGCATCAACAAATCGGTGCCCTGCAACAACGCATCGATGTGCTCCGGACGCAACAACAAGCGCCCTTCCTGCGCACTGACCAGACAATCTTCCATCACATGCGCGACGCTGACGCCGCTGTCAATGCCGACAATCCGCGCCGCGCCTTTGAGCGAGTGCGCCGCGCGCATGCACGACTCCAGTTGATCGGCCTGAGTCGGGTTACGTTCCAGCGCCAGCAGCCCGGCGCTGAGCACTTGGGTCTGGGCTTCGGCTTCGAGGCTGAACAGCTCCAGCAAGGAGGCGTCGCGCATTTGCTCGGGGGTCATGTGAGGCTCCGGGTCACGGCGGACAGCAGCTGTTCTTCATCCAGCCAGCGCAGGCTGCGACCCCGATATTGCAGCACGCCACGGGTGTATTTGGCGCTGGTTTGCGTACCGGATTGCGAGGCGGCCTCGAGAATTCGCTCGTCAATCGCATGAATGCCGTCGACTTCATCCACCGGCACCACCACCGGCCCGCCACTGGCGGCGATGATCAGCATGCGTGGCATGATCCGCGCGCCGCCGGCCGGGGCCGCGTTGCCATCCAGATCCAGCAGTTCGACCAGCGACAGGCACGCCACCAACGCGCCGCGCACATTCGCTACGCCCAACAAGGCGCGCGAGCGTTGGTGCGGCAACGAATGAATGGCCTGCATCGGCGCCACTTCAACCAGGCTGCGTGTCGCCAGCCCGAGCCATTCTTCGCCGAGGCGGAACATCAACAGTGAACGGGTTTTCAGCTCGGTTTCGACCGCTATCGCCACCGGGTCACGCTCGTCCTGCTGCAAGGCATAACGGTCTAGCAGACGCGTGGCGGCGGCCGAGTACACCGAGCAATTGCGGCAGTGGATGTGTTCTTCCAGCAACGGGCACGACTTGTCGCCGTGAATGCCGATGCGGTTCCAGCAATCATCGATGGCCCGGGCGTCTTCGTGGGTGACGTTCAAGGTGTCGGACGCGATCATCGTTTACGCTCACTGTCGGCAGTGCGCTCGCTGCGGGCGGCGCGTTCCTGCAATCGTCTGGCACCGGCGCTGTCGCCCTGGGCTTGCAGCAACGCGGCCAGGTGCATCAACGCTTCGGGATGTTGCGGTTCGAGGTACAAAGCCTTGCGGTAATACCCTTGGGCTTCGAGGGCTGAGCCTGCGACATCGCTGAGCAGACCGAGCCAGTAGAAAACCTGCGCCACCGGTTCGTGGCTGCGCAAATACTGTTCGCACGCGGCGCGGGCCTCGGCACTTTTGCCTTCGTTGGCCAGCGCAGCAATGTTGGCCAGTAGCGTCGCGGCGTCGGGATTTGCGCTTTTGCGGGTGGATGGCAGCGGCGCCACCGCGGCAAATGGTCGATTACGCACGGGCGGTGGCGGCGCACTGCGCAGCGGTTGGCTGACGGGCAACGGAACGGGTTTGGGAATTGGCAGTGGCTCAGGCACAGGCTCGCTGTGGCGACTGAACGCAAACGACTGCGGGATGCCGATCGAACGCATGCCCAGACGACCGAGGAGACTGCCCTCGGCCGGGCCGATAAACAGCACGCCGTCAACGTGGGTCAGGCGCTTGAGCACTTCGAAGACCTGCTTCTGGGTCGGCTGATCGAAATAGATCAGCAGGTTCCGGCAAAACACGAAATCGAAAGCCGGTTCGTTGGCCAACAGCGCCGGATCAAGCACATTACCGACCTGCCAACGCACCTGCTCGCGCACCGTTTCATTGACCCGATGGCCATCCTGCTCAGCGGTGAAATGCCGCTCGCGATAGTCCAGATCCTGGCCGCGAAACGAGTTCTTGCCGTACAGCGCGCGCCGCGCCTTTTCCACCGACAGGGGACTGACGTCCATGCCGTCGACCTTGAACTGATGCGGTTTAAGCCCGGCATCAAGCAGGGCCATGGCAATCGAATACGGTTCTTCGCCGGTGGAGCACGGCAGGCTGAGGATGCGCAGCGCCCGCATGTTGTTCAACTCGCCGAGACGCTTGCACGCCAGTTTGCCCAGCGTGGCGAAGGATTCCGGATAACGGAAAAACCAGGTCTCGGGAACGATCACCGCTTCGATCAGCGCCTGTTGCTCGTCCCGCGAGCCTTGCAGCAGTTGCCAGTATTCGTCGGCATGGGCTGCTTGCGAAAGCGTCGTGCGCTGACGCACCGCCCGCTCGATAATCGCCGGCCCGACCGAAGTGACATCAAGGCCGATGCGCTCCTTGAGGAAATCGAAAAAGCGCTGATCGCTGCTCATGATTGCGCCTCAAGCTGCGCCGGATCCCGTGGCGGATTCGGGAACAACAAACCGCGCACGGAATCATCGAGCAAGTCATTGACCCGCGCCCATTGCACCAGCCCTTGCGCGTCCTCGCGTACAGGGCCGAGGTACGGCGCTTCCCGGTTATCGAGGCCGTAGGGCTGAAAATCCTCTGGATCGCAGCGCAAAGTGTCGGTGGCCTGCTCAAGAATCAGTCCGAGCCATTGCGCTGGTTGCGCTTGGTCCGGGCGATAGTGAACCAGCACCAGACGCGTGCTGGTCCGCGCCTCGGCAGGCTGACCAAAAGTCAGCGCACTGAGATCAATCACCGGCACCACCGCGCCGCGATAGGCGAACACCCCGGCGACCCACTGCGGCGCCCGGGCAATCGGTTTCAACGGCAGACGCGGCAGCACTTCCGCCACTTCGGTGGCGCGCAAGGCATAGCGCTCGCTGCCGATGCGAAACAGCAGGAACAACGCCTGCTTCGTCACCTGCGCGACGCTGCGTTTGGCGATGATTTCGCTCATCAGACTTTAAATCGCGAAACGCCGCTGCGCAGCCCGACGGCCACCTGGCTCAGTTCATCGATGGCGAAACTGGCCTGACGCAGCGACTCGACGGTCTGGCTGCTGGCGTCGCCCAACTGCACCAGCGCATGGTTGATCTGCTCGGCGCCGGTGGCCTGGGCCTGCATCCCTTCGTTGACCATCAGCACGCGCGGCGCCAGCGCCTGCACCTGATGGATGATCTGCGACAGCTGCTCGCCGACCTGTTGCACTTCGGACATGCCGCGGCGCACTTCTTCGGAGAACTTGTCCATGCCCATGACGCCCGCCGACACGGCCGACTGGATCTCGCGAACCATTTGTTCGATGTCGTAAGTGGCCACGGCCGTCTGGTCCGCCAGACGCCGCACTTCGGTGGCGACCACGGCGAAACCACGGCCGTATTCGCCAGCCTTTTCGGCTTCGATAGCGGCGTTGAGCGACAGCAGGTTGGTCTGGTCGGCGACCTTGACGATGGTCACTACCACCTGATTGATGTTGCCGGCTTTCTCGTTGAGGATCGCCAGTTTGGCGTTGACCAGATCAGCAGCGTCCATCACCGAATGCATGGTGTCTTCCATGCGTGCCAGACCTTGCTGGCCGGAACCGGCGAGCACCGAGGCCTGATCGGCAGCGGTGGACACTTCGGTCATGGTGCGTACCAGATCCCGCGAGGTGGCGGCGATTTCCCGCGAGGTCGCACCGATCTCGGTGGTGGTGGCAGCGGTTTCGGTGGCGGTGGCTTGCTGTTGCTTGGAGGTCGCGGCGATCTCGGTCACAGAGGTAGTCACCTGCACCGACGAGCGCTGCGCCTGGGACACCAGTGCGGTCAGCTCGGTCATCATGTCGTTGAAGCCGGTTTCCACCGCGCCGAATTCGTCCTTGCGGTCGAGGTTCAGTCGGCTGCTCAAGTCGCCGGTGCGCATGATTTCGAGAATTTTCACGATGCGGTTCATCGGCGCCATGATCGCGCGCATCAACAGCAGACCGCAGGCACCGGCCGCCAGCACAGCGATCAGCAGCGAGATAAACATGCTCACTTTGGCCGCTGCGACAGCGTCGTCGATGTTGGCCATGGCCTGATCGGCGACTTTCTTGTTCCAACCGATGATGTCATTGAGCTTCATGCGGCCGCTGTACCAGGCCGGGGTCAGTTTCTCATTGAACAGCTTGAGCGCATCGGCTTCCAGGTTGCGTCCGTGCAGGTCCAGCACCTGATCCTGAATCTTCATGTAGGCGTCGTGGTACTTCTCGAACGCGGCGAACTCGGTACGGTCCTGCTCGGTGGCCATGGTTTTGCGGTAGTTGGCCATTTGTTCTTGCAGGCGGTTTTCGAACGCCTTGTAATCCGCCGCATCCTCGCTGGAAATCCCCTCCCCTTCCTTTAACCCGAGCAGTTCTTGTGTCTGCAAGTAACTATCAACCCACGCACCACGGATCATCGAGCTGTAATAAACCCCGGGGATCGCATCATCGCGGACGCTGTTTTCACTGGCTTCGATCTTCAACAGCCGCGAATACGAGAGAACTACCATCAAAAACATGATGGCGATAATCACCGCAAAGCTCGCCAAAATGCGTTGGCGCAACGTCCAGTTCTTCACAGTGATTCCTCGTGCCTAAGTCGAAATGCGGGGAGTATAGCCGAGGGCGGTGTCTCATTAATAAGACGCTTTTTAACCCTCGTGCCCGCCCGGGTGAATCCACAGCGGCCTCTGGGATGGGACTTTCCAGTAAGCACAGCGTGGCTTGCCAGTGACGGATTGGCAGAAAGGGGCGCTGGATCGATCATTCGTGGCTGATGCGTCGATGGCCAATAGCGGCCATCAGCCATACTGCGCAAGAAGTTGCGCAGTAGGTCATAATATTTTAGGGGTCAAATGCTCTGCAGGCCAAGCCAATCATGGCCTGCAGCCAAGTGCGCAAGAAGTTGCGCAGTACTGCGCAACTTCTTGCGCACTTTTGCCCCCAAACCACGGCCAAACATCCTACGTTTAGCGACCTACACCCGCTAAACCCCCGGATTCAGGTCCCCTCACACAAGCTGGCACGCTCCTTGATAGCTCTTAGGCACCCACCGGGCGATTTCGCCTCCCGGGCACCCTAAATTTATCCGCAAGGAGAGCACCCCATGGCAACACCAGCGTACATGTCGGTTACCGGCGAAAAACAAGGCCTGATCACTGCCGGCGCCTTCACTGCCGACTCTGTTGGCAACACCTACCAGGAAGGCCACGAAGACCAGGTCATGGTTCAGGCTTTCAGCCACGACGTGATCATCCCGCGTGACCCACAATCCGGTCAGCCAACCGGTCAGCGCGTTCACAAGCCAGTTGTGATCACCAAGGTCTACGACAAGGCTTCGCCTCTGCTGCAAGCCGCTCTGACTTCCGGCGAGCGCATGAGCGAAATCGTTATCCAGTGGTTCCGTACTTCGGCTCAAGGTACCCAAGAGCACTACTACACCACCAAACTGGAAGACGCGATCATCGTCGCCATCAACAACAAAATGCACAACTGCCAGGATCCAGGCAACTCGCACTTCACCCACCTGGAAGAAGTGCAGTTCACCTACCGCAAAATCACCTGGACCCACGAAGTATCCGGTACTTCGGGTTCCGATGACTGGCGTGCTCCAGTCGTTTAATTACGGCTGATCGTTACAAACATCGGCCAGCTTTGCTGGTCGATGTTGTTTACGCCCCTCCAGAATTTCGCGTACGTTGACCCGCTTTTGCGGCCGTCGACGAGCGCCGCTGTACAGCACGAGGAACAAGGGATGTTCGCGCCGGCCAATGAAACTCACTTTGCCCTGACCATCGAAGGGCTTTCCGCCGATTTTCAGGTGTTTACCCTCACCGGCCGGGAAGCCATCAGCCAGCCTTTTGTCTTTGAGGTGGAGCTGGTCAGTGAAAAACCGTCGCTGGACCTCGAAACCCTGCTGCACAAACCGGCCTTCCTGCAGCTGTCGCCCGATGGCAGCGGCATCCACGGCCAGATCTACCGCGCCGCGCAAGGTGACTCCGGCAAACGCCTGACCCGTTATTCGGTGACCCTGCGCCCGCAACTGTCGTACCTGGCGCACCGCATCAACCAACGCATCTTCCAGAACCTCAGCGTGCCGAAAATCATCGGCATGGTCCTCGAAGAGCACGGCATCCAAAGCAACGCCTACGAATTCCAGACCGGCTCGGTTTACCCCGAGCGCATCTACTGCGTGCAGTACGACGAGTCGGACCTGCATTTCATCCAGCGCCTGTGCGAAGAAGAAGGCATTCACTACCACTTCCAGCACAGCGCCACGGCGCACAAGCTCGTGTTCGGCGATGACCAGACGGTGTTCCCGAAACTCAAGCCAGTGGCCTACCAGCAGGACTCCGGCATGGTCGCCAACGACCCGGTGATCAAGCGCTTCGACCTGCGCCTGGAAACCCGCACCAGCCGCACCACCCGCCGCGATTACGACTTCGAAAAACCACGCCTGACGCTGGAAAGCGAAAACCGCGGCGACGCCCTGCCCGACCTCGAAGACTACGACTACCCAGGCCGTTTCATCGACCGTGAGCGCGGCAAACACCTGGCCAAACGCGCCCTCGAACGCCACCGCAGCGACTTCCAACTGGCTGAAGGCAAAAGCGATCAATCGTTGCTGGTCAGCGGCCATTTCCTCGCGCTGACCGCGCACCCGAAAGCCAAATGGAACGACCTCTGGTTGCTCACCGAAGTCCTGCACGAAGGCAAACAGCCGCAAGTGCTGGAAGAATCGGTAACCAGCGACACCACCGCACTGAAAGACGATTTCCACCAGGGCTACCGCAACCGCTTCCAGGCCACCCCGTGGGACGTGCCCAACCGCCCGCCGCTGCGCCATCCAAAACCGCGCATCCTCGGCAGCCAGAGCGCCGTGGTCACCGGCCCGAAAGGCGAAGAGATCCACTGCGACCAGTACGGACGCGTCAAAGTCCAGTTCCACTGGGACCGCGAAGGCCAGGCCGACGACAAAACCAGTTGCTGGCTGCGCGTCTCATCCGCCTGGGCCGGCGCCCAGTACGGCGGCATCGCCATCCCGCGCATCGGCATGGAAGTGCTGGTCACCTTCCTTGAAGGTGACCCCGATCAACCGCTGATCAGCGGCTGCCTGTACCACAAGGAAAACACCGCCCCCTACGAACTGCCGGCGAACAAAACCCGCAGCACCTTCAAGACCCTGAGCTCGATGGGTGGCGGCGGTTACAACGAACTGCGCATCGAAGACAAGAAAGGTCAGGAGCAGATTTACCTGCACGCCCAGCGCGACTGGGACGAGAACATCGAGCACGACCAGAAGATCCGCGTCGGCAACGAACGCCACGACACCGTGGAAAAGAACAGCTACAGCGAATTCAAGGCCGAAGAACACCACACGGTTTATGCCGATCGCAAAGTCGAAGCGCGGGCGAATGATCACCTGACCGTGGGCGTGAATCAGCACATCAAGATTGGGACTGGGCAGTTCATTGATGCCGGGCAGGAAATCCACCTGAGCAGCGGCATGAAAGTGGTGATGGAAGCCGGCGCTGAACTGACGCTCATTGGCGGTGGGAGCTTCATCAAGATCGACGCTGGCGGCGTGACCATGAGCGGGCCGGTGATCAACATGAACTCCGGCGGTGGACCGGGTAGCGGCACGGGCGCTGCGCCGTTGTTGCCGGGGCCGTTGAAGCAGGCGGATGCGGATAAGGCTGGTACGGTGTTAGTGCCGGCCATGCTCAACCCATTTGTACGAAAAAGCGTTCAAGGCCTCCCCCTTGTTCCGATCTGTGGAAAGCAAGCCAATGGCGCTTGCTCGCGAGAGGTTTGCCCATGTCTGAATGGTTAAGTCACTTTCTTGAACAACCCGTGGCCACGACACCAGCAGGCAGCGCTGCAAGCCGCTCCTTGTATTGCATCATCGACAGCGTCCGGCAGCCTCGCGCTCTGGAACAGCTCTATCAACAGGCTGACATAGGCGAAGTCGAAAAACTTTTCCAGGGCACACCTTTCGCCGAAATGAACGACGTCAGTCCACTATGGCTGCAGTTGAAGCCGGGAGGCGCCGCCGCAGCCAAGGCCTTTGAGCTGTGCCGCGCAAACCGCGCAGGAATCCTGCTGGCCACCCGGGACACACCGGAAAACGCCCTCCTGCATGCCCGTCGGCTGTTACGAATGAACAGCAAATCCCACGGGGACTCACTGGCACGCTTTTACGATCCGGCATTCTGGAGTGCTCTGGCGCTGACTGTACCTGCCCAGGCTCTATTGGGTCCGTGGCAAAGCGTCTACACACCACCCTCGCATATTGACGATATGAACTGGCGCGTCTGGGAACAAACTCAAGAATTCGATGCCTCTACTGGCGAGCACAGGTATCCGCTGCAACTTCAGGAAACGACATTGGTTGCGTTCGATGAAGTGCGTTGGTGGTACTGGATTCGAGCCCGCGAAGCCGAATCGGCCAACGGTTTGCCGAATGAACAACTGCCGGGAATATCCGAAAATTTGCAACTGCTGGTGGATCACGGCATAGAAGAGGGACGCCACCTTGAGCGTCTGTTGCCGCAGTTGAACCAACGCCCGTTGCGAGCGCGAGCCGACGTAATGAACGTGCTGAGCAGCGATATGCCGGCATTCGAGAAAGTACAACGACTGGAAGTTTGAAATGACAGGTACGTCCGAACAAGCATCTACCCCAGAACAACCACCTGTTGTTATCCCGGCGGACCCACCGAAGTCATCTGCCGACTCAGAAACGTTCTGCAAGGACAAGAAGCCGGGTTGCAGCAGCAGCTATGACGACATCATCTACGTCACCGGCCAGCGTCGGTTCTGGCTGTTGCCCAAGCGCACGTCCGAGAAGCTGAAAGAAAGCGTCAACCTGCTCAAGCAAAAAACCGTCGACGCAGACAAAGCCACGCGAATGAGCAATATCGCCGATGCCGGGCTGATGGACTACTTCCTCACGCCCGGCCCGGAGGCTTTTCTCGAAGCAGACGACCGTAGCAGTTACCTGGCGTCGAAATCGGCAATCCCCGAAGACACGGCGAAAAAAGCGCAGTGCCGCAAAGATTGGGACGCAGCTAAAGCCAAAGGTGACAGCAACGCGACGATGCACGCTGAGCGCGAGATGTTCGCAGCTCAGCAACGCATCGATAAAAACAAAAAGAACATGGAAACGCTGGAAAAGGTCTCCGACACCAGCGCAGAGAAGTTGGGGTACAAGCGAGAAAACGGGGTTTTCTACACGCCGCGCGCCTTGAAGGCTCGCGAGGCCATCGACAAGTACATTAAAGAACGTGACAAGGCAAAAGCTCACGGCTACAAAATGTTCGATCCCGGCAGCAAAAAAATTGCCTCGGCGTGGGAGCACCTGAAAGACTACAAGGCGCTTCACAAAAAACTGATTGAAACCGGCGAGATCGACGAAAAGAAACTCAAGGGTGTGCAGATCAACATCCTCGCACTGAAAGACCTGATGTCCCCATACATCAATGCCATCGTGGAACTCGCCGAGTGCGGGGTGGCGGTTCCCGAGTTCGCACTCAGCCCTGACGACCAGTACGCAGGGACCGAGGATTTTCAGGCCTTTATCGAACTGACAAACAAACGCGATGAGCTTGAGAAAAAAATCGAAGCGCGTTACTCCCAATGGGTCTCGGCTACCGGTGGCAAGTCAGCGCCACCCGGAGTGCTGTTTGTCAGCTTGCAAAAGCAGTGGTACGACCTGAACACAGAGGCTGAGCGGATTCAGACCACCGCCGAAGCACGCGTTCGAGCACTGAAGCCTCCCCGCCTCTTCCTCTGGGACGCGGAGAGCTACAAGCCAAAACCCCTCGAACGCCTGGCCAAAACCAACATTCCGCTACGCGAACTCAGCAGTGCTTCTTCCACATCGATCCTTAACCACATCAGCCTGAAACATCTGGCTCAAGCGGGTGGCAACGCGTTCCAAGGCCAACTTAAAGAGCTGGCGACCAGTTTGCCCAAGTCGATTGCCAAAGAAGCAGACGATGATCGTGTGTTCAGTGATTGGCTGGAACAGGAAGGCGCGCTGCAATTCGATGAGAAAGGCCCATGGTTCGATGAACATGGCCTGTTCCTGCCAGAAAAATTCTTTGCTGCGCTGGAAGCCAAAGGCTACAAAGTCGAAAGCATCAAAGCCGAAGCCAAGAAAAAAAGTTGGGGCGAAAACCTCAAAGCCATGGTTTTCGAAGATAAGCAGTTGCGCAACCTCATGCTGTTCGACAACAGCCCCCAGGCCCAACTGGTTCGATGCTTGCTCCCGGAAAGCGCCAACCTGCTGTCCGAAGTCAAAATGGAAGGCCCCACTCTGAAAAGTGGTTCCCCTCAGATTGCCAACGTAGAAGTTGCACTGGATGTAACAGCGTGGCGCGGGGAAGTCAGCTTACTCAAAGTCGAATTCCCGAAACGGGCAAAGGCCGATCCTTGGGTCGCAAAATACAAGGCTCATGACGGCAGCGTGCGCAGCGTCAACTTCGGCAAACTGTCTCTGGATCTGGAAGCCAAGGCCTGGGGATTCGCTGGCGCAAGCCTCATGCTGTCACGCGACCTGACCCTGGACCAGAAAACCGGCTACACCAGCCTTGTCGGTGTGGACATTGCCGAGAAATCCGGCGACCTGGCGAAGTTCGAAGTGTTTGCCGGCGCTCAAGCCGGGTGCAAAGTCACCGGCAAACTGTTCTGGTGCCCTCCCCCAAGCGTCCTCCCGCCTGCACCCGTGCCCAATCGCATTTCAGCCAACCAGTGGCGCCCTTTGGCCAAACTGGAGGTTGAAGTGGCCGTGGCCATCGGCGCCGGCTACACCGGCGACATGCAACTGCGGATGCAAAACGGCCTACTGCTGTTATCGATCAAGGGCGCGCTGGTTTGGGGCGCAGGCGTCAAAGGGTATTTGACCTTTGAAGTCGGCTACGACAGCATCGTGGCCTTGACGGAACTGGTGCGACAGGAAATGGCCGCGAACCAATACAAGGATCTTGAGTGGGTCGATGGCGAAGCCATGGACTATCTGCAGAAACTGAGCTTCCTCGGCGCCACGGGTATCGATGTGGCGTTTGCCTATGTGCGTGGGTATGCCATTGTTAAAGGGTTATTTGATGCGCTGACCGAGGGGGGACGTGGGGGACAAATTGCTTACTCGATCGGCAGAATTGAAAATAGACAAGATATGCAAGATTGGGTATGCAACCTCCAACCACAAGCGCTGGGTCCATTATTGCTAGCTTTGAGCGCCGGTCCTAAAGCGTTCACCGTAGAAGAGGATGGCAAAGAGGACCAAAGCTTTAACGGGGATCACGCTTACCTAATACAACAACAGGCGATTGAACGATGCTTAGGCTGGATATCCAGTAAGCCTGGAGCAAATCAACAGTTTGAAGAAGCAATTATTTGCATGAATAGAGATGGTGCACGGCCTCAACAGGCAGGACTCGCATATTGCAAAAATAAAGCGAAACTCGACTTATTTATGTCTGAACGTGTTCTGGGCCTGACTGAAATCAATAACATAATGCGTGCCAGGTACAAAGATCGCGCATTGAAGCTCGGAGCAAACTTAAATAACTATTGCGGATACAGCACTGTATATGAAGGACCTGCTTTTGCGCCTACTCAAGGACTCAAAGTTACATACCGAGGGCCAAACATTGATTAAGCGAATCGCTCTAATTTGTCTGTCATTTTTTTTCATCTCCTGTGTTTCGGCTCAGCAATTATCAGCCAGAGATAAGGGAATTGCACTTTTTCATCAAAGCGCATGGACTTCTTCACAGCCTTTTTTGCAAACTGCTGCAGAAGCGGGCGATCGAGACGCTCAGTATTACTTAGGCGAGGCGATCCGCTTAAGTAACCGCTACATGACAGAGGACGCCGTAAAATGGTACGAGGCCGCAGCCGAACAAGGACATCTCTATGCCATGCTGCGTCTCAGTAACAAAGAAGATCTCTGCACCGTAATCGAAACCTGCACTCAAAAAAGTGGTAAGGACTGGAGGGCGCAGGCCTTAAAAATTGCACACGAACGCGCGGAGAGAGGCGACACCGAAGCAATGGTAGCGCTCTATACAGCTAAACAAGGCTTGGAGTGGTTAGAAAGGGCTGCAGAGTCGGGTGACAACTTCGCTCAGCAACTTCTTGCGAGTGCCTACCAAAATGGAAAAGGTTGGTTCGTAATTCCTGGCAGTCGAGAAAAAGCAATCGAAAAATGGTTTAAGGCATCAGCGGAAGGGGGATTCCCTCCGGGGATGTATCTTTATGCGAACTATCTGTACGAACACAACGGAAGTAAACAAGATGTCGGAAAATGGCTTAAGAAGACTGCCGAGTCGGGGCACATTGACGCTCTAGGCGGCTACTCCCTTAATATCGCCCATCTTCCAGATAGCTATGGCTTCCCCTTAGATCTAATAAAAGCGTATGGATATACATACTTAATTTCAAATCTGAAGGGAGGTGCTATCGCCCCAGAAGAAGCGAGGCTAAACCTTCCAAGGATTGCGGAGAAAATGGGGCCGGAGGAAATCAAGTCGGGAATTGAATTCGCCAAAGATTGGGAAAGAACACACCCACCACTTTCTTACTTCGATCCAATTTATGGTTATTAAAAAATCCAACCACAGAGCAAACGAAGATAGACCATGTTCTCTTCTTTAGACATGGTCTATCTATCAATGAGCCCTACCCTCACGGACACTAAACGTGGCATACCCCTTAAGTCCCCCACATGAAGGACCTAAGTGCCTAGCAATAAATATGAGCGATTACCCCACGCGGGGGACTTCGAAAAAGAAAAGGGACGGAAAACGGGGACAGACCACAGCTTCTTTTCTCAGCCCTGACGACCAGTACGCAGGGACCGAGGATTTTCAGGCCTTTATCGAACTGACCACCAAACGCGACGAGCTTGAGAAAAAAATCGAAGCGCGTTATTCCCAGTGGGTCTCGGCTACCGGTGGCAAGTCAGCGCCACCCGAAGTGCTATTCGTCAGCTTGCAGAAACAGTGGTCCGACCTGAATGACGAGGCAGAGCGAATTCAGACCACCGCCGAAGCACGCGTTCGAGCACTGAAGCCTCCCCGCCTGTTCCTGTGGGACGCGGAAAGCTACAAGCCAAAACCCCTCGAACGACTGACCAAAACAAACATTCCGCTACGTGAACTCAGCAGCGCCTCTTCGACGACGATCCTGAACCACATCAGCCTGAAACAACTGGCCCAAGCCAGTGGCAACGCGTTTAAGGACCAACTGAAAGAGCTCAAGAGCAGCTTGCCCAAATCGATTGCCAAAGAAGCAGACGACGATCGTGTGTTCAGTGATTGGCTGGATCAGGAAGGCGCACTTCAGTTCGATGAGAAAGGCCCATGGTTCGATGAACATGGCCTGTTCCTGCCAGAAAAATTCTTTGCTGCGCTGGAAGCCAAAGGCTACAAAGTCGAAAGCATCAAAGCCGAAGCCAAGAAAAAAAGTTGGGGCGAAAACCTCAAAGCCATGGTTTTCGAAGATAAGCAGTTGCGCAACCTCATGCTGTTCGACAACAGCCCCCAGGCCCAACTGGTTCGATGCTTGCTCCCGGAAAGCGCCAACCTGCTGTCCGAAGTCAAAATGGAAGGCCCCACTCTGAAAAGTGGTTCCCCTCAGATTGCCAACGTAGAAGTTGCACTGGATGTAACAGCGTGGCGCGGGGAAGTCAGCTTACTCAAAGTCGAATTCCCGAAACGGGCAAAAGCCGATCCTTGGGTCGCGAAATACAAGGCCCAGGACGGCAGCGTGCGCAGCGTCAACTTCGGCAAACTGTCTCTGGATCTGGAAGCCAAGGCCTGGGGATTCGCTGGCGCAAGCCTCATGCTGTCACGCGACCTGACCCTTGACCAGAAAACCGGCTACACCAGCCTTGTCGGTGTGGACATTGCCGAGAAATCCGGCGACCTGGCGAAGTTCGAAGTGTTTGCCGGCGCTCAAGCCGGGTGCAAAGTCACCGGCAAACTGTTCTGGTGCCCTCCCCCAAGCGTCCTCCCACCTGCACCCGTGCCCAATCGCATCTCAGCCAACCAGTGGCGCCCTTTGGCCAAACTGGAGGTTGAAGTGGCCGTGGCCATCGGCGCCGGCTACACCGGCGACATGCACCTGCGGATGCAAAACGGCCTACTGCTGTTATCGATCAAGGGCGCGCTGGTCTGGGGCGCAGGCGTCAAAGGGTATTTGACCTTTGAAGTCGGCTACGACAGCATCGTAGCCTTGACGGAACTGGTGCGACAGGAAATGGCCGCGAACCAATACAAGGATCTTGAGTGGGTCGATGGCGAAGCCATGGACTATCTGCAGAAACTGAGCTTCCTCGGCGCCACGGGTATCGATGTGGCGTTTGCCTATGTGCGTGGGTATGCCATTGTTAAAGGGATATTTGATGCGCTGACCGAGGGTGGTCGTGGGGGACAAATTGCTCACACACTTATCTTGGATAAAAACCAAAAAGTAATGCAGGAGTGGGTGTACAACCTAACCCCACAGGCCCTAGGCCCATTACTAATGGCTTTAAGTACTTCACCTAGGTCATTTTCTGCTGAAGATGACGAGGACAGTAAAAGCTACAACAACGACGAGGCATACCTCATTCAACAACAAGCAATTGAAAGATGCCTTAGTTGGATTTCAAAAAAAACCAATGCAAATTTGCAATTTGAAGAAGCAATTATTTGCATGAATCGTGACGGGATTCGTCCCCCGCAGGCAGGACTTATGTTCTGCAAAAACAAGTTAAAACTCGATCTATTCATGAATGAAAGGGTTTTAGGCCACATCCCGGGTAACAACAGAATGCGGGAGCGGTACTCAGAAAACGCTAAACTTCTAGGGGCGAGAATGAATAGCCACTGCACTTACTCGAGCACATATACCGGCCCTGCATCTGCACCTATTCAAGAAGTCAAGGCCTTCTACAAAGGACCAAACATTGATTAAAACAATATACTCCATAATTTTATATTCAATATTTCTATCCACCTCAGCTTTTGCAGAACTTACGAGCGATCAACAAGTAGCAAAAAATAAAGGCCTTATCCTTTATCAACAAAGTGATTGGTACGATTCTCAGCCGCTACTGAAAATCGCGGCAGATGCGGGAGACAGTACGGCGCAATATTACTTGGGAGAGGCTATCCGCCTCAGCAACCGCTACACCACCGAAGACGCAAAAAAATGGTACGAATCAGCAGCTAAGCAAGGAGATTTGTATGCAATGCTTCGGCTGAGTAATTCGCATGATTTGTGCAAGGAGATGGGGAGTTGCTCAGGTAAAAGCGATGAAGAATGGCGGAATTATGCACTACAGGTTGCAAATGAGCGCGCCGAGAAAGGCGATACTGAGGCAATGATTGTTTTATTTACCGCCAAGCAAGGTTTGCAATGGTTGGAAAAAGCAGCGACGGCAGGCAGTGGATTTGCTCAAAAAGTGCTTGCTGGTAAGTACAAAGATGGTGAAGGCTGGTTCCTTATTCCTGGCAGCCGCGAAAAAGCCGTTGAGAAATGGTTCAAAGCTTCAGCGGAGAGCGGCTACCCACCGGGTATGTACCTCTACGCAAATTTTTTATATGAAAATAAAGCAAGCAAAGAAGACGTAGGATATTGGCTAAAAAAGGCCGCTGAGTCAGGTCACATTGATGCCGCTGGTGGATATGCCCTCACTGTAGCGCATCTTCCTGACAGTTACGGATTTCCGTTGGACTTAGTAGAAGCGTATGGAATCACCTACCTTATCTCCCATTTGCAAGGCGGTGGCGTAGCCCCTGAGGATGCTAGAAGAAGCCTTCCTGAAATTGCCGAAAAGATGAGTCCTCAAGAAATCAAGGATGGGATCCGCTTTGCCAAAGATTGGGAAAAGACTCACCCACCACTTTCCTACTTTGTTCCGGCTTACGGCTACTGATCTAAGGAAGTTTATCTGTGTCCGCTTTCCGCCCTATTTTCTTGAGCATCGCCTTCTGGGTTTCCACCACATCAATTTCCAACGCCCAAGTCATTGAAAATCAAGCGGCAGCGAAAGAAACTGGCATTATGCTTTACAAGCAAAGTGCATGGACTTCCTCACAGCCTTTTTTGCAAACCGCTGCCGAAGCAGGCGATCGAGACGCTCAGTATTAATTAGGCGAGGCCATCCGCCTAAGTAACCGTTACATGACAGAGGACGCCTTGGGCCGACAATCTACCTTCTGACTGAAAGCTTTGTAGAGAGCTGGGCAGAAGAGCAAGAAAAAGCAGTAGTATTTTTACTTTCTCACATTCGCACTTGGCGACATTTCATTCATGTATTAGGTATGCGATCCATGAACCCCACATTTTAAAGGCGGGGCGTATAGTTATCTTGGTATTTGCGGAGTGCAGTTCCACGGCAGCAAGGCTTCGAAGTCCTCTACCGCTGCGGCTTGCGGCAATCGTTCAAGTGCGTGGCGCAGCCACGCATAGGGCTCTTGGCCGTTGGCTTTAGCCGTCTCGACCAAACTGTAAAGTTGAGCACTGGCCGTCGCGCCTTTGGGCGTGTCGCTGAACAGCCAGTTCTTGCGCCCTATTACGAAGGGCCTGATCGCACGCTCTGCTGCGTTGTTGTCGATCGGCAAAGAACCGGCTTCGGTGTAGCGCACTAACTTGTCCCAGTTGCTGGCCAGATAACTGATGGCTTTGCCCAGCGCGTTTTGCGCCGTCACCTGAGGCTGCGTTCTCTCCAGCCAGGCGCGTAACTGCGCCAGGACTGGCAGGCTGTTTTGCTGTCGACCTTCATGGCGATGTTCATCGCCGACTTCTTTTAAATCTCGCTCGATACCGTACAGCTTGTTGATCAGATTCAGGGCTATATCGGCACGCCCGGTTTTGCCCTTGGGTTGCACTTTTTGCGCCTCGACAAACTTGCGTCGCGCATGTGCCCAGCAGCCTAAACGTTCGACACCAGCCTGCGCGCCCAAGGCGTTATAGCCGGCGTAATCGTCGGTCATCAGATAGCCGCGATAACCTTCGAGCAGGCGCGACGGTACCTCTTGCGCTCGGCTGGTCGAGTAATCAAAAAGGATCACTGGCTGATTCGGCGGTCCGCCGGTTTGTACCCACATCCAGGACTGGCTAGTCGGCTCTCGATCAGGCTCTTTCATCACCTGGACACGCGTTTCGTCGCAGTGGATTACGTGACTTTCCAGCAGCCTGTCACGCATCAAGTTGAGCAGCGGTTGCAGGTGTTCGCCGCACTGGATGACCCAACGTGCCAAGGTTTGTCGTGGAATATCGACGCCGTGGCGACCGAGTACTTTTTCGAAGCGATGCAGCGGCAGACCGTCGACGTATTTGGTGGTCAGCAACATCGCCAACACACTGGGACTGGCCATGCTCTTTTCAATCAATTGCGCTGGCTTGTCAGCGGTGACCGGCGCGGTTTCACAGCCACGGCAGGCGTAGACCTTGCGGATATGTTTGATCACGCGGATCTGCATCGGCACGATTTCCAACTGCTCGCTGGTTTCTTCGCCGATGGCGTGCTTGCGGCAGCCGCAAGCACACATCAGCTCGTGCTCGGGCAGTTCGTGGATGACTTCGATACGGGGCAAGTCGGCGGACAGAGGCTTGCGTTTGCCACGGCGTTTGGTCGGAGCGACGACTTCTTCCTCCGCCTCTTCGGCGGCAGGCTCAGCGACACTTTCGGCTTCATTAAAAAGAGCCAATTGCGGGGTCGCTGGGTCGACTGATTGTTCGGATTTACGTCCGAAGAGACGCTGACGTAGCAGCGCATTTTCTTCTTCAAGATGAACAACCTTGGACTGCATCTGAGCAAGTAATTGCTTGAGCGCAGTCAGGTCATCGGGAAGGTTGTCGGGCATGGAAATCATGCCGTGGATTATACCGAATCAGGCGACAAATCGAGGTGTCAAAACCTGATGTGGACGGTTGCGCCACAGATCAAAACCATCGAGCAGCCAGTTCAGCTCCTGGACCGTCAGCACGATGGCTTCGTCGCTGTGATCGGGCGATGTTTTGAAGCGTTCGGATTCAAGGCGTTTGAGCCAAAGGCAAAAGCCGTTGCGTTCCCAATACAAAATCTTCACCCGATTGCGGGGTTTGTTGAGAAAGACGAAAAGCACCGGATCGAACACCGCCACTTTGATATCCAGCTCCACCAGTGCGGCTAGGCCGTCGATGGATTTTCGTAAGTCTACGGGTTTAGGGTAGAGGTACACTTTTTCAACTTTGGCGTCGGGACGCATCATGGCCGCTGGCTTCTGAAAGAGATCGGGAGCACAGCATCAGGCATCAAATCGCGGCTTTGAATGTGGGGTTTGTGGAGCGGTTACACCAAATCAAACCACACCAATAATAACTTCATCATTCGCCGCCACCTTGAGGAGGAGGCTGTCTTCCTGGTGGATTGATCATTCGACTGATAGAGCCCGTCAGAATCTGGCGGGTACTCATTGAAAGCCCACCCATGATTCCTTGCATGCTGTTTTCGTACGGATTCAGGCCCGGCTCAGAAAGGCTAATCATGTTGAGGACACTGCGGGGGAAACTTGTGATTAGTTGAGCACTGGTGACGACCACGTTCCATGACAGCAAGATGATGACTATGACCATCAGCAAGCCACCAATCAGGATCCCGCCTAGGCTTTCCAATGGGCGCCCAACTTCAGCCACGCCTGGATCAAACATGCCCCAGAGTCCCATGGCCATCGCCTGGACCATCGCCAGACCGACTGCGCTGATCACGATCGCTGCTGCCAGACCACCCACGGCCAAAGCAGGATAGAGGAAGATGAAGATGAAGGCGTTATACCCTTTCGCCGACAGCTGGGAGGTGTGCTCTTCCCCTTTCGGTGCGGCCATACCAGCCGACCAGAGCGTCACTCCGAAAAACGTCGTCGCAACTGCGACGAGCCAGCTAATTGCCCCCATCAGTCCATAGATCGCGAAAAGCAGAGGCATCACATAACCGAGCAACCCGCCGGAGATAATCATTACTCCGCCGATTGCTTTTGGCAGCGTCCCATCGGTGATTGAGCTCAAACCTGGAATATATTGGGCTATCGTCCCACCCGCAAAAAAGCCAATGCCAGTGCCAACGAGCGAGCGTCCCCAGGCCGCGATGTTGTGGATATTCTGATTCGAGGGTCCGGTCGTGGACTTTAGGATGTCGAGCGAAAAAACTCTAGCCAGCAGAGACTTTTCAGAACCAGTATTACCAGGTTGAATTTGAGCCAGGGCTTCGTTCTCGACCAGCTTTGATAAGTCGTCACCTGGCGTCAGCGTAGACAATGCCGACTTTGGCATCATCTGAGCTGTAGCTCCTTCCGAGTAGCTCGCGGCACGAGAGAAGTCACTCGCTGCGCGCAGCACGAAAGTGCCACCAAGCATCCAACCCCAATTTTTTACTTCATTAAAATACGCCTCACTGCGAGCAGCCTGGTCGGTAGCAATTGTGGTGGCGATGGTTTGCTCAACCACTTTTTTGTACCAGTCCGCGGACTGACTAGCCCATGTGATGCTGTCTTCAAAAAACTTCTTCGCGTCCCTTGCCCCCACAGCCCCGTCTCGGGCCGAAATTGCCTGCTGGACGGCATGCTCAACCAGACCGATCCAGATTTGACGCTGAGCTGAGGCTATACCGGCCTCAATAGAGGCAGCGTTGTTTTTCTTGACCTGTGCGTACTCGTCGCTGCAAGTCATTGAAGACAACCAGCCGGCTTGGCAAAACCACCCCTCGGTTTCCATCTCCCTTTCGACCGTGCCAGTAACAGCGTCGGGTTCGATCAGTCCCTGGACACCCATGCTGGCAGCTCGGGCCAATTCGTCACTCGGCGGGATTAACGGTATCTGCAAAGATCGGCCAGCGTTTGCGATATACACGTCTGCAGCAGCCGTTTCAGTCGAGCCTGCAGCGGGATATTTACTGCCGTAAACCTGATTCCATCTGATTTTCAGAGCCTCTTCCGCAAGGTCGCGACTCGAAAGCGAGATCATCTGATCGTTAGGATCTCGAAAAATCTTTAGACCGGCGAGTTGAACCGCTGAGATTTTCCAGCTGTTTAACATGTCCAAAGCGACTTTCGCGTCAACTTCAACTCGAAATTTCGGATCGCTAAACAGGTTATGGCGATGCATCAGCTCAAAAGCATTGTGCTGCATAGTGTCGCCAAATTCTGCCGCAGACTTGGAGATACCTGCGACAAGTGCGTGTCCCGGCGTCAAAGTGATCGGAATTCCGCCAGCACTAGAGACAGGGATAACTGGTGCAATTAAAGACAAGGCGACGATGACCCGCAGCGGGTAGAAAAACGCCTCGTTTCCATCTTTTGCACCGAAAAAGTTACCGTTGTTTTTGAGTCGAAAAATACCTAGAAACATCGCCCAGGCCGCAAGAGCGCCGAACATCGCGAGGCCAAGTGTTGCGAATGCGGACGCAAAAATTGTCAGTGGTGTTACGTCTTGGGCAACGAAATCAGTAACTTCTGACGGGTGAAATATCCAACGCCCAAACATCCAGGCCAAAACCAACTGTGAAAAACTGTTCATCACTTAGCCCTCACCCGAACTTGGTAATCAGCCGGCAAAGTTTTACCGACAAGCAAACTCGGATTACGGATAACATCCCTCATAAATTTAATTATTGGTGGAGCGCTTTGCGAATAGGCCATGTTCACGCGATATGCATTTTGGAAAAGCATCATGCACACCATGTTCAGAAAGGCCAAGTTCGCAAAAATCATCAGACTACCTCGGTCCCAATTTGCAACCAGATTGCCGAGCACCCCTGCTATGCCGAGAACAAGAATCGCGTTCACGAATAAAAGTGACTTATAGGCACGCCGCAATGAATCATTAGTAATTGTGCAATCTGTGCACATTTTATCCCAGAGCAGGCGATCATCAGTTTCCGCAAGTTCTCGATCAGCTTTCGCCTGGTCACGAATAGCCTTGAACCAGCGATACCCCCCTTTAATAAAGTAGATCGGCAAGCTAACTGAATATTTCAGCTCGCGTGCAGCATTCTTCGTCTGGCTGTAGCCGGTCAAATAACTTGCGACTGTTTTGAGCTTACTCATGATCAGCCTCACTGGTATAAACTGGCGGAACTGGAACCGGCGGAACCTGTATGTCAGCGAATGTAATTGGGTGAGGCATTAGTGTCGCTTCACGCCCTGAAACAACAAGGCCAAAGTAAATAATCAAACCAATCCCAATCGCCCGTGGAATCTTTACTGAGGCCTCTTTAAGCAGCATTTCTAATCTCCTCACCTAAGATTATTTCTACAGTCCCAGCCAGGGCTGCTATTACGTGAGCGTCGTGCTCACAGATTTCAGGTAATTCGCCCGCCTTGACTTGGATCTCACGGAGAGCAGCCAAAGCGCGGTTAAGTTTATCCACTGTAATGCTCATGCTCTTTCCTTTCGAATTTCTAATGACTAAATTTTAAGAGCCCGCACCAAAACCTTCCAATTGCATATTTCTAATCAGGCAAATATTTTTGCAATTCCGTCAGCATATAATAATCAAATATTACTGAGAATTTAGCGCCAACAACCATCACACTAATAGCTATAAACTATGGCTTTACTATTAATGTCACACCCACAAAAAAACCCCTAATTAAGGGGTTTTTTTGGGAAGCTTGATCAGTACCGGCGAAGTATTCCGGTCATCTCGTTGTAGAACTCCTGGGGATGCTCACCATGGGTCTCGATGTCCTTCTCAGCTACATATGCGCGCCAAGTGCCATTCTCAAAAACAAACTTAAATCCATCAGTGCTTGCTGTTCGGCGATTTACGCCACCGTAGTTGTCAATGGGGCGGATTTTTTCGACGCCATCGATGATCAGGGATAAATAGCCGGTGTCTGGATTGTTTTGCTCATTCCAGAAGGTCAGTTCGATTTTTTTTGCCTTGGGTGTGCCGAGTGCATCCTCCAGATATTGCGATGCTTTCGCACTGTAAACTGCGTCAGTAGTCGCAGCTTTCGGCATGACCTGATTCATCTTCTGTTCGCCACACCCAACCATGGCGACCAGAAGCAGCACTAGTGTGGCGATTTTGATTTTCATGATGTCAGTCCTCTTTACTTCGCAATTTTCAACCGGATCGCATGAATTGTGTATCAGCGGGCTCATTGCTTGATCACCTGATGAGTGAGCAAGGCCAAATAAGCGGCTGCAGTCACGTACAGAATGCCCAGGACAGCAGATCCAGCTGTCGTGTGACCGGTGTGAGCGGCGTATGTCAGGCCGGCGATCGCAAACGGCCAGGTCATCGCTGCAGCGCCGCAACCGAACACCAGAGCAAACATCACCAGAGCAGCGAGCCAGCGGAAACCAGGGATCGAAACATCACGACCAAAGTCGACACAGGCCTCCAGGCCGGCGACCAGAAAGCGCACTGGAGTGCGAGCGATCCGGCGAGCGGCCGTGAATCCGGGCCAGAAAATACTAAGTAGGTTCATCGTTTATCTCCCGCACCAGGTCCTGCGCCTCGCGCCAGTCCTGGATCATCTGTTTAGCCTCAACAGAGCCGTGATGCAGTTTTTCGCGTGTACCTGGAGCAAGCCGGATCCTCATGCTGGAACCCATCTCGGCATATACGCCAATTTTGATCTTCAGTTCCTCAAGCTCCATCAGGTCAACAGCACCGGACTCAACCATCAGTGCGACCGCTTCCAGGTGCTCGCCCTGCATCAGGAGCAGGGCGACATCCAGGCTTGGCGGTGAAGCCAGGCGCAGGCTCATTACTGAGCCTTATCCATGGCCACGGGCTGGATCGGCGCCTTCAGGCGGATCTCGACCCGGCGGTTTTGCGCCCTGCCCTCCTCCGTCCCGTTGCTTGCGATCGGCTGGGACGGGCCAGCACCGTAGACCTGGATGCGAGTTTTATCGATGCCCTGGCCGATCAGGTGTTTACCAACGCTGATGGCGCGCTTCTGGCTCAGCTCGATGTTGCTAGAGTTGCTACCGACACTATCGGTGTGGCCAGTGACCTCGACGTTGTTGTCAGCGTAGGACTTGAACGAGCCCGCGAGCTTGTCCAGGTTAAATGCTGCCGCCGGCGACAGCTCGGTCGAGCCAGTGTTAAAAGTGATCGCACCAGGCATCACGAGCTTGATGTCGTCGCCTTGGCGCTGCACTTCGATGCCAGTGCCAGCGGTGGCTTTACGCAGCTCGGCCTCTTGGCGGTCGGCATAGACGCCGTAACCTGCGCCGGCCAGGCCGCCGATACCGGCGCCGATGAGTGCGCCCTTGCCGCGGTTGTCTTTATTAATCAGTGCGCCTGCAGCGGCGCCGGCGATGGTGCCGATGGAGCCCCAGGTCAGCGTCTGGTTGCGGGATCCATCCTGATCCTGCAACCCAGTACCAGCGCAGCCAGTGAGAGAGAGGAACATGCTGGTAACCAGCACGTAGGTAATAGCTTTTTGCATGTCGAGGCCTCTAATTGTTAGTCGTAGAATGGAGAAAGTGCGTCCGAGCCAGTTGATAGAGTCAACGGGACATATACGAATAACAGCGAGCACCCGACCGGGCTACTTTAGTTTTTGCCTCCCTACCCCTATCGCTGCTCGGGGGTAGTTCGGTACGCAGCCAGAGCTGCTAGTTACATCCTAGACATTATTATCTACCAGCGCTACCGTACACACAAGTAACAAACCAACAGTATTTTCATGATAAATATATATCACGAGACCAGAAGCAATATATAATTAACAACTAATAACCACTATAGACCAACGATGAAAAATTTCGAAAGAAACAGCTCGATAGATCTAATTAAGTGGGTCGCACTATTTACAATGATCATCGATCACACCTGGTTTGTGCTACCAAATGAAATTCAGGAAAATCTGTACTGGATGCGGATTATCGGTCGGTTTGCATACCCTTTATTCTGCCTGGCGATTGCGGCAAACGTTGTCCGGCAGCCGGTCGGTTATCCAGGCAGGTGGAAGTACCTGGGTGGGATAATTCTGTTCGCAATGCTGAGCCAATGGCCTTATTCGAGATTTTTCGACAATGGAAATTTAAACATTTTTTTCACTCTCGCACTCGGCTTGTGTATAGCCCAAGCTGCACATCATAGATCGCCAAGGCTAATTGCAGGCGGGTTACTCGCCTTTGCGCTCGCGATAGCTTACAGACCGGTGCTTGGATATGGCGTGACAGGGGTGCTGCTGCCTGTTGCCTTAATGTTTGCGCTCAAGGCGCAGGGGCTTGAGTCCAGGATTGCGAGCTGGTCAATGGCCGCACTCCTAGCCGTTTTAGCAAATGGCGGCCTACAAATACTGCTGCTATCTGATCAGCAGCTCAGCGATCAAACTGTGATTGCTATTGCTGCTATTGCACCGCCGCTCGGCCTGTTACTCCTGCAGGTCCGTGTGCGGCCGCTACGACCAGTCGGTAGTTGGCTATACCCCCTCTATCCAATCCACCTGATGATACTCAAATCACTGTCGATAGCCTGGACTTGATGCGCCCTTACAATCTACGGCAAGAAGAGTAAATGCTGTACATTTCCAAATATTACGACATCGCCCGGCAAGGCAGGGCCGGGCTTCTAAGGAGAGATTTGCCGTGAGTCAAGGCGAGACCTGGACATGTGGAGATTGCGGTGAGCCGTGCATCCCCATCCGCGTCGGCGAAGAAAAAGCTCCGTGTAGTCGATGCGGGAGCTTTGCGAAGCATATCCACCTAGTGTTCGTCGACGAGGCTAACCTGACGGTGACAGACTTTTTAGACGTTCAATCCAAAAATGTGAACGTGACGGGCAAGCGGAAAATCCGACGACACCTTCAGACGGGAAGCCAATGGAGCGTTTCCCGGGAAAAATTTGTTGAAAAGGTGCGAGATATTGATCGAGATGCTGACACTTACTACGAGCGCGTCGTAGATCCCGAGACCGGGGAGGTGCTTAGGCACTGCGAAGAGCCGTTAAGCGAACATTTCGGACGTGGGTCGGCGAAGCCCCGATCTGAGTAGCATCGCGAACGACGGAACGATCGAGCCTTCGTGCGCTCTCCGCTCCGAGGCTTGTCAAGAAACTGAAACTTCGACGCCAACAAGATAAGGAAGGAACTGTGGACTCCGGCATCGTTTATGTCAAAAGCTACAAGGAAGGATTAGATTTTGTGGACTTTCTCAAAGAGGTCCACAAACATCCAGAGTTCTCGCATTTTCTCGTAACGAGATTCGATGCGATCAACGCTCGCGATTACTTTCGAGAATATATTGTTGAAAATGGATTTTCCTCGTTATTTAATTTTTCGCTGGCTTGCGATGCTGTAATGCATGGGGGTATTCATGTGAATGAAATCGCGGACGTCGTTCTTCAATTCGTTGAAAAATTGAAAGGTGTAAGGGATCTTTTCATTATTGATCCCTATTTTTATTCAGATGATCCTGATTGCGTTGCCCTCTTCGAAAAAATGATGTCCGCACTTTCCGACCAGCTTAACTCCGTGACATTCTTCACGAACGGTAGAACGGCTAATAAGAGGTCGACTATGCATTCGGCCTTGAAGGCAGTCGCGCCAAAGGTTTCGATCAAGGACGTTGTTACCGACGAATTCCATGATCGTTTTTGGATAGATGCTGAAAACATGGCCGGCATTGTTATGGGCACCTCCTTGAACGGGATCGGAAAAAAAATCGCGCTTATTGACCACCTGTCCAAACTTGATGCGTGCGAGATCGCCAAACTGGCGCGCCAATTAATCAAGCCCACAACATAGCGCGCTAACAGGCACCGACAGCAATGAGGCACATTGCAGCCTGTAGGCCGTTCTCTGCCAATTATGGTTACAACGCGTGCTGGTCGAATCCGATGCATTCACTGGTCAGGTCGAATGCACCGGGTGGTCCACTGGAGCGAAATTTCGCACACTGCCCTCCAATCCGCATCCTTCCCTTCCGGGGCCTCTCAAGCGCCTCTGGCGCTTGATCAAAAATTGGGCATCCCGTCTCGCAGGCGCGCAGATACCCCGACCATAAGCACTCCTATGGGTCGATAGAGAATACGAAAAAATCGTACGCTAAGCGTGCGGCCTGTCAGGTTGAGTCCATAGAGCTTGAAGCCTTGAGGGCTAGGGCTATTCAGGAAATCGGGGGCCAGAAACGGCGAATCCCTCTCTAGGAGGGACTCTCAGCCGTCGACTGCATGCGTTCGACGGGGCAGGTCGTTCTTGCGTCGCGCTGGGCGAACTGCTTTCGCAGTAACGGGGTGCGATCCTTTCGGATCCCTGTGACCACCCTGTGGTACACGACTAAGGCGCAAGTTAATTATGCAAGGATCTACAAGCGTCCAAAAGGCCCATTGATCATTTTTGTTCATCCTGCTCCACGCTGAATAATGGCCCTTGCCTTGCTCAAAGCTCGCAGCCACGGACTTCAACTCATAGGCCTGGGTCGCTGGCCTAGTTGGCTCACGCAGCGCCTCAACCTGACAGGCCGCATGGTATTTCCCCTGTCGAATTCCTCTACCTGAGTCGTAATGCATCCAGGGCTAGATGTTAAATTCATGTTAAAAGCATGTTAGGCAGCTCGAACGCGTCTAGAGCCCACGTTCTCCGGGCCTTCCAGATATCGCCCCGCGCAGATACCCCGAAGCACTCTGCGCAGATACCCCGATGCCTGTGGATAAAAATCAGGAGCGTCGCTTGCTTTTCGCGTGTGCGATTCTTGTCCAATTCACGACCTCATCCCTGATGCACCACTGTTCGATGACTCCCACTCCTTCTAACTCACGTAATGCTGGCGGCAAAGCCCTGGTCTTGAAGTCTCGTGCACGCCCACGGGACCCACTCCACTTTCGAAGCGATTCCCAAGCCACCCTATGCACTCCAATAGAATGCCCCGAAATATAGTTCTGCAGATATTTGGAAAGTGGACTCTTAAGACGCAACCGGATCTCCATATCGACAAATGCGAGGTAGCTATTTGCAAAGAGTGAAACAACCATAGGATCCATCATTATCCAATAATTATTTTCCTGCCCCCACTTAAGCTTATCAATCAATCGAAACGTCTCCCCTCCACTATTAGCATCAACAAATATAGTAGCGCTCGCCAATCGCTCAATTGACTCATGCAGGCGACAATAGCTCTCTGCAGATAGATCGCTACCCCTGCCTATAGCTCGCAAAAATGCAGCGCGCTCAAAATATACCGGCTCACCTACTGACAGTCCTTGAGCCAATTGAACCGCATGAAGAAAAACGTCATTATCATACATATCGAGTTCTTCTCCTGACATTCGCACTCGATAATCCGATCTACCCTCAAGAATTTCATTTTTTAATATGCGACGTTCTCCTTTCTTCACATTGGAAAACAATCCAGTTCTCGTCCACTGAGTGGGCATTGCGGATGCTAAGGGAGGAAAAAAAGGAAATTGCTCTTGAATACATACTTCCTCCACACATGGCACCGTAAGTTCGTTCTGCAACTGTGCTTTAAAGCTGTCACGCTCGATTGCCTCACGAAGGCGTCGGTCCAGAATTATTTGGATCTTTGAAATGTTTTTTTGAGCTGCCGTTCCCGGCGATTGGGACTCAAGCATATCGAGCCCCTACAACAGAATTTCGAACAAATTGTTCTGATTTTCGAGGACGCCCAGGTTTTCGTTTAACCATTGGGTCTACGAGCTCAATCGTATCGAGTTGAACAACGTGCCGTTGCAGCCAGCACTCAACATCTTCTTGTCGCCAGAGAAGTCGCTTTGCGCCAGGAATTCGGCAAACAGGTGGTAAACGAGAGGGATTTTTCGAGTGCTGGTTTTTGATAGTGCCGGCGGTGCGGCCTAAGATTTGAGCCAAGTCATCAACGGTAAGAAGCTTTGCGAGAGACACAATCACATCCTCCCCCAATCCGGTGAAACCGGATCAGGATTGGATGGGTCCGCGGCAGCGCTGATAATTGACCGCTTGGGGCTGCTGGCTCAGCACATCAAGCGGGATCTATTCATACGCAGGGTTGTGCCCTCAACTTCTTCTCGTTCTCCCCCGCACCTCACCGTTTTGAATCCGACCCCATCGTAGTCGGCGGCTGGTGACATCAGGCGATTGCTCTCAGGCATCCTTTCTTCCACGCGGGCTACTTCCGCTTTTCGCCTGCGTGGCACTGGACCAAGGCACCCTGCGACTCATCATCAATGCCTCACAGCGCCAACTGTTAAACATCTAGAGACCAGGGCCATTTTCGGACCTTACCAGTACGATTGCCTTCAGCTTAATCATCATCGGTAATCAACTCAACCACCCTGGCACACTTTTGTCACACTCACGCTGTGACTATGGATGATTAAGGATGATCATCGATGATCGAGAATACGCCTAAAACCCTTGTATTGATGGATCTTCAGCCTTAAAAGCCCGTTCGGAAAGGCCTCCAGCGAGACCTTATTTTGCAGTTGCACTGCAAAGGGCCGACGGGGAAGGTTTCGCGGATGAGCGCAAGGCTGGGAACGGTCATGGGGAATCCTGAGAGTTGTTCAACACCGTCGAAAACGGCCAAATCCCGATTTTAGCGTCGCTAGATCATTAACCCCAGTTCTTTGGCCCGCGCCACTGCTTGCGTGCGCCGCTCCACTCCCAGCTTGCTATTGATATGGCTGGCGTGGGTTTTCACAGTGTGTAGCGAAATGAATAACTGCTCGCTGATCTCCTGATTCGAACAGCCTTGGGCGATCAGGCGTAACACTGCCAGCTCGCGACTGCTGAGCTGCTCAGCGGCGCTCGACTCAATTGCTGGACGGACAGCAACGGGCGGGAAGTGCTCAAGCAGTTGTTGCCCGGCCAACGCCGGTGAAGCATGCAATTGTCCGCGCAACCAGTCCGCGTGCCCTTTCACCAACGCATCGAACGGCTGCAGCACGCCCCCGGCCGCTGCCTCCAGCGCCTGGCTCAACGCCTTGCGCGCTTCCGACTCTCGCCCACCCGCCAACAGCAATGCGACCTTCTGGGTCAACGCCATCACACTGAGCAACTGCCGCCCGGTTTGCTGACCGTTTTCAAGCAGCACGTTCAAGCGCCCTTCGGCGAGCATCGGTTGGCCCTGAATCACATCGAGCAATGCCTGTTGCAGTTCAACATGCAACGGTAACTGTGGATGAAATTCCGGCGGCGCGGCGGCGCGTTCGCCGGTGTAGGTCTGGCCAAGACGTGCTAGCCAGGCCTCAGCCAGATCCGTGCGGCCCTGCGCCAGCCAAAGTTCACATTTGACCAGAGTGATCATTGCCAGATAGTAGATTGGTGGCACGTCCCAGATGTGCATCAGCCGTTCGGCTTCGGCGAGCTCGGCGAAGGCTTTGGCGAATTCGCCGCTGGCACCGTCCAGGCGGGCGATCACGCAGTGACCGATCAACACGCTGATATCGCGACAGGCCCGCGCTTCACCGATCCCGGCCAATAGGCGCACGCGTGCGGCCTGCGGCTGCAAGCGCATCGCCAGCAGAAAACCTTCGTACAACGTCAGCCGTGCGCGCACCGCGTACAAACGTTGCGCAGACAATCCGCGCAGGCGCTCCAGGCCCTGATGCACTTCATCCAGCGCACGCAGGATTTCGCCGCGTGCCTGCAACACGCGGGCACGGTCGTAGTGCGCCAAGGCTTCGAACAAGGGATTGCCGACGCGTTGCGCCAGCTCAAGAGACTCGCGGTTCAGGCCACGGGCGCGCCACAGATCACCGTCGGCGATCGCCAGATTGGACAGCGTCGACAAACACATCAGCCGCTGACCGTAGCGTTTGGCGGGCAGGCTCTCCAATGCTTCAGTGCAATACCTGAGGGTCAACTCACGATGGCCGCGACCACGGGCAATGATCCCGCTCAGCGCCAGCCATTGCGCCAGCATCGATTTTTGCGCGGTGGCAGACGGTGCGGGCAGAAAACGACTCAAATGACTGGACAGCTCTTCGGCCGCATCGAGCTGGCAGGCCAGCCCCAGCGCCCAGCTGTACAACACGATCAGGCGGGGCGTGCTGATCAGCAGGCTGTCGGGCAAGTCCATTTTCCAGCGCAACAGCATGCCGACGTTCTGCTCGGCCAGCAGTTGTTCTTCGGAGAGGTTTTGCACCAGATTTGCCGCCACATCGAGGTGGCCAGCGCGTAACGCCTGCTCTACCGCCTCGTCGAGCAAGCCCTGGGCATTGAACCAACGACAGGCGCGCAGGTGCAGCGTCGCGGTCGGCACCATGGCTTGAGCAATCGGTCGGCTGCGCAACAAATCAGAAAACAGATGGTGATAGCGATACCAGTGCCCGTGTTCGTCCAGCGGCACCAGAAACACCTGATGCGCCAGCAGGAAGCGCAAAATCTCGGCACTGTCATGAGCTTCGCGCACGGCGTCGCACAGTTCGCTGCAAAAGCGCTCCTGCGGAGCAGTGTCGTAGAGAAACGCCTGCACTTCGGTGGGCAGACAATCGATGACTTCTTCGAGCAGATAATCGCGAATCAGCCCTTCTGCGCCATTCAACGCCTGCGGCAATGCCGTGTCGCTGCCGGCCTCGGACACCGCCAGCAGCCAGAAGCGCAGCCCGGCGACCCAGCCTTCGCTGCGCTGGATAAGGTTTTCCAGGGCTTCGCCGCGCAAAGACGTGCTGTGGCGATCGAGCAGCGTCAGAGCTTCATCGTGGGTCAGGCGCAGATCCTGCTCGTGCAATTCGAGCAATTGCCGCGAAAGACGTAAACGCGCCAGATGCCAGTCCGGGCGCTGCCGGCTGGTGACCATCACCAGCAAGCCATCGGGCAAATGATTGAGGAAAAATTGCAGGCACCGGTCGAGCACCGGCCCTTGGGCGAGATGGTAATCGTCGAGCACCAATAGCAACGGTGTTGCCGTGTCGAGGTGCAGTGCCAGTTCATCAAGCAGACCGTCGAGCCATTCCTCGAAGGCAAATGGCTGATGGCGTTGACGCATCTTCAGCAGGCCGAGTGCACGGCTGCCCAGTTGTGGAAAGTAGCCCTGAAGGCCTTCGAGCAAGCGCTCGAGAAAGCGTCCGGGGTCGCTGTCACGAGGGCTCAGCCCCAGCCAGAGACTTTGCCAGTGCGCCGGCAGGCTCTGACAGAACTCCACCGCCAGCGAACTCTTGCCGAACCCTGCCGGGGCGCTGACCAGCAACAGCCGTCCACCGAGCCCGGCTTGCAGGCGCTCGCACAGGCGTGGTCGCAGCACGTATCCGTCAGGTAATGGCGGGCGAAAAAAACGCCCGTCCAATGCCGCGACGTCAACGCTTGCAGGACCCGGAAGTGGGGACAGATCAGTCATGGCCGGCTCTTGTTCGAATTGCTGTTGGCGGCGTTGCAGATGTCCGCAGACTAGCCTTAAACGAACCGGTTATGAAGGTTGCTGCTACAAATGGCTACAAAAAGACTACATGAACGTACGCACTCCCTCTGTAGGAGCTGCCGCAGGCTGCGATCTTTTGACGTTGTTTTGCACCCCCAAAAAAAGCAGGATCAAAAGATCGCAGCCTGCGGCAGCGCCTACAAGAGCGGTGCACCATCGCGTTTTCGGGGCCGAGGAAAGACAGGCAAAAAAAACGCCCCGAACCGGTCGGGGCGTTTTCACGAGGATGCGGCCTCGGGTTTACAGCGGATTAGCGAACACCGTCCTGACGCAAAGCGGCCGGGGTGAAGTCGCTGGTGGTGGCAGTGAAGCCGAAGTCATACGCCTGCTTCTCTTCGTTCTTCATGCCCAGCGCCAGATAGCGGCCGGACTGCAGGTCGTAGAGGGTTTCCAGCGCGTACCACGGCACTTGTTTGTCGTAGTAGTTCTCGGCGTGCGCCTCGGCTACGCGCCACAGTTGACCGCGACCGTCGTAGTGGTCGATGACGGCTGCTTGCCAGGTATCTTCATCGATGTAGAAGTCACGCTTGGCGTAGATGTGGCGCTGACCTTCCTTCAGGGTTGCAACCACGTGCCAGACGCGACGCAGCTCGTAACGCGCAAGATCCTGGTTGATGTGGCCGGCCTTGATGATGTCGGAGTACTTCAGCTTCGGATCGTCGAGCTTGTAGCTGTCCGAGGCGATGTACATCTCTTTCTTGCCTTCAAGCTTCCAGTCGTAGCGGTCCGGCGCACCGTTGTACATGTCGAGGTTGTCGGAGGTACGCAGGCCATCCGCCGCAGTACCCGGGCCGTCATACGACACTTGTGGCGCACGGCGCACACGGCGCTGACCAGCGTTGTAGACCCACGCCGAACGCGGCTCTTTCACTTGGTCGAGGGTTTCGTGTACCAGCAGCACACCACCGGCCAAACGTGCCGGCGCGGTCACTTTCTGCTTGAAGTAGAACAGGATGTTGCCCGGGTTTTTCGGGTCGTAGTCCTTCATCTTGTCGCGGAACACGAACTGGTCCTGGAAGTACACCAGACTGTACGAGCCGTTCGGCTGTGGCGTCGCCTGGGTCACCAGACGGGTCACGCTGCCGCCGCGATAGCGGGTGATGTGGTTCCAGATGACTTCCACGCCGGTTTTCGGAATCGGGAACGGTACGGCGGTTTCAAAGTTTTCCAGACCGTTGCCACCGGACACCAGATTGGTGGTGGTGGCGTTTTTCTTGATCGAGGCGAACACCTCATCCGGCACGGTGGCGCCGCGATGGGACGGATACACCGGCATTTTGAAGGTTTCCGGGTAACGCTTGAACATCGCGTACTGGCCCGGGGCGAGCTTGTCTTTGTACTTGTCCACATCTTTTGCGGTGATGGTGAACAGCGGTTGTTCGCTGGCGTACGGGTTGGACAGGAAGCCTTTGCTGTCGACGCTGCCGGCATTCTTCGGCAGCGGCTTCCAGGCCGGGATCGAACCGTCGGCATTACCGGCCATTTCGGCGCCCATCGGGGTCAGGCTCTTGCCCAGTTTGTCGGCTTCGGCAGCAGGCACCGCGGCCATGACACTGGTCGCCAGTAGCGACAGGCCCAGAACACCGGCGTGGAACAGACTCTTTGTTATTTTCATAAATTCGTTCGTCCTGAAATGCAGTGCTTAGAAGTTCACGCCGAAGCTGAGCGCAACGAAGTCGCGGTCATCCACGGTGGTGTACTTGCCGTCGAAGAAGTTGGTGTAAGCCAGGCTCGCGGTGTAGGTATTCTGGTATTCAGCATCGACGCCCAGGCTGACGGCTTTGCGACCTTCCTCGAAGTTGCCGCCAGGACCTGGCGAATAACCGCTGACGTCGTGGGACCAGGCCACGTTCGGCTTGAGGTTCACACCGGCGAAGACGTCGTTGTATTCCCAGATGGCACGACCGCGGTAGCCCCACGACATCGATGTGGTGAAGCCGTCGTTGTCGCAATTGCGGCTGCGGTTGTTCTGCGGCGAACCCGGCCCTGCACCATTGATGGTGCTGGCGTTGAGAATGTTGGCGCAGGTGTTGACGGTGCCAGTGGCTGGCAACTCACCCGGGCCATACACCGGATCGCGGCCATAACGCTTGTCGGACCGGCTTTCCAGCCCGCCGACGTAGGTCGCCCCGACTTCACCGACGAGGGTCAGACGGCTGGCGCCCATGACCTGATCGAAGAAGTGCGTGAACGTGGTCTGGATCTGGGTGATTTCCTTGCGCTCATAGCCATGCAGATCCTGGCCAGGAACGCCATTGAGTATCGAAGCGTTGGTCAGTGCGCCGCCGATCGGACGCACACCGGCGAACAGGATGTCGGTGGAGTTCAGTTGTACCGGTGCGTTCGGACGGTAGCTGATCTCACCGCTCCACGCCGTACCGGTAGGCAGGGTGGTGGAGAAGCTCAGACCGTAGAGACGAATGTCTTCAGGGTATTCAATGAAGTAGTTCGAGTTGCCCGCGACCAGCAACGGTGCAAGTGCCGCAAAAGGCCCCGGCAGCGCGCGCGCGGTGTTGTAGACCGATTGTGGTGCGACGGTGGCGCTGAAGATCGGCGCACGGCTGTGGTAGTTCATGAAGTAGGCGCCGAACTCGGTGTCGAGCGGTTCGTACATGTACTTGAAGGACGCGCCCCACTGACCGCTGTCACGGGCATCGCGGTCCGGACCACGGCGTACCAGAACGCCTTCTTCGTTGACGTTGACACCGTTGGCCGCCAATGGCCCCAAGGCGATCGCCGGGATTTGCGAACGTTTGTTCAGCACGCGCAGGTTGTTGTCACAACCGTCGGCAACGATGTCCGGCTGCGAGAAGAACGTGCCGCAGTTATCGACGACGGTCTGGTCCCACTCAAGCTGATAGAACGCTTCGGCCGAGAGGTTTTCGGTCAGGCTCTGAGACACGTAGAACATGTTGACCGGGATCAGGCCTTCCTTGATCTCGGCGCCCGGACGACGGAATGCAGATACGTCGATCGGGTTGATCGAGTTGATGCCGCCACCGATGAAGGTACTTTCACCCCAGCTCACCACCTGCTTGCCCAGACGCACGGAACCCGGCTGATCGGCGATGGAGTAGTTGTGATAGACGAAGGCATCGAGAATCTGGCCGCCAGAGGATTTCGCGCCCTCTTTGCGGTTGCTGTCGCTGATGTCCTTGAACTGGCGGCTCTCGTCCTTCAGTTCGAAGTCATACCAGTATTTGCCACGGACGAACACGCCGGTATCGCCGTACTTCAGTTCAAGGTCATGGATACCCTTGAAGATCTTCGAAAAGGTTTCGCCGCTCTTGAAGTTGGCGTGGCCATCGTCAGAAGTCTGCGACAGGCCATGGCCGCCGTTGTTGACGCCGATGAGGTTCTTGTTCGGGCTCTGGGTAGACCAACTGGCGCCGATCGACAGGGATGAATCGAACTGACCTTCGATTTCACCGACGTTGAAACTGACGCCGAATGCGGGCCCGGCGAGCGAAGAAGCAAGACTGACCGCCAGAGGCAGTTTCGCCCGGCGCCAGAACTGGTTTACTGAGGTCATCGACGCTACTCCATGTGCATTATTGTTATGGCAGTGAGTACTTTTAAAAACGTCTGAAGGACCGGTAGCCAAGGGCTGCCCGAAATCACTCCAATGCTGCATCGCCCCGTTTTGTGCGTGTGCCGCGTTCTTAAAAATCCTTGAGCGGACTATAGCCAGCAGGTGGTACTGCTTGATCCCTCTAAAGTGTGATTTGCAGCTGCTGACCACTCTGGAACAGTCCTTTTGCCAGTCCGACAGATGTCGGCACGGCAAGGATGGCTGATTTTTTCGATTTCACAAGCCAAGCGCTTGCTTGGTGGGTCTGGCGCGCCGTTTTCGGCGCGCCAGAGACACTTAAAGTGTCGAGAGGAAGGTGCTGTTGTTGGCCTGCCATTCAGTAATGTCGAGGCGGATGCGCTTCTTGTCGAGCTTGCCGACGCTGGTCTTGGGAATTTCCGTAACAACGGCGATCTGGCTTGGAATTGCCCACTTGCTCAAGTGCCCCAGTTCGACGAACGGCTTGAGGTATTCCTTGAGCTCGCGTGCCCCGATCTCGTGCCCTTCGCGGATCACCAGCAGGGCAAACGGGCGTTCGCCCCACTGCGGATCGGCGATGCCCACCACTGCTACTTCGCGTACCGCCACATGACGGCTGATCAGGTCTTCGAGGTCGAGCGAGGAGATCCACTCACCGCCGGTCTTGATCACGTCCTTGATACGGTCACGGATGTCGATCACGCCCATGCTGTCGAGCGTTGCCACGTCGCCGGTGTGCAGCCAGCCACCGGCCCAGAGCTCGGCGCCCTTCTGCGGTTCGTTGAAATAACCTTCGGTCAGCCACGGCGCACGCAGCACCAGCTCGCCCTGGGTTTCGCCGTCAGCCGGGAGGAAGTTGCCTTCAGTATCGACAATCGCGGCTTCCACCAGCGGCCCGGGCACACCGGCCTTGATCCGGTAAGTGGTGCGTTCGTCTTCAGTCCCGGCCATCAATTCATCATTGAGGTGCGCACAGGACACCAACGGCCCGGTTTCCGACATGCCATACGCGGCGGTGAGCTGAATGCCGCGCGCCTTCGCGGTTTCGTACAGTGTGCGATTGAGTGCACTGCCGCCAATGACGATTTTCCAGCCGCCGAAATCATTGCCCTGCGCACCTTTGGCGTTGAGCAGCATTTGCAGGATGGTCGGCACACAGTGGGAAAACGTAACTTTCTCTTTGCGCCACAACTCCACCAGAAACTCCGGATCGTAACGCCCCGGGTAAACCTGCTTGAGACCCAGCATGGTCGCCACGTACGGCAGGCCCCAGGCGTGTACATGAAACATCGGGGTGATCGGCATGTACACGTCGTTGGTGCCGAGCAGGCGCACGCTGTCGATCGAGCCCATGATCGTCGACACGCCCATGGTGTGCAGCACCAGTTGCCGATGGGTGAAGTACACGCCTTTCGGGTTGCCGGTGGTGCCGGTGGTGTAGAACGTGGTGGCGACCGAGTTTTCGTCGAAATCCTGGAAGGCGTATTGCGGGCTCGCCGCCGCGAGCAATTGCTCGTATTCACCGACCAGATTCGGCAACTCGGCGGTTTTCTCCGGCAGGTCGGTCAGCAGCAGGGTTTTCTCGACCGTGGTCAGGTGCGGCGCGATGGCCTGGTACAACCCGACGAACTCGCTGTTGACCAGCACAAAGCGGTCCTCGGCGTGGTTCATGGTGTAGAGAATCTGTTCCGGCGACAGGCGCACGTTAATGGTGTGGATCACCGCGCCAATCATCGGAATGGCAAACATGCATTCTAGGTAACGATGGCTGTCCCAGTCCATCACCGCCACGGTGTCACCGGCCTTGACGCCCGCCGCCGTCAGCACGTTGGCCAGCCGCGCCACACGCTCGATCAGGGTCGGATAGCTGTAGCGCAACTGGTCACGGTAGATGATCTCGCGGGTTTTCTCGTAACGGGCACCGGACATCAGCAGCCGTTTAATCAGCAATGGATACTGGTAGGCCCCATCGGCCGGGGGAATGACGCGAGTCTGCAACATAAGAATCCCTTTTCTGACTGCATGGTGTTGGGCGAAGAGTTTTCTACTCTAGATCGCTTATACGCCAGTCAAATCAGCCGAAGGAATGATTTGCATAGCCGTACAAATGCTAGCTTTGCGCCAGCATTTGTCAGTTCCCCATCGTTCAATGCATCTCGGTGAACGCGATTTTCACGCCGAGAGCGATCAACACCGCGCCCATGGTGCGGTCGAACCAGTGGCCCATGCGGGCGAAACCAGCGCGTACGCGTTGCTGGCTGAAGAGCATCGCCACCAGGCAGAACCAGACGGCTGTCGCGACCGCCAGATAAATCCCGTAACCGGCCTGCACCGACAATGGCGTGTGCGGATTGATCACTACGGTGAACAGCGACAGGAAGAACAGCGTGGCCTTCGGGTTCAAGCCATTAGTGACGAAGCCCGAAGTAAACGCACCGCGCGCGGTACGAACACCCGCTTCCTTGTGCAGATCGTCGGTGACGGTTTTTGCCGGTTGCGCGCGCAAGGCCTTGAAGCCGATGTACAGCAGGTAAGCGGCAGCCGCCCATTTCAAGGCGTTGAACAGCACGATCGACTGCGACACGATCAGGCCGATGCCGAGCAGTGAATAGCCCACATGCAGGAAAATCGCCGTGCCCACCCCCAGTGCCGTCCATGTGCCGGCGCGGCGACCATGGGTCACGCTCTCGCGCACGACCACGGCGAAGTCCGGGCCGGGACTGGCGACGGCCAGCAAGTGGATCAGTGCAACGGTCAAGAACTCGGTCCAGTACATGGGGGCTCCTCTGGAGTTATTACATTTCTGTGGGAGCGAGCCTGCTCGCGAAAAAGGAGTGTCAGACACACGACTGTTGCCTGACACAGCGCCTTCGCGAGCAGGCTCGCTCCCACAGATGTTTCATCTGGTAGGCTCGGCAGATTACGCCTTCCGTTCACAGCACAAAAGGTACAGTTGATGACGAACCCGCGCCGCGCCGTATTCCTCGATCACCCTTCGCTGGATCTTGGCGATCTCGACCTCAGCCCGTTGCGCGCTTGCTTCAGCGACCTGCAACTGTTCGCCCAGACCTTGCCTGAACAAGTCGCTGAACGCCTGCGAGGCGCAACAGTAGCGATCAGCAACAAGATCCTGATCGATGCCGCCGCGATGGCTGCCAATCCCGACCTGAAACTGATCCTGATCACCGCCACCGGCACCAACAACGTCGACCTCGCGGCCGCCCGCGCCCATGGCATCACCGTATGCAACTGTCAGGGGTACGGCACGCCATCGGTGGCGCAACACACCCTCATGCTGCTGCTCAACCTCGCCACACGCTTGGCCGATTATCAAAAAGCCGTAGGCGAAGGTCGCTGGCAGCAGGCGAAACAGTTCTGTCTGCTCGACTACCCGATTGTCGAACTCGAAGGTAAAACCCTTGGCCTGCTCGGTCATGGCGAGTTGGGCGGCGCTGTCGCACGGTTGGCGCAAGCCTTCGGCATGCGCGTGTTGCTCGGGCAGATTCCGGGGCGCCCTGTCCGCCCGGATCGTTTGCCTCTGGATCAACTGCTACCACAGATCGACGCCCTCACCCTGCACTGCCCGCTCAATGAACACACGCGCCACTTCATCGGCGCCCGCGAACTGGCTTCGATGAAGCCCGGCGCATTCGTGGTCAACACCGCTCGCGGTGGACTGATCGATGAACAGGCCTTGGCCGATGCCTTGCGCAACGGCCACCTCGGCGGCGCTGCTACTGATGTGCTCAGCGTCGAGCCGCCAACCCTAGGCAATCCGCTGCTGGCCGCCGACATCCCGCGCCTCATCGTCACCCCGCACAACGCTTGGGGCAGTCGCGAGGCTCGACAGCGCATCGTTGGCCAATTGACCGAAAACACCGAGGCGTTCTTCAGCGGTAAGGCGCTGCGGGTCGTCAGTTGATAAACTGCGGCACTTTTTTTTGAGGAGCAGTTATGGATCCGCGCAGTGAAGTACTGCTTCGTCAGGCCGAGTTATTCCAGGGTTCGCTATTGTTGGCCGGTTTGCCTGCCGACGATTTGCTCGGGCGCCTGCCCAATGCGTTTGGCTGGTGCTGGCATGCCGGCGACCAAGCTGCACTCGATGCTCGCTTCGAAGGCCGCAGTCATTTCGGTGTGGATATTCCCCAGCGTGAGTTCGATAGCGCCGTGGTGTTTCTGCCCAAATCCAAAGACCTGACCGATTACATCCTCAACGCTGTGGCCTCGCGCCTGGCCGGGCGCGAAGTGTTTCTGGTCGGGGAAAAACGCAGCGGCATCGAAGGCGCCTCCAAGCAGCTCAACCCGTTCGGCAAGCCACGCAAACTCGACAGCGCACGCCACTGCCAACTGTGGCAAGTCACCGTGGCCAACGCCCCTGAAACCAAGTCGCTGGAAAGCCTGGCGCAGACTTACGAGCTACCGCTGGCCGAAGGCCCGCTGAAAGTCATCAGCCTGCCGGGCGTGTTCAGCCACGGTCGACTGGATCGCGGCAGCGCCTTGCTGCTGGAGCATCTGGACAAACTGCCGAGCGGTCATTTGCTCGACTTCGGTTGTGGCGCAGGTGTATTGGGCGCTGCGGTCAAACGTCGCTATCCGCACAATCAGGTGACATTGCTGGACGTCGACGCATTTGCCGCCGCCAGCAGCCGACTGACTTTGGCTGCCAATGGTCTGGAAGCCGATGTGCTGACCGGTGACGGAATCGATGCGGCGCCCATGGGTTTGAGCGCCATTTTAAGCAACCCGCCGTTCCATGTCGGGGTACACACGGATTATTTCGCCACTGAGAACTTGCTGCGAAAAGCGGCCAAACATCTGAAAAACGGCGGCGAACTACGCCTGGTAGCGAACAGCTTCCTGAAGTATCAGCCGCTGATCGAAGAGCATCTGGGCGTGTGCGCCATCAAGGCCGAAGGCAATGGTTTCCGGATTTACCGGGCCAAGCGTGGCTAGAAATTTGTGCTTGCTCATTCGGATTTGCCTAGGCAGAATCCGCTCCGTCCTAGGGGAGTAGTCTCCCACGAGCGCCAAGCTCGTCCGGCATACGTCAACATACTTGATCCTCAGATCATGGCGTATGCGACCCAAGCGTCCGCACCAGACGGATCGCAGGGTTTGACAAGACCTATGACACGCACACCTTACCCGGGGCGGGAAGGCTGTACGTGTCATAGCCGTGTCGACCCGCCCCTTAGGAAATCCTGATGCTGGACTCGTTACTCGTTCCCACCGCAATCGTTGCCTTGGCCGAAATCGGCGACAAGACGCAACTGCTCGCGCTGATTCTCGCCGCTCGCTTCCGCAAACCCTGGCCGATCATTGCCGGCATTGTCGCCGCGACCCTGGCCAACCACGCAGCAGCCGGTGCGGTCGGCGCCTGGTTCGGCAGCTTCTTCTCCGATTCTGTGTTGCACTGGATTCTCGCCGCCAGCTTCGCCGCCACGGCGTTGTGGACGCTGGTCCCGGACAAAATGGATGACGATGAAGCCAGCACCGCGCGCAAGTTCGGGCCATTCCTGACCACGCTGATTGCGTTTTTCCTGGCGGAAATGGGCGACAAGACTCAGGTAGCTACCGTCATGCTGGCCGCGCAGTATCCTGAGTTGTGGCTGGTGATTATCGGCACCACCCTGGGCATGTTGATTGCCAACGTACCGGTGGTATTGGCGGGTAACTTTGCCGCGGACAAACTGCCGCTGACCCTGATCCGTCGCCTGGCCGCTTCGGCGTTCCTGATTTTGGCGATCATCGCGGTGTACAAGGCAATGCAGAGCAGCGGCTGGGTTTAAACCTGCCAACACCGCTCGTTCCCATGCTCCGCGTGGGAACGCAACCGGGGACGCTCTGCGTCCCACTGGAACGCGGAGCGTCCCTTGAGGCATTCCCACGCAGAGCGTGGGAACGATCACCACCTCCAGGCTAAGTCCGACTCAGGACTTCGGCGCTTTCTCGTACAGCGGCATGACTTTCGGGATCGCCGCCTGCAACGAGGCGATGCGACTGGTCGACGCCGGGTGAGTGCTCATGAACTCCGGTGGCGAACCTTCCGAGGCCTTGCTCATCTTGTTCCACAAGGTGATCGCCGCGTTCGGGTTGTAACCGGCGCGGGCGGCCAGCTCCAGACCGATCAGGTCAGCCTCGTTTTCGTTGGCGCGGCTGTTAGGCAGCGTCATGCCGTAGTTGGCCACGGTGTCGGCCAGCGCCAGGCTGTCCTGGCCCAGACCGAACAAGGCGCCCGCGCCCTGCTTGGCCATCTCCATTCCGTAAGCCTTGGACATCGCTTCGCGACCATGTTCGCGCAAGGCGTGAGCGATTTCATGGCCCATGACCGCGGCAATTTCATCGTCGGTGAGTTTCAGGCTGTCGATCAGCCCGGTGTAGAAAATGATCTTGCCACCAGGCCCGCAGTTGGCGTTGAGCTCATCGCTCTTGATCAGATTGACCTCCCATTGCCACTGCGCGGCATCCGGGCGGAAGTTTGGCGCCTGAGCGATCAAGCGGTTGGCAATCGCCTGAACCCGCTTGGCCTCTGGGCTGGTCTTGTCCAGCACGCCTTTGCTCGATGCTTCGCCGACGGTCTTCTGATACGACTGGGCATACATCTGGTCGACCTCTTGCGAGGACAGCATGCTGAACATGTACTGCTTGCGTTCCACGCCCACGGCGCCGCCGCTGGTGGTGTTGACCGACTGACAACCGGCCAGCAACAGCGCTGCGCTCAGTGCACTTACAACCAATGTCTTGTTCATTCAAAAGCTCCCTGAAAACCTGCGCGTATCCTAGGCGGGTAATTGTATCGGCGCCAGATACAACAGACGTGTTGCAGCGACTTTCAGATGTTCCCCCCCGTGTGTCGTAAAAAATTCACAGCGCCCGGCAAGCCCCGGCAACTGCGTCGCGCACTGATCCATTTGCGACATCCCCGCCCAATCACGGCTTGCACCACTCATGGCGCATTAGCCGCTGCCGATACAACAGCGCAGACGTCCTCTTGCGTGCGGAGCTCCCATGAAGTTCAAGTCGATCCAGTTTTCCGTCGCTGCCCTGGCCGGCGCCATCGTCCTCAGCGTGGTCGCCGCGCTGGTGCTGTATGCGCTGTTCTCCGGTGCGCGCACTCAGGACATGGTGCAGCAGCGCACTCAGGCCCAGTTCGAGCAAGTCATCGAACAACGCCTGACCTCATTGGCGCAGACCCAGGTCAGCCAGATCCAGCGTGAATTGGAGGCGCCGCTGCTGATTGCCGGCGCACTGGTGCGGGTCAACGCCCTGCTCGGCACGCCGGGCGCCGATGGTCAGCCGCGCCTGAGCGTCAGCCGTGAGCAACTGATCAGCCTGATCAAAGAGAACGTCGAGAAAAACCCGAAGATCCTCGGCACCTACATCGCCTGGGAAAAAAACGCACTGGATCACAATGACGCCGCCTACCTCGGCACCAGCGTCGTCGGGATCGATGCGGCCAACGGGCGCTTTCTGCCGTGGTGGTTCCGCAACGACGACGGCACCCTCGGCCTGGACAAACTGGTGGACGTCGACGACCAGAAAGTCCTGTCCACCGGCGTGCGCGCCAGCGAGTACTACCTGTGCTCGAAAGAAAACAAAAAATCCTGCGTGATCGATCCGGCGCCGTACAAGGTCGGCGACAAGATCGTCATGCTCGCCTCCTTTATTGAACCGATCATGCTCAACGGCGCGTTCCAGGGCATCATCGGCGCCGACCTGTCGGTGAACTTCATTCAGGAAATGCTCCTCGCCGCCAACCAGAAGCTGTACAGCGGCGCCGGGCAAATGGCCCTGGTCGGCAGTAACGGGCGGATCGTGGCGTACACCAAGGACCCGAGCAAATTCGGCGAAAAAGTCAGCGACATCCTCGACGCCGAGCAGATCGCCAATATGGCCAACCTCAAGCGCGGCGAAGTCACCTATACCGTCGACAAGGACAAAGGCCGCATCGAACTGTACCTGCCGTTCGGCATCGGCCAGACCGACGCACGCTGGACGCTGATGCTGCAACTGCCACTCAACGCGGTGATGGCCGATTTGCAGAAACTGCAGGCCGACCTCGACGCCCAGCGCAAATCCGATACCTTCGGCATGGCCATGGTCGGCTTGATCATCGCCGGCATTGGCCTGCTGGTGATCTGGCTGGTGGGCCACGGCATCGCCCGGCCGCTGAAGCAAATGGTCGCCATGCTCGATGACATCGCCAAAGGTGAGGGCGACCTGACCCGGCGTTTGAGCAGTGATCGCAGCGATGAACTCGGTTTGATCGCCAAGGGCTTCAACACCTTCCTCGCCAAGTTGCAGGCGATGATCACCCAAGTGGTGACCTCGGTACAGAGCGTCAGTGATTCCTCGGAACACACGGCCGACATCGCGATTCGCACCAACATCGGCATACAAAAACAAATGGCCGAGATCGATCAGGTCGCCACCGCCGTGCAGGAAATGACGGCCACCGCGCAGGATGTCGCGCGTAACGCGACCCAGGCGGCGCAAGCCGCCAGCCATGCCGATCAGGCCGCCAGCCAAGGCATGCAGATCGTCCGTGACACCTCTAACTCGATTGGCGTGCTGGCAGTGGAAATCGGCAAGGCTGTGGACGTGGTGCAGACGCTGGCCAAGGACAGCGAAAACATCAACACGATCCTCACGGCGATTCGCGCGATTGCCGAGCAGACCAACCTGCTGGCGCTGAACGCGGCCATTGAAGCGGCGCGCGCCGGTGAACAGGGTCGTGGCTTTGCAGTGGTCGCCGATGAGGTGCGCAATCTGGCGCAAAAGACCCAGAAAGCCACCGAAGAAATCCAGTCCATGATCCAGCAACTGCAACAAGGCACCCGCGATGTGGTGCGGGTCATGGAAGACAGCCAGAACCGCACCGACGAAAGCGTGCAACACGCGGCGAAGGCGGCCGAGGCACTGGAGACGATCACTCAGGCGGTGTCGGTGATCAACGACATGAACACCCAGATTGCCAGTGCGGCCGAGGAGCAGAGCGCAGTGGCCGACGACATCAATCGCAACGTGATCAATATCGGGCAAGTGGCCAATGAAGTGGCGGGCGGCGCGGATGAGTCGAGTTCGGCGAGCGCGGATCTGACCAAATTGGCGGAGCAGCAGCGGCGGTTGATCAATCAGTTCAAGGTTTAAGGACGTCGGAAGGTTCTTCGAACCTTTTCGCGAGCAGGCTCGCTCCCACCTTTGGAATGCATTTCAACGGTGGGAGCGAGCCTGCTCGCGAAGGGGCCGGCAATGACAACCCGTCAACTCGTCAACCCGGGGTCAGACACTCCGGCCCGTTGAGCTTCGGATCATTGACCAGGTTCGCCAACACCCGCTCGCGCAACGCGGCAGGCTCACTGGCGAGCAACGCCTGCAAGGTATGCAACGGCGTCTCAGGATCGAGCCAAGCTGCCTGACCTGCTTCATCAAGAATCAACGGCCGGCGCTGACTGGCCGCCGGCTGAGTGATCACCGCCGTGCTCAGCCACACCTGCTCCTGCACCGGATAAGCTTCCCAGATCGCCGCAAAAAACAGCGAAGCGCCCTCACCCGGCGTCAGCCAGTACGGACGCTTGCGCTGAGTCCCGCGCCATTCGTAGAAACCGTTGGCCGGCAACAGGCAGCGACGCAGGCGCAGCGCCTCACGGAACATCGGCTGCTCGGCCACCGTTTCCGCCCGCGCATGGGCCGGGGTGCGTGACAGATCGGTCAGCCACGGCGGCGTCAGCCCCCAGCGCGCGCGGGCCAACGTACGCTGGCCGTCTTCACCGGCACGCAGCATCAACACCGAATCGTTGGGGGAAATGTTCCACTGCGCCAGTTGATCGGCAGGAAAACCTGGCAGCGCCGCGAAGTCGCGGTTCCAGCGAAACAGGGCATAACGTCCACACATGGGGCAACACGGCTCAGAAATAAAACGAACGCCAGCCTAACAGACCAGCGTACCGGGGAAGCTCTCCGGTTCATCGCCGGGCAGCGGCAGCGCGGCATTGTACGCGGTGATCAACTCGAGGGCGTATTCGGCCTGATCATTATCGACCGACAGCCCCAACAGGCCGAAGATCGGCAGCTCACCGGTGCCCCCGAGCAAGTCCCGCCCCACCAGATGCGCCTCGATGCCTTCGCTGGCAAGCATGCCCTTGAGCATTTCGCCTTCCATCAGATTTTCCGGCTCGTAGATTCGCTGCATGGGCGCCCCTCACTCGTTTTCGCTGAAGACTTCCAGGTGCCATTCATCTTCGTGAACCTGCAATACAAACGTGATCGGCCGACAACACACCTGACAGTCTTCGATGTAGGTCTGATCACCGCCGGACAGATCCACAGTCGTTTCAACTTCTTCACCACAATACGGACATTCATACAGTGCGCTTTCCAGCATCGAGGTCTCCCAAGTGACTTGTGCGTATAATCGCCGGTCTATTTGCAGGGCTATTTTTGTCTGGCTACCTTTTCAGACCGTGCCCCGTTGGTTTTCGATCAAAACCTTTACTTACCCTAGCCGTTTCCAACAAGAGAGCATGATGGGCGAATTCGATGCCATCCGACCTTACGACGACAGCGAAGTACCTGCGGTACTGGCAAGACTGCTCGGCGACAAGGCGTTTCTAGATATCCTCACCCACTTCCGCTTCCCGCGTTTTGCCGGTGCCTTCGGCTGGATGCTCAAACCACTTATAGCCCATCGGCTGCGTCGTGAGTTCGCCGGCGTCAATTCGGTGGCCACCCTGCAGGACAAAGTCGAGTTCTACGTCGACCACACCATCGAGCGCGCCACCGATGGCGTGACCTACACCGGTGTCGAGCAATTCAAGTCCGGCAGCGCCTATCTGTTCATCGCCAATCACCGCGACATCGTGATGGACCCGGCCTTCGTCAACTACGCCGTGTACCACGCCGGCCTGCCGACGCCGCGCATCGCGATTGGCGACAACTTGCTGCAAAAGCCGTTTGTCAGCGACTTGATGCGCCTGAACAAGAGCTTCATCGTTCACCGCTCGATCACCGGACGCCGCGAGAAAATGGCCGCGTACCAATTGCTGTCGGCCTACATCAACCACTCGATCCGCAACGACTGCGCCTCGATCTGGATCGCTCAGGCCGAAGGCCGCGCGAAGGACGGCGACGACCGTACCGAGTCGGCGATCCTCAAGATGTTCCATATGAGCCGCAAGGACGAGCCTTTCGGTGAAGTGATTCAGTCGCTGAACGTCACTCCGGTGTCGATCAGCTACGAATACGACCCGTGCGACCAGGCCAAGGCCCGCGAGTTGTACATCCGCGCCACCACCGGCACCTACGCCAAGGCGCCGGGTGAAGATGACGTGAGCATCGCCAAAGGTATCACCGGTTACAAAGGCCGGGTGCACGTGAACTTTGCTGCGCCGATCACCGAGCTGTTCGAAGACACCAAGCAATTGGCGATCGAGATGGACAAGCAGATTCTCGGCGGTTATCGCCTGTTCCCGGTGCATTACCTGGCGTATGCGCAGTGGGCGGAGGCTGATCCGACGCTGAATGTGCCGAAAGCGGCCGAGGTGTTCCCGGCGGATGAGCTGGCCAAGGCACAGGAGGAGTGGCAGCAACGGCTGGATGCTTGTCCTGAGGAGCATCGTCCATATCTGGTGCTGCAATATGCGACGCCGGTGCGTAATCAGTATCGGGTCAAGGCTGGGTTGGCGCTGTAAGTGTCTTCGGCCAGATACAAAAACGGCGCCCTCGGGGCGCCGTTTTTTTTGCCGAAAATCATCAGAAGCGGGTGCTGATCCACGAAATGAGCAGTGCCAGGCCCAGGCAGGCAAAGCCGAAGCGGTAGAAAAACCGGTTCATGCGCAACGTTGCCCAATCGAGAATCGGCTCGGCGTTCGGTTGCGCCTGGCGCTGGGCGGCAATACTGGCCATTGCGCGTTGCTCACGGCGGCGAGTCGCGTGCAGCAGCCAACTGCCCGGGAAGGCCAGCAGCAAGGCCAACAGGTTGATCAATTTGGCGGGATGGGCAGTAAACAGCGTCATCAAATGCAGCGACATCACAGACCTCAAACGTAATCGGTGTGGCAGGCGCCAGACCGACGACCGCGCCCGGATTCTACCGAAACCTGCCGAGGCCGCCTCCCCTTTACGACAAATAACGTGACAATCGACCGATGGCTGCCCTGTGTCACGGCTTCGTCATCTACATCGGCGACCATGCGCGCCTCGAAACACACATGGAACGCGACATGCTGCACGCTGAAAACCAGGATCGTCTTTACCTCATCACCCCGAGCGACGAACAACAAAGCCTCGTCGGCAGCCTTGCCTTCAATGTTCAGGATCGCCATTGGCTGGTGTATTGCGCGCTGGGCGGGCATCAGCATGCGGATTTACCCGAAACCGACTTGCTGACCGGCGTCAGCGTGCTCGATTTCTACTCACAAGCGGCCTGACCCACCGCTCACTGTGGGAGGGGGCTTGCTCCCGAAGACTGAGTGTCAGTCGACTTCCAGATTGACTGATCCAGCGCTTTCGCGAGCAAGCCCGCTCCCACAGGGGATTTGTGCAAGGTTCAAAACATGCACTCACAAAAAAGCCCGGAGCCATTGCTGGCACCGGGCTTTTTTGCATCTGCCGAAAGGCTTACTCAGCAAGCACCTGACCCACAGTCGGATCCTTGAACAGACGCGTCAGCGCATCGCTCAATACATCGCTGACCAGTTTGGTGTTGGTTTCCTGATTAGGCGCCATGCCGAAACGCTGGTCCAGCGAAGCGCCGTAACGGCCGCTGTAGCGACGGTTGGCATTCTGTACGTCGGAGCGGAAGGTCGCGCCGATGGTCGCTTCAGTCACGTACATGCCCTCTTTCGGCGACTGGTACTTCAGCTCGGCCAGGGTCACGGTCAGTTGCGGAGCATTCGGCGCGTTGTTGGTCGGGGTGAACCCGAGCAGGCGCACAGCAGCTTCGGCCTGAGCCTGCAGTTTCGGCAGGATCTGCTCGCGTTGTACGGTGATGGCGCTGGTTTCCGGGTACAGACCGCCACGGGTGCCCAGGGTTGGCGACGGACGACCGTCAACCACACGCACCACCACCGGCTGACCGCGGCCGACCGCGGCCAGTTGCGTGGTCAGCTTCGGCTCCGGACTCAGTTGTTGCGGGCTGTGGGCGCAGCCGGCCAGGGTCAAACCGGCCACAGTGATCAAACCGAACAACAGGCGTTGCAACATGCTCTTCTCTCCAGAATCAGGCACAAACAGGCCGGCAGTATAGCGGTGGGCCACTGCGGGTAACCAGCATCCCGCGGTGAATACTGAAATGTCTGACAAAACCGGGAGAACGCGGTTCCTGTCACACATTCGTCACCGCCCATTCACTTTCACGTCACGGCCTGCTGGCAACCTTCAATCCAGTCCTCCAACAAGGTACTCGGCCATGCGTTATCTGATCTCGTTGTTCTCCCCACGTCCGCTGCATCGCAGCTTCGCCTTGCTTGACCGCAACGGCCACTGCCAGGCGTTCAAGCAGTGCAGTCTGCAGCCCATGGGTGACGGCTGGGTCGAAATCGAAGAAATTCGCCTTAACTGGTTACACCAGCCGTTGCCCGCCAGTGCCAGGGTCGTACCGCGACAAATGCGCGCACGGGCACAGGTGCAGTTGAGCATCTGACCGGATGCCTAATAAAAGTCATTAAACACAACCAACTCCGCGCATTTCTTCGATACAATCTCCCCCCGATTATAAGGACGTCTCCTGATCGGGCCCCGCAACAGCGTCAATGCGCATGCATTCGACACCCAAATCGCCCACAGAGAGCCGCCCACACAGATCGAGTGAAGTTGGCGTGCTTGCCTGTTCTTCCGGCAAAACCCCCGCTTTTCGCGAATCTGCAGAGCTGTCATTACGCTCTGCCACCGAGTTGTTTTGCCCTTGCGGGCACGGTGCCAGGCTTCGACAGCCCTTTTTTGAGGTTCACGTCTTCAAAAGAGCGTGAAAAAACGGGTTTTCACAACTTCACAAGAGTGTGGCGAGCAAATGAATAGTTTTGCGTCTGAACATGCACCATTAGCGTCTGAAACAGCCCAACGACACAGGACCGGGTACACCTCGAATATCGGAGCCTGAAGCCTGTCCGCTACGGATTTGGTTGCACAAAACGGATGTCTCGACCATAAGTCGAATTGCCAGCCTTGCGCAGAAATGAGTTCATTGAACCCTCGAAGCCAGGCCGCCTGCATCCGCCGAAGTTGCGAAAAATTGCGAAGATTCGGACATGGCGAACCTGACCACCGTTACCTGGGGCATCACTGACCTGCCCCGGAACGCCTGGCAGCCATGCCGACAATTTGGTGCTGCAGATTTTGGAGACGCGTTAAATGGCGCATAACGAAGCAGTCGACGTAGTACTGGTTGGGGCCGGCATCATGAGTGCCACCCTTGCCGTGCTGCTCAAAGAGCTCGATCCGGCGATCAAGCTGGAAGTTGTCGAGCTGATGGATTCCGGCGCGGCGGAGAGTTCCAACCCGTGGAACAATGCCGGTACCGGCCACGCCGGCCTGTGCGAGCTGAACTACACGCCGCAGGCTGCCGACGGCAGCGTCGACATCAAGAAAGCCGTGCACATCAACACCCAGTTCGAAGTGTCCAAGCAGTTCTGGTCGTACCTGACCAAAAAAGGCACCTTCGGCTCGTGCAAATCCTTTATCAGCCCGGTGCCACACCTGAGTTTCGTCCAGGGCGACAAAGGCGTTTCCTTCCTCAAGGACCGCTTCGACGTGTTGAGCAAGCACCACGCTTTCTCCGACATGGAATATACCGAAGACAAAGCCAAGATGGCCGAGTGGATGCCGCTGATGATGCCGGGCCGCTCGCCGGACGAAGTACTCGCCGCAACCCGCGTGATGAACGGCACCGACGTCAACTTCGGCGCCCTGACCAATCAGTTGCTCAAGCACCTGACCAGCGCACCCGACACCCAGGTCAAATACTGCAAGCGCGTCACTGGCCTCAAGCGTAACGGCAGCGGCTGGACCGTCAGCATCAAGGACGTCAACAGCGGCAGCAGCCGTGAAGTCGATGCCAAATTCGTCTTCCTCGGCGCCGGTGGCGCAGCCCTGCCATTGCTGCAGGCTTCGGGCATCGAAGAAAGCAAAGGCTTCGGCGGCTTCCCGATCAGCGGCCAGTGGCTGCGTTGCGACAACCCGGAAGTGGTCAAACACCATCAGGCCAAGGTTTACAGCCAGGCAGCCGTGGGTTCGCCACCGATGTCGGTGCCGCACCTGGACACCCGCGTGGTCGATGGCAAGAAATCCCTGCTGTTCGGACCATACGCTGGTTTCACCACCAAGTTCCTCAAGCACGGCTCCTTCATGGACCTGCCGATGTCGGTTCGCGCCGGCAACATCGGCCCGATGCTGGCCGTGGCGAAAAACAACATGGACCTGACCAAGTACCTGGTCAGCGAAGTGATGCAGTCGATGGAGCAGCGTCTGGAATCCCTGCGCCGCTTCTACCCTGAGGCGAAAGCCGAAGACTGGCGCCTGGAAGTCGCCGGCCAACGGGTGCAGATCATCAAGAAAGACCCGAAAAAAGGCGGCATCCTGCAATTCGGTACCGAACTGGTCGCTGCGAAGGACGGCTCTCTTGCCGCCCTGCTCGGCGCATCGCCGGGTGCCTCGGTGACCGTTTCGATCATGCTCGAGCTGATCGAGAAGTGCTTCCCGGGCAAGGCCAAGGGCGAGTGGGCCGGCAAACTGGCGGAAATCTTCCCGGCCCGTGAAAAGGTGCTGGAAACCGATGCTGCGCTGTATCGCAAGATCAACGCGCAGAACAACATCGCGCTGGAACTGGTTGAAGAAAACAGCGAGACCCCAAGCTACGCTTGATCTTGCGGCATAAAAAACGCCCCGTACTCAGTGAGTGCGGGGCGTTTTTTATGGCCTTGAAAAGCAAAAGATCGCAGCCTTCGGCAGCTCCTATGTATGGACTCGCCCCCACTGTCTACCCGTTTTTTGAAAACTGTCGCCCCGTTGCATCTATGTATTAGGCCTATTCGTGGAAGCCGTCTTCGGCCTCTGGCCAAAATTGGAAGAGCTCGTGGCATGCCGATTACAGTCAGGCCTCGAAGGCCAGTAGGAGCTTAGGCATCAATCCACGCCGGTCTTACCTGGGGTCAATTTTTTTCAGCAAAGGGTCGGACAGTCAGTACCTCGGTGGCAGAACTCGGTCGCTCAGTGGCTTATCGTCGCTTACTGACCATTACCAGCATGACGACGATAAGACTGGTCATTCTGTAGAAGCACCCAGACGATTCGTAGGTTGCGGTTGGCTAACCTGATCGCAGCCTCCTTACGGCCCAGTCGGCTCATCCACCGCAACAAGCGGCGGTCATCGGGTTGCAGGGAATCAGGTCGCAGTTGTTGCAGGACCGAATGGGCTCCCTGGATCATCAAGCTGCGTAAATAAACATCACCTCGCTTGGTCATGTCGCCCAGCCGGACCGTCTGCCCGCTGCTGTGCTGGTCAGGCACCATGCCAAAGTACGCGGCAAACTTGCGGGCATTGGGAAACCGCTCAGGGTTGGTTTCCTTGGCCACCAGTGCCGTGGCAATGACTGGGCCAATGCCGCGCACGGTCATCAGTCGCCTCGCTGTCATGTCGGCGTTAGCGGCCACTTCCAGGCGGCCCGTCAACACGCCGATGCGCTCGCCCAAATGGCGCCACTCAGCCAACAGTTCGTCGATCAATTCACGCAGCAGGCCAGGCAGTGGCTGGGTCGCATCTTCCAGTACCCGCGGAATCTTCTGACTGATCGCAACATCGCCCTGCGCCAAGGCCACGCCGTGCTCGAGCAGCAGGCCGCGCATCTGATTGCTGACCGCCGTGCGTCGACGCACATAGCCCTGACGGGCGCGATGCAGCGCTTGCATTGCCAGCGCAGCAACGCTTTTGACCGGTACCGCGCAGATTTTTTCATCGCGACCAGCGCGCAGAATCGCCAGCGCATCGTTGCGATCATTTTTAGGCCCACTGCGGTGTGTGGTCACCAAACCGGCTGGAAGAATCCGCGCCAGATTACCTTTGTCTTGCAACTGCCGGGCCCAGGCTTGAGCTCCCGGACCGGTCTCCATCAAAACCACGACATGAGGCGGCAGCTGTTGGAGAAACTCATAAAACGCCTCACGCGACTTGATCCGCTGTTCATAGCGCACCTGGCCGAGGACATCTTCACCAGCGACCTGAAAGACCTGTTTGGCCAGATCTACCGCCAAAGTTGTGCAGGCCGACAAATCGGAAGAAGACAGGGATTGATCATTCGAACTATGATTTTTCATGGACTCGCCCTCGCTGTCGATGGCTGTTTAGACTGCCACCGTGGCGCATTGACGCCTCGGCTTGGGCGAGTCCATCCAATTACAGGGTCACCATAAATCCCATGTAGGAGCTGCCGCAGGCTACGATCTTTTGACCTTGTCTTTCGACCTTAACCGCGGGACTTTTCGATCAGCTCGATGTATTCCGGGGCGTTACGCTGATCGGCGATCAGCTCAACGAAGGTCTTGCCCTGTTCGTCCTTGCCATCGACGTCGTAGCCAGCCGCAACGAAGAAGCCCAGAAACCGCTCAAAGTCATCAATCCGCAGGCCACGGTAGGCCTTGACCAGTTTGTGCAGCGACGGCGAGGTGGCGTCGACCGGTTCAAAATCGAGGAACAGCTTGATCTGCTCATCGCCGATCTCGTCACCAATCACTTGTTTCTTATCTTTACGCATTGCCGACTCCAGCTCGCAGACATTTCACGGGCGGGCAGTTTACCCCTGCCCCGCCGCCGCGCTCAACGCGCGCGCACGCTACCGGTGTGCAAATCAGCCCAGATATGGCCGTTGGCGTAGCTGAGGAATTGCACATAGACAGTGTCATTGCGCAGCAAATCGATCACCACGCGGTACTGCGCCAAAGGATAAAACAGCGTCAGGGTTTTACCTTTGTCGTCATACACCGGTTTCTTCAGACTTTTGCTTTCGCCATCGAAACTGACCAGCACCTGATTGATCGTCGCGCCCTTGTTCAGGGACTTGCCTTTGAGACGGATTAACAGTGACGAGGTGACCGGAATCGGCTGCTGGTTGGACTGGCGTTGCGCGCCCACCACTACTGAATAATCGGTGACTTGCAGCAGTTGCTGATGCTCGGGCTCGGCATCGCGCAGGGTCAGATCGTCCGGCGGCAGGAACTGGCTGTGCATCGGGGCGGCGGACAGAGGCAGGCTGAGGGTCAGCAACAGGGCGGCAAAGCTGCGGATCAAGAGGCTCATGACAGGCTCCGGGGAGGGGCCGAGCACTCTAGCATGGGTATCACAGATGGATCAGCACACACAAAACAACGGTGGGAGCGGGCTTGCTCCGGGCGGCGTTCCGACGAAGGCAATTTCACATTCAACACTTATGCTGAATGAAAGATCGCTTTCGCGAGCAGGCTCGCTCCCACAGGGGATAGCGCGGGGGTCTTACATGCCTTTAACGGCAAAGATCCCGTTGGCGTTGCGCCAGTAACCCTTGTAGTCCATGCCGTAACCGAAGATGTAACGGTCGATGCACGGCAGGCCGACGAAATCGGCTTTCAGGTCAGGACGCGCCTTGCGGTCGTGGTCCTTGTCGATCAGCACGGCGGTGTGCACTTGGCGCGCGCCAGCGTGTTTACAGAAGTCGATGATCGCGCCCAGGGTGTGACCTTCGTCGAGGATGTCGTCGATGATCAGCACGTCACGGTCGATGAACGAGACTTCCGGCTTGGCTTTCCAGAACAGGTCGCCGCCGCTGGTTTCATTGCGATAACGGGTCGCGTGCAAGTAAGACGCTTCCAGCGGGAATTGCAGATGAGTCAGCAGTTTGCCGGAGAAAATCAGGCCGCCGTTCATCACGCAGAACACCACAGGATTGCTGTCGGCCAGTTGTTCGTTGATTTGTGCACCGACGCGAGCGATGGCAGCCTCGACTTCAGACTCGGTGTACAGGCAGTCAGCCTCTCGCATGATTTGACGGATATGCTCGAGATCAGCGGACATGGCGCTCTCCGGGGGGTGATGGGTGGGGGTATGGCTGCGAAAAGCGGGCAAAGGTACGCATCTCGCACGGCCGAATCAAGCCTTTATGGACTAACGTACTCAATGTCCTATAGGACATCACCCTCGGATAGATTAATCTAGGCCGGTTTTTTTGCCCGCCGCCGGAGCCTTTCCCATGCCCATCCTCGAGATCCGCCATCCGCTGATCCGTCATAAACTCGGCCTGATGCGCCGCGCTGACATCAGCACCAAGAATTTCCGCGAGCTCGCTCAGGAAGTCGGCGCACTGTTGACCTATGAAGCTACAAAAGATTTGCCGCTCGAATCCTACGATATCGCAGGTTGGTGCGGCACCGTGTCGGTCGAGAAAATCGCCGGCAAGAAGATCACCGTCGTGCCGATCCTGCGCGCCGGTATAGGCATGCTCGAAGGCGTGCTGAGCCTGATCCCGGGTGCCAAGGTTTCCGCTGTGGGCGTTGCCCGCAACGAAGAAACCCTGCAAGCACACACTTATCTGGAAAAACTGGTTCCGGAAATCGACGAACGCCTGGCCATGATCATCGACCCGATGCTCGCCACCGGCAGCTCCATGGTTGCGACCATCGACCTGCTGAAGAAAGCCGGCTGCAAAGACATCCGCGCGATGGTGCTGGTTGCCGCGCCGGAAGGCATTGCTGCCGTAGAAAAGGCTCACCCGGACGTGACCATCTACACCGCGTCCATTGATGAGCGTTTGAACGAACACGGTTACATCATCCCTGGACTTGGCGACGCCGGTGACAAGATCTTCGGCACCAAGCAGAAGGACGCGTGAGCATGCAGCAAGAGTTCAACGATCCGCTCTGGCGCACGGTGCTGTCCGGCGCGCAGATGCTGTTCGTGGCTTTCGGCGCTTTGGTGCTGATGCCGCTGATCACGGGCCTTGACCCGAACGTGGCACTGTTTACCGCGGGTTTAGGCACGATTCTGTTCCAGATCGTCACCGGCCGTCAGGTGCCGGTGTTTCTGGCGTCGAGCTTCGCTTTCATCACCCCGATCATTCTCGCCAAGGGCCAGTTCGGTCTGGCCGCGACCATGGGCGGCGTGATGGCGGCCGGCTTTGTCTACACCTTCCTCGGTCTGGCCGTGAAGATCAAAGGCACTGGCTTCATCGACCGTCTGCTGCCGCCGGTGGTGATTGGCCCGGTGATTATCTCCATCGGCCTGGCCATGGCGCCGATTGCCGCGAACATGGCGATGGGCAAGGCGGGCGACGGTTCGGAGCTGATCCATTACCAGACCGCAATGATGATCTCGATGCCCGCATTGCTGACCACGTTGATCGTCGCCGTGTTCGGTAAAGGCATCTTCCGTCTGGTGCCGATCATTTCCGGCGTGCTGGTCGGTTTTGGTATGGCGTTCTATTTCGGTGTCGTTGATACCGCGAAGATTGCCGCTGCGCCATGGTTTGCGATTCCGCACTTCACCGCGCCGGAATTCAACTGGCAGGCGATTCTGTTCATCGTCCCGGTGGCATTGGCTCCGGCCATTGAACACATCGGAGGCGTGATTGCCGTCGGCAGCGTGACCGGTCGCGACTATCTGAAGAAGCCAGGCCTGCATCGCACCCTGCTCGGTGACGGCATTGCCACCACCGCCGCCGGCTTGTTCGGCGGCCCACCGAACACTACCTACGCCGAAGTGACGGGCGCGGTGATGCTGACCAAGAACTACAACCCGAAAATCATGACCTGGGCGGCGATCTTCGCCATCAGCCTGGCGTTCGTCGGCAAGTTCGGCGCGTTGCTGCAAAGCATTCCGGTACCGGTGATGGGCGGGATTCTGTGCCTGCTGTTCGGTTCGATCGCCGCGGTGGGGATGAACACCCTGATCCGTCACAAGATCGATCTGGGCGAAGCACGCAACCTGGTGATCGTTTCGGTGACGCTGGTGTTCGGGATTGGCGGTGTGCTGGTCGGCACCGGCACCGGGCCCGACGACTTCGGCCTCAAAGGCATCGCGCTGTGTGCGGTGGTGGCGATTGCGCTGAACCTGATTCTGCCGGGCAATGATGGCTGGAAGAACAAGAAGGCGGATGAGCCGCTGATCTAAGGCCTGATCGTTCCCACGCTCTGCGTGGGAATGCAGCCCGTGACGCTCCGCGTCACTGGACGCAGAGCGTCCCTAGAGGCATTCCCACGCAGAGCGTGGGAACGATCACTACAACGCCAACGGCGCTCTTTCGCAAAGAGTGGCCAACGCCTTCGCCCATTGCGGGTCGTCATTGAGGCACGGCACCAGCACCAACTCCTCGCCCCCCGCTTCGCGGAACTGCTCCTTGCCGCGATCACCGATCTCCTCCAGCGTTTCGATGCAGTCGGCGACGAACGCCGGGCACATCACCAGAATCTTCTTCACGCCGCTTTTCGCCAGTTCATCCAGCCGCGCTTCGGTGTAGGGTTCAATCCACTTCGCTCGGCCCAGGCGCGACTGAAACGACACTGACCATTTACCCTCCGGCAAGCCCATGCGCTCGGCAAACAACGCCGCCGTGCGCAAGCATTGCGCGCGATAACAAGTGGCCAACACTGCAGGCGATGCATTCTTGCAGCAGTTTTCATTTTTGAAGCAGTGATCGCCGGTCGGGTCGAGCTTGGTCAGATGCCGTTCCGGCAAACCGTGGAAACTCAGCAACAAGTGATCGTAATCCTGCTGCAAATGCGGCTTGGCACTGGCCACCAGGGCGTCAAGGTATTCCGGCTGATCGTGGAACGGTTGCAGGATCGACAACTGCACACCGAGATTCTTCGCGCGAATGACACGCTTGGCCTCTTCGATCACCGTGGTGGTCGTGCTGTCGGCGAACTGTGGATACAGCGGCGCCAGCGTGATGCGCTTGTGCCCCGCTGCTACCAGTCTTGTCAGGCACGTTTCGATTGAAGGCTCGCCGTAACGCATGGCCAAGTCGACCGGGCCATGCTTCCACTGCGCCTTCATCTGCGCTTGCAGGCGACGGCTGAGCACCACCAGCGGCGAACCCTCTTCCCACCAGATCGAGGCATAGGCGTGGGCCGACTGCTCGGGCCGTTTGATCAGGATCAACGACACCAGCAAACGCCGCACCGGCCACGGCAGGTCGATCACGTAGGGGTCCATCAGGAATTGATTGAGGTAGCTGCGCACATCGGCCACCGAGGTGGAGGCCGGGGAACCCAGGTTGACCAGAAGCAAGGCGTGATCGGTCATGCAACGTCCTATTTCAGAGGCGGCTGGAGAGATCGTCCAGAGCCGCGCGTAAATCCGTGAACTGGAAAGAGAAACCCGCTTCCAGCAAGCGTACGGGCATGGCCTTTTGGCCGCCCAGCAACAACAGAGACATCTCGCCCAAACCGACCTTCAGCGCCAGGGTCGGCATCGGCATGAACGCCGGGCGGTGCAACACGCTGCCCAGCGTCTTGGCAAATTCACGATTGCGCACAGGTTTCGGCGCGCAGGCATTATAAGGACCGCTCGCCTGATCGCGGTGCAGAAGAAAATCAATCAGGGCGATTTGATCGTCGATATGAATCCATGGCATCCACTGCCGACCATTGCCCAAAGGCCCGCCCAGCCCAAGCTTGAACGGCAGCAGCAACCGCGACAAAAAACCGCCCTCGGCCGACAGCACCAGCCCTGTTCGCACCAGCACCACGCGCATCCCCAGCGACTCTGCGCGCAGGGCGGTTTCTTCCCAGGCGATACACAACTGGCTGGCGAAATCGTCGATCACCGGTGGCGACTCTTCGGTCAGTTCGCGCTCACCGCCGTCGCCGTACCAGCCAATGGCCGATCCAGAGATCAGCACCGACGGCTTTTGCGCTCGGGTTTCGAGCCACGCCAACAGCGTTTCGGTGAGCTTGATGCGGCTGCTCCACAGCAACGCTTTGCGGCGGTGCGTCCAGAGTCGGTCGGCAATCGGCGCGCCCGCAAGATTGACAATGGCGTCAACAAATTCATCGCCCAAGTCTTCCAGTCGCGCGATACCACGCACTTGCGCGCCACAGATTTTTGCGACTTTTTCCGGGCGTCGGCTCCAGACCGTTAAACGATGGCCCTGCGCCGACCAATGCCGGCAGAGCTGACGTCCTATCAAACCAGTACCGCCGGTCAGCAATATGTGCATGACTTCTTCCTCGCGTGGCGTTTTACCCGGATCACTAGTCTATTTTTATAAGCAGGGATCTTTTCGGACGGGCAAGCTCTATTGTTTAACCATAGGCCAAGCTGTCAGAACGAGAACGCTAGAAGTTATACCAAAAAACAATATTGTACAGGTTTCATCCACGGCGTAGTCTGTACAGAAAGGTAAACGAGGCCCCTATGACTGTACCTATCGCAATCATCGGCACCGGCATCGCCGGACTCTCGGCCGCTCAGGCTCTGACAGAGACCGGGCACACCGTCCAATTGTTCGATAAAAGCCGCGGCAGCGGTGGTCGCATGTCGAGCAAACGCAGCGACGCCGGTTCGCTGGACATGGGCGCGCAATATTTTACGGCGCGCGATCGACGTTTCGTCACCGAGGTTCAGCGCTGGCAAAGTCAGGGCTGGGTTGCCGAGTGGACGCCACAGCTCTACACCTTCCAGGGTGGACAATTGAACCTGTCGCCGGACGAGCAAACCCGCTGGGTCGGCGCGCCGCGCATGAGCGCGATCACCCGCGGCTTGCTCGACGGTCTGGAAGTGCATTTCGCCTGCCGGATCACCGAGGTCTTTCGCGGCGAAGAACACTGGCACCTGCAAGACGCTGAAGGCTTTACCCACGGCCCCTTCAGCCATGTGGTGATCGCCACGCCAGCGCCGCAAGCCACCGCGTTGCTGGCCGCTGCGCCGAAACTTGCCGGCGCCGCCGCCGGGGTGAAAATGGACCCGACCTGGGCCGTCGCCCTCGCCTTCGACACACCTTTGGATACGCCTATCGAAGGCTGCTTCGTGCAGGACAGCCCACTCGACTGGCTGGCGCGCAACCGCAGCAAACCCGGACGCGACAACACCCTCGACACTTGGGTGCTGCACGCCACCAGTGCGTGGAGCCGCCAGCACATCGATCTGCCCAAGGAAGCCGTGATCGAGCAACTGCACGGTGCCTTCGCCGAACTGCTGCACAGCGCCATGCCCGCTCCGACCTTCAGCCTCGCCCACCGCTGGCTTTACGCCCGTCCGGCAACCGGCCACGAATGGGGCACGTTGGCGGATGCCGATCTGGGCCTGTACGCCTGCGGCGACTGGTGCCTGTCCGGTCGAGTCGAGGGCGCTTGGCTCAGCGGTCAGGAAGCCGCACGTCGCTTGCACGAACATCTGCAATGAACCGCATAAATCCGCAAAAACTGCTGCTGTCGAAATGGACAGCAGCCCATCCGCAAAACCGCGAAAAGCACTTTCTGGTCACCGAACTGATCCGCGATGAGGAAGGCACGGTGCTGGAGGTTGAGTTGCAGGCGGTGCTGACCAAACGTACCGAGCGGCTCGATTGGCAGACGCTGCAGAACAACGAGCAGTGGAAAATCGGCTGGCTCATGTAGGAAAACTTATACAAATGATTTGACTTGTACACCACTGAATCTATGCTAAAGAAAAGTTGTACAGAGATAACTCTGTGTACAGGAATAGATTCGAGGTGCTCATGTCCGAACCTTCTGCGCTCAAACCAAAGATAGCCATCAGCGCCTGCCTGCTGGGCGCCGAGGTGCGCTACAACGGCGGACACAAGGAATCGCGACTGTGCAGCCGCACGCTCGCAGAACATTTCGAATTCGTCCCGGTCTGCCCGGAAGTCGCTATCGGCCTGGGGATTCCCCGCGAGCCGATTCGTCTGGTCGGCGACACAGAAAGCCCCGAAGCCATCGGCACCGTCAACCCGACGATCAACGTCACCGCGCCACTGGCCGAATACGGCGAGAAAATGGCTGGCGAACTCAATGACATCTGCGGCTACATCTTCATGCAGCAATCGCCGTCCTGCGGGCTGGAACGGGTCAAGGTCTATGGCGCCAACGGCGCGCCAGTGAACGGCGGCGGACGTGGCATCTACGCCCAGGCTTTCTGTGCCCGGCACCCCGACTTGCCGGTGGAAGAAGCCGGTCGCTTGAACGACCCGGTACTGCGGGAAAACTTCATTACCCGCGTGCTCGCCTACAGCGAATGGCAGCAGGTGCTTGCCGAAGGCCTGAGCCGGCGCGTTCTCACAGAATTTCACTCGCGCTACAAATACCTGCTGATGGCGCACAACCCGGTGCAATACAAAACGCTGGGCAACATGCTCGGCAACATGGGCCACACCGACCCGGCCGAACTCGGCCCGCGCTACTTCAGCGAGCTGATGGCGGCGTTGAAAAAGTGCGCAACCCGGCGCACCCACAGCAATGTCTTGCAGCACATCAGCGGTTACCTGAAGCAGGTCATCACTGCCGAAGACAAACAGGAAATGCAGCACGTCATCGGCCAGTATCGCCACGGCATCGTGCCGCTGGTGGTGCCGCTGACGCTGCTCAAACATCACTTTCGCCTCCATCCGGACCCGTACATTGCGCAGCAGGTCTACCTGCAACCGCACCCGGAAAATCTCAGCCTGCGAAACGCTATCTAATGAACGAAAAAACCGACTCAAGCGCCCAGGAAGACCTCGGCGCCGACTTCAAGAAAGCCCTCGACGAAGGCTGGCTGCCGATTCGTGAAGTGGCGCGCCAGACCGGCGTCAATGCGATCACGCTGCGCGCGTGGGAACGTCGCTATGGACTGGTCATCCCGCAACGCACACCCAAGGGCCATCGGCTGTATTCGGCCGATCATGTGCAACGCATTCTGACCATCCTCACCTGGCTCAACCGTGGGGTTGCGGTCAGTCAGGTCAAGCCGCTGCTCGACACGCCACAAGCCTTCAGCGAAACGGTGGAAAACGACTGGCAACGGTTGCACCACATCCTCCTGACGGCCGTCACCCAGCTTGACGAACGCGCCGTCGAAGACAGCGTCAATCAAGCCATGGCGCTCTATCCACCACGCACGCTGTGCGAGCAATTACTGATGCCGCTGCTGGCCGAACTCGAACAGCGTTGGCAGGGCCAGTTCGGCGCGCAGATGGAGCGAGTGTTTTTTTATTCGTGGTTGCGCAGCAAATTCGGCGCACGCATCTACCATAACAATCGTCAATTGCACGCCGCTCCTCTGTTGCTGATCAATCATTCCGACCTGCCACTGGAACCTCATCTGTGGCTATGCGCGTGGCTGATCAGTAGCGCCGATTGCCCGGTGCAAGTGTTTGACTGGCCGCTGCCGGCCGGAGAACTGGCACTGGCGGTCGAGCATCTGCAAGCCCGTGGCGTACTGCTGTATTCCAGCAAAGCCATGCAAGTCGGGCAGTTGCCGAAACTTTTGGCGGGTGTCGAATGCTCAAAAATGATTGCCGGACCAACGGTGTGCATCCACCACGCCGAGTTGTCCGTAAGAACTACCGAAATGGCTGATTTGTACCTGGCTGAAGATCCGCTTTCGGCGCATCAGGTGCTCGTCGAGCGTGGGCTGATTTAATGAACTCAGTGAAGACCGACATGCAATTGATCTGGCTGCGCAGCGACCTGCGCCAACATGACAACACCGCCCTCGCGGCCGCCGCTGCCCGCGGCCCGACGGTCGCCGTGTATCTGTTGAGCCCCCAGCAATGGCAGGAACACGACGACGCCCCGTGCAAGGTCGACTTCTGGCTGCGCAATCTCGGCGAACTGAGCAAAAGTCTCGGCCAACTGAACATTCCATTGTTGATTCGCACTGCAACGCATTGGGATCAGGCGCCGACGGAACTGCTCAAGCTTTGTCGACAACTGAACATCGAAGCGCTGCACGTCAACGAGGAATATGGCATCCACGAAAGCCGCCGCGATGCCGCGGTGGCCAAGGCATTGCAGGCCGAGGGCATCGAATTTCACAGCTACCTTGATCAGTTGCTGTTCAAGCCTGGCACGGTGCTGACCAAAACCGGTACCTACTTTCAGGTGTTCAGCCAGTTCCGCAAGGTCTGCTATGAACGCCTGCATCGCTCGATGCCGGCGCTGGTGAAAGCACCCGGCAAACAGTCGCCGCAGGCCATCGACAGTGATCCGGTTCCGGCATCCGTCAAAGGTTTTGCCACTCCGAGCGAATCGCTGCGCGCCCTCTGGCCCGCCGGCGAACAGCAAGCCAGGCGCCGTCTCGACACGTTTGCCGACGCACAAATCGATTACTACAAGAACGAGCGCGACTTTCCGGCCAAGCCCGGCACCAGTCAGCTTTCGGCGTATCTGGCCGCTGGCGTGATCTCGCCACGCCAATGTCTGCACGCCGCGTTGCAAAGCAATCAGGGTGAATTCGAAAGCGGCAAGGTCGGCGCTGTCACCTGGATCAATGAGCTGCTGTGGCGCGAATTCTACAAACACATTCTGGTGGGTTATCCACGAGTCTCGCGCCATCGCGCATTTCGTCCAGAGACCGAAGCGCTGGCCTGGCGCAACGCGCCGGACGAACTCGCCGCGTGGCAAGAAGCGCGCACCGGCCTGCCGATCATCGATGCCGCCATGCGCCAACTGCTCGAAACCGGCTGGATGCACAATCGCCTGCGCATGGTGGTGGCGATGTTCCTGACCAAGAACCTGCTGATCGACTGGCGTGAAGGCGAACGCTTTTTCATGCGCCATCTGATCGACGGGGATCTGGCGGCGAACAACGGTGGCTGGCAATGGAGTTCGTCAACCGGCACTGATTCGGCACCGTACTTCCGCATTTTCAACCCGCTGAGCCAGTCGGAAAAATTCGACAGCGAAGGTCTGTTCATCAAGCACTGGCTGCCTGAGCTGGCCAAACTGAACAAAAAGGAAGTGCATAACCCGGCCAGTGCCGGTGGCCTGTTCGGCGTCGCGGACTATCCACAGCCCATCGTCAACCTCAGTGCTTCGCGGGAACGGGCGCTGACTGCGTTCAAGAATCTGCCGTCCCGGCAACCGGCCGGAGTCGATCATGAGTGAATTCCTGCGCAGCTTCGCCCGGCAATTTTCCGGGTTGAACAAAGACAACCTGCACCGCCTGGGCGAGCTGTACAGCGAAGACGTTCATTTCACTGATCCGCTGCATGAAGTTCAGGGACTCGCGCAATTGCGCAGTTACTTTGGTGAACTTTATGCCAACGTCAGTGAGCTGCATTTCGACTTCCACGGTTTCGATCAGATCGGCGAGGGTGAAGGCTACCTGCGCTGGGTCATGAGTTATCGCCACCCGCGCCTGGCCAGTGGCCGGGAGATCCGCGTCGGCGGCTGCTCGCATCTGCTTTGGCGCGACAAGGTTTATCGCCACCGGGATTATTTCGATGCCGGGGCATTGCTGTATGAACACTTACCAGTATTGGGCCGGGTGATCGCCTGGTTGAAAAGGAGAATGGGATGAGTCGTACACCTCCACGGCGTTATTGGCTGACCGGTGCCAGCAGTGGCATCGGCGCGGCACTGGCTGAAGAGATTCTGAAAACCGGCGCGCATCTGGCCGTTAGCTCCCGTCAGATCGCCCCGCTCAAAGTATTGTCGCAACGTTATCCCGGACAAGTGCTGGTGGTACCGGGTGATCTGACCAACAGCCAGACCGTGCGGGAAATCGGCCAGCAGATCAGCGAGGACTGGGGCTCACTGGACACGGTGATCCTCAATGCCGGCACCTGTGAATATGTCGATGCCCGGCAATTCGATTCTTCCATCGTCGAACACGTGGTGCGCACCAATCTGCTCGCCAGCGCTTATTGTATCGAAGCCGCCCTGCCGTTACTGCGCAATGGCACGGCGCCGCATCTGGTAGGGGTCGCAAGTTCGGTGACTTACATGCCGCTGCCAAGGGCCGAAGCCTATGGTGCATCGAAGGCTGGCCTGCGCTATCTGTTCGAATCGTTACGTATTGATCTGGCGGATGAAGGCATTGAAGTCACCGTGGTCAGCCCGGGTTTTGTCGAGACCCCGTTAACCGCCAGGAACGATTTCCCGATGCCTCTGAGCTGGCCTGTGGATAAAGCCGCCCGGCACATCTTCGCCAAACTCAAGGATCGCCCACTGGAAATCGCTTTCCCGGCGTTGTTCATTGCGGCGCTGTGGCCCTTGTCGAAATTGCCTGCGCGCCTGCAACTGGCGATTGGCAAACGCATGGTGCGTAAACAACCGCCACTGCGAGACCCGGCATGAAAATCGCCATTATCGGCAGCGGGATTGCAGGGCTGACCTGCGCCTACCTGCTCAATCGCCGACATGAAGTCACGGTGTTTGAGGCCAGCGACTGGATCGGTGGCCACACCCACACCGTGCAGGTGACGGTCGATGATCGCCAATACGCGGTGGACACCGGGTTCATCGTATTCAACGACTGGACTTACCCCAACTTCATCCGCTTGCTCGGCCAGCTCGGCGTGCCGTTCAAACCGACCGAAATGAGCTTTTCGGTGACCGATCCGGACACCGGCCTGGAGTACAACGGCAACAACCTCAACAGCCTGTTTGCCCAGCGCAGCAATGTGTTTTCGCCGGGCTTCTGGGGCATGCTGCGCGACATCCTGCGCTTCAACAAAGAAGCCCAGCGCGACCTGGCCGAACAACGGATCGCCGCCGACACCACCCTCGATGACTACCTCAAGGCCGGCGGTTACGGCGAGCGCTTCATCCTGCATTACATCGTGCCGATGGGCTCGGCGATCTGGTCGATGCCGATGGCCGAGATGCTCAATTTTCCGCTGCAGTTCTTTGTGCGCTTCTTCAAGAATCACGGGCTGCTGTCAGTCAGTGATCGCCCGCAGTGGCAGGTTATCGAAGGGGGCTCCAGCGCCTATATCGAACCACTGACCGCCACTTTCAGGGACCGGATTCGCCTGAATTGCCCGGTGACCCGGGTCGATCGCGACGCACACGGCGTAGTTATCCACAGCCCGGCGGGCATCGAGCATTTCGACAAAGTGGTGTTTGCCTGCCACAGCGATCAGGCCTTGCACCTGCTGGCGACCCCGAGCGACGCCGAACGGGCGATTCTCGGCGCCCTGCCCTACGCCGACAACGAAGTCGTGTTGCACACCGACACGCGTCTGTTGCCGACACGCAAACTTGCCTGGGCCAGTTGGAATTACCGCTTGAGCGGTGCCGGCCCTACCCACGCGGCCGTCACTTACGACATGAACATCCTGCAAGGGATCGAGAGCGACACCACTTTCTGCGTCAGCCTCAACCAGAGTGCCGGCATCAGTCCGTTGAAGGTGCTCGCCAGATACACCTACGCCCACCCGCAATTCAGCCTCGCTGCCGTAGCCGCGCAAAATCGCTGGGCCGAACTGGACGGCGTGCAGAACACCCATTATTGCGGCGCCTACTGGGCCAACGGTTTTCATGAAGACGGCGTGGTCAGCGGTTTGCGCGTGGCCGCCGCGTTCGGGGAAACCTTATGAACAGCGCCCTTTACAGCGGCTGGATCGGCCATCGCCGTTTCTCGCCGCGCCGGCACGAGTTCCGCTACCGGATCGGTCTGCTGTATCTGGATCTGGCCGAGCAGGACACGGTGCTCGGACTATCGCCATTGGCGGGAAACAGCCGGTTCGCGCCGTTCTCGTTTCGCGAGACCGACTACCTGAAAGTCTTCACCGGGCGCGGCGTCCGTCTTATCGATGCGGTACGCCAGCGGGTCGCCGAGGCTATCGGGCATGAACCACAAGGTTCGATCTGCCTGCTGACCCAGCCGCGCAGTTGGGGCCTGGCATTCAATCCCGTGAGTTTCTTTTATTGCCATGAGGCTGACGGGCAACTGGCGGCAATCCTTTGCGAAGTGACCAACACGCCGTGGCGCGAGCGTTATCACTACGTATTGCCTGCCCGGCCCCCGGCGAACGTGCACGACTTCCATCAACACTTCGCTGTGGCCAAAGCCTTTCACGTTTCGCCATTTCTGCCGCGCGATCTGGAATACCGCATGAGTTTCAGCCCCGCCGCGCAAAGCCTCGGCGTGCACATGGCGGACTGGCAGGGCGAACACAAACTGTTCGATGCCACCCTCAGCCTGAAACGCGAAACACTCGACCGCGCCAACTTGCATCGCTATTTGCGGCGCTTTCCATGGATGACGGCAAAAACGGCTCTGGCGATTTACTGGCAGGCGCTGCGCCTGTTGCTCAAGCGTGCACCGATCTTCCCTCACAAGGCTGCTGACGGCAGCTTTCAAACCGCCACCGTGCTTCCCAAGGAGCGCCGCCATGAAATCCTCTAGCGTCTCGGCCAAAGCCAATCTGTTCAGCACCAACGGCCTGACCGGCTCGCTCCTGCGCCGTGGCGTGTTGCGCCAACTGGGTCAGCTCAGAAACGGGCATCTGCGGGTCGTCGAAGAGGGCGAGCACCTGCTGTTCGGCAATCCCGGCAGTGCACTGCTTGGGGAAATCCATATCCAGGATCCGGCGGTCTGGGGCATGGTCGCCAGCAGCGGTTCGATCGGTGCTGGCGAGGCCTTCATCCACGGTTACTGGAGTTCGCCCGACCTGACCGCCGTGGTGCGAGTGTTTGTCAGCAACCTCGACGTACTTGATGCAATGGAGGGCGGCCTTGCCCGTCTCGGCCGGCCGCTGGTGCAAGGCTTGCACTGGCTCAATCGCAATACGCGCAAGGGTTCGCAGAAAAACATCGCGGCGCACTACGACCTCGGCAACGATCTTTTCGAACAATTTCTCGACCCAACCATGATGTATTCGGCGGCGCAGTTCCTCACCCCCGAAGACAGTCTGGAACAGGCGCAACTGAACAAACTGGAGCGCATCTGCCAGAAGCTCGCGCTCAAGCCTGAGGATCACCTGCTGGAAATCGGCACCGGTTGGGGCAGCATGGCACTCTATGCCGCACAGAATTATGGCTGCCGCGTGACCACCACCACATTGTCGAAAGAGCAGTACGCGTTCACCGCAAAACGCATCGAACAACTGGGCTTGCAGGATCAAGTCACCTTGTTGCTCAAGGACTACCGCGACCTCACCGGCGAGTACGACAAACTGGTGTCGATCGAAATGATCGAAGCGGTCGGCCATCGCTTCCTGCCGACCTACTTCAAACAATGTGCACACCTGCTCAAAAGCAACGGCCTGATGTTGATTCAGGCAATCACCATTCGCGAACAGCGCTACGAGCAAGCCAAGCGCAGCGTCGATTTCATCCAGCGCTACATCTTCCCCGGCGGCGCCCTGCCCTCTGTGCAGAAGATGCTCGAGGTGGTCAGCCGCGACACCGATATGAACCTGCTGCACATGGAAGACTTCGGCCTGCATTACGCAAAAACCCTGCGCCTGTGGCACGAGAATTTTCGCCGCGCCCAAAGTCGCTTGAGCGAGCTGGGCTACGACGATTATTTCCTCAGGCTGTGGGAGTTTTACCTGTGCTACTGCGAGGGCGGCTTCCTCGAACGCACCATCGGCACCGCGCAGTTGTTGCTGGCCAAACCGGCCGCCATGCCCGCGCCACTGCTCGGCCGCTTCGATGCTTGAGCGGATCGCCAATGCCGTGTTGTTCCAGATCGGCTGGCTGGTCTGTGTGCTCGGCGGCAACAGTTTGTGGCTGCTGCTGGCGCTGGCGGTGCTGGTGATTCATCTGCGCTGGATCAGCAGTTGGGCGGCTGAAGGTCGCTTGATTCTCTGCGTGGTGCTGGTCGGTACGGCGGTGGACAGCGTTTTGCGTGGTCTTGGCGTGTTTGAGTTCCAGGATCAGTCACCATTGATTCCGCTGTGGCTGATGCTGCTCTGGGCCTTGCTCGCCACGACCCTGCGTCACTGCCTTGCGTGGACTGCACGGCCATGGTGGCTGGCCACCGCACTGGGCGCTGTCGGCGGCGCATTGTCGTACTACGGCGGCGGACGACTGGCCGGGGTGCAATTTCCCTACGGCGAATTACCGACCCTGATCGGCATCGGCCTGCTTTGGGCACTGCTGTTTCCGTTGTTGCACAGCATGGCGCGACGCCTGAGCCACTGAGCGTCCGTCAGAGCTTTCACACACTCGACGAGCTCTGCCTTACACTGCCGGCCATGAAAACCATTCCCCACCAGCAAATCACCGAACCGGCGGTCACCTGTTCGACTTGCGCAGCGTGCTGCTGCCAGCTCGAAGTGATGCTGATCACCGACACCGGCGTGCCTGATCGCTTTATCGATACCGATGAGTGGGGCGGCGAAGTGATGCTGCGTCTGGACGACGGCTGGTGTGCGGCACTGGATCGCGACACGATGATGTGCACGATCTATGAGAAGCGTCCGCTGATTTGTCGCGAGTTCGAGATGGGCTCACCCGAGTGCATCGAAGAGCGCCAGGGTATCGCCACGGTATACCGCTGATCCCGCCCCCCCCCCAAAAAAAACCAAATGTGGGAGCGGGCTTGCTCGCGAAAGCGGTGGGTCAATCAACTCACCTGTCGACTGATACACCCTATTCGCGAGCAAGCCCGCTCCCACAAGGTTTGATGCAGGCTGTTGGAACGTCGTTCTTACAGTGGCATCGTGTAATGCAGCGCGTAGCTTTCTACACCGTCGTTGTCGCTGGCCAGGCCGGCGTTGGAATAGTGCGTCGCACGAATCCCGACTTCATGCCCGCCATTGAAACGCAGACCAAACCCGATACGGTCTTCGAACTGGAAGGAGCCGCCGAGATTGTTCGATTCGTATTGGGTGTTGGAGAACGCCGCTACACCAATCCCCGCCTCGATATACGGTTTGACCGACTGACCGGCAAACTCGTAAACGAATACAGGCGAGAACGACAGGCTGTTGTTGCTGGACGTCTTGTCACCTTCCCAGTAGGTATAGGCGCCACTCCAGTAACCGGTCAGGCGACCGACGTCACTCTGTAGCCAGCTCTTGTCCCAGTCAAAATTCATCCCCAGGCGATAAGTCATGGTCGAATCGCTGGTAGCACCGACGGCGAATTCAACGCCGGCAGCTTGTGCAGTAATGCTTTGCCCCATCAGTGCGGCCGCAATCGCGGCCAAGCAGAATAGTCGCTTCACTTTGAAACTTCCCTTTCCGGAACGATCGTTTGGTTTTTAAGGTGATTCAACGCTATAGAAATCTGCGCTCGAACAGAAGTTCAGCCGATTTCCATGTTTGTTTCACATTATTTTTACAAATCGAAGGGTTTTACGCTGCCAGACGAATGCCACAGCACAGGAAGGACTTTTCTGAAATGACCCGGATCGGCGCTGGTCCAGAATTTCGTCGCTTGACTTGGCCCCTCGGCGAGCAGATTGCGCTCGACCAATAAGCGCTGAAGTTGCCGCGCCACAGCGGCGCCGGTATCGATCAGGCTGATGTCCGCGGGGATCATCGACTTGAGCATCGGCTTGAGAAAGGGATAGTGCGTGCAGCCGAGAATAATGGTGTCGCAACCCTTGGCCAGCAGCGGATCGACATAGCTTTGCAGCAACTGGCGCAACTCGGCGCTGTGCAGATCGCCACTTTCGATCAACTCGACCAGACCCGGACACGGTTGCGTAATCACGCGCACATCAGTGGCAAAGCGGTCGAGCAAAGCGGCGAACTTGGCACTTTGCAAGGTGCCAGTGGTGGCCAGTACGCCGACCACACCACTGCGAGTTGCTGCGGCCGCCGGTTTCACCGCTGGCTCCATGCCAACGATCGGCCAGTCGGGAAAGTCACGGCGCAGATCGGCAGCAGCCGCTACCGTCGCGGTATTGCAGGCGACCACCAAAGCCTTGGCGCCCTGCTCGCGGAAAAAACCGGCCATCACGCTGCAACGCTGGCGGATGAATTCCGGAGTTTTCTCACCATAAGGAATGTGCCCGCAATCGGCGAAATACAGCAGTGACTCATTGGGCAGCAAGCGCTGGATTTCCGCCAATACCGACAAGCCGCCGACACCGGAATCGAACACGCCGACCGGCGCCTCACGCATGGTGCGCCCCACAGACACTGCAACCTGGATCACGCTTGACTCGCAACTCGCGGAAACGCGAGCCCAAGGCATCGATCAACAGCAAACGGCCAACCAGCGGCTCACCGAAGCCGACCAAGACTTTCAACGCCTCAAGCGCCTGCAGACTGCCGACCAGCCCCACCAGCGGCCCGATCACGCCGGCCTCGCTGCAGGTCAGTTCGGCTTCGCTGCCGTGGCCGTACAGACAGTGGTAGCACGGGCTCTCGGCGCGACGCGGATCGAAGACGGAGAGCTGCCCTTCCAGGCGAATCGCCGCACCGCTGACCAACGGTTTACGCGCAGCCACACACGCGGCGTTGACCGCTTCGCGGGTGGAAAAATTATCGGAACAATCGAGCACCAGATCCACCGCCGCCACAACGGCGGCAAGGGAATCCTCATCCAGCGCCTGACGATGAGCGACCAGGTTGATCTCGGGATTGATCGCCCCCAGACGCTTGAGCGCCGAGTCGACCTTGCTCATGCCGACGCTGTCGGTGTCATGAATGATCTGGCGTTGCAGGTTGGTCAGATCGACCGTGTCGAAATCCGCCAGATGCAGTTCGCCGACACCTGCCGCCGCCAGATACAAGGCAACCGGCGCACCCAGACCGCCGAGACCGACGATCAGCACGCGGCTTTCCTTGAGCTTCAATTGCCCATCGATGTCGATGTGTTGCAGCAGAATCTGCCGGCTGTAGCGCAGCAACTCCTGATCATTCAGCACGGCAGGCGCCCCAGGCTGATGCGTTGATGGCCGCCCAGATCGGTACGGCTGTGGACTTCTTCGAAACCACGAGTGATCAACAGATCGCGCACGGCTTCGGCTTGATCATAGCCGTGTTCGAGCATCAGCCAGCCACCGGCGTCCAGATGATCCGGCGCCTGGGTGACGATCAGACGCAGATCGTCGAGCCCATCCTCACCGGCCACCAGCGCACTGGCCGGTTCGAAGCGCACATCGCCTTCGACCAGATGCGGATCGGCGGACGCGATGTACGGCGGGTTGCTGATGATCAGCTCAAAACGCTGGCCTTCAAGGGCGCTGAACCAATGGCTGCTCAGCACGATGGCGTTGTTCAGGCTCAGGCGCTGGCGATTGCGCTCGGCCAGGGCCACGGCTTCCAGAATGCGATCCACCGCAGTAACCTGCCACGCCGGACGCTCACTGGCCAGAGCCAGGGCAATCGCGCCGCTACCAGTACCGAGGTCGAGGACTTTGGCCGGGGTCGCGGGCAATAACTCCAACGCTGCTTCCACCAGCAGTTCAGTGTCGGGGCGCGGGATCAGCGTATGCGGCGCGACTTCCAGATCAAGTTTCCAGAAACCTTGCTGACCAAGAATGTAAGCCACTGGCTCGCCGCCACGACGACGTTGCAGGTAGGCAGCAAAGGTCTGCGCGGCTTCCGTTGGCACAATGCGCTCGGGCCAGGTGTGGAGAAAACTGCGCGACTTACCCAGCGCCGCCGCCAGAAGCAGTTCGGCGTCCAGACGCGCGGTGGGCGAGTCCGGCAGTTCGGCGGCGCGCAACAGGCTGGCAATGATGGTCATTTATTCACCTATCGCAGCGAGTTGGTCAGCCTGGTATTCGGCCAGCAACGGCTCGATCACCGCCTCCACGCCGCCGGCGAGAATTTCATCGAGCGAGTACAGGGTCAGGTTGACGCGATGGTCGGTGACCCGGCCTTGAGCATAGTTATAGGTGCGAATGCGCTCGGAACGATCACCGGAACCGACGAGCAATTTACGCTCGCTGGCGATTGCATTGGCCGCCGCGGCGGTTTGCTGATCGTTGAGCTTGGCCGACAGCCACGCCATCGCCCGGGCACGGTTCTTGTGCTGGGAGCGCTCTTCCTGACACTCGACGACGGTGCCGGTCGGTATGTGCGTGATGCGGATCGCCGAGTCGGTGGTGTTGACGTGCTGACCGCCGGCTCCGGAGGAGCGGAACGTGTCGACGCGCAAATCCGCCGGGTTGATCTCGATGGCTTCGCGCTCGTCCGGCTCCGGCAATACCGCCACGGTGCAGGCCGAGGTATGGATACGGCCTTGGGATTCGGTGGCGGGCACACGCTGTACGCGGTGCGCGCCGGATTCGAATTTCAGCTTGCCGTAAACGTTGTCACCTTCGATGCGGGCGATGACTTCTTTATAGCCACCGTGTTCGCCTTCGTTTTCCGAGAGGATCTCCACACGCCAGCCACGGCGTTCGGCGTAACGCGAGTACATGCGGAACAGGTCGCCAGAGAAGATCGCCGCCTCGTCGCCACCGGTGCCGGCGCGAATTTCGAGAAAGACATTGCGCCCGTCGTTGGGATCCTTGGGCAGCAGCATGCGTTGCAGGTCGGATTCCAGCGTGACCAGCAATTCCTTGGCTTCGCGGACTTCTTCCACGGCCATTTCACGCATGTCCGGGTCGTTGTCCTTGAGCAGCGCCTGCGCGCCTTCAAGATCACCTTGTACGCTGAGCAGCTTTTTATAGGCGTTTACGACCGGCTCGAGTTCAGCGTATTCCTTGGAATAAGCGCGAAATTTGGCCTGATCGGAAATGACTTCGCCGTCGCCGAGCAACGCGGTCAGTTCCTCGAAACGGTCCTGGAGAACATCCAGCTTATTGAGCAGTGACGCTTTCATTGCGGTTTTTTATCCGAAAAGCTATCCGGTGAGCCCTCGAGGGCAAAGAGTTCCTGGGCCATGGCCAGCGCATCGAGGCGGCCTTCGGCAGAAAGCTTTTTCAATTGCACGCTGGGTGCGTGCAAGAGTTTATTGGTCAGGCCACGGGCCAATTGGCCGAGCACATCTTCGGCGTTGCCGCCGTTAGCCAGCAGACGCAGGGCTTTTTGCAGCTCTTCGTCGCGCAGGCGTTCGCTCTGTTGACGATAGGCCTTGAGCACGTCGACTGCCGCCAGTTCGCGCAGGCGCACCATAAAATCGTCGGCGCCGACCGAGACCATCTCTTCGGCCGCTTGCGCCGCGCCTTGGCGGCTCTTGAGGTTTTCGGCGACCACTTCGTGGAGATCGTCGACGCTATACAGGTAAACGTCGTCCAACTCGCCGACTTCCGGTTCGATGTCCCGGGGAACGGCGATGTCGACCATGAAGATCGGCTTGTGCTTGCGCAGCTTCAGCGCGCTCTCGACCGCGCCCTTGCCGAGAATCGGTAACTGACTGGCGGTCGAACTGATGACGATATCGCTGCGCACCAGTTCCGCCGGAATGTCCGAGAGCAACACCGCGTGGGCGCCGAACTGCTCGGCCAACAAGCTGGCGCGCTCCAGCGTGCGGTTGGCGACGACGATGCGCTTGACCCCCAGCTCATGCAGATGGCGGGCGACCAGGGTGATGGTCTCGCCGGCGCCGATCAGCAAGGCCTGGCTGCGTTGCAAATCACTGAAAATCTGTTTCGCCAGGCTGACCGCCGCAAACGCCACGGACACCGGGTTTTCACCGATGGCGGTGTCGGTTCGCACCTGCTTGGCGGCATTGAACGTTGCCTGAAACAGTCGCCCCAGCAGCGGGCCGATGGTGCCGGCTTCGCGGGCCACAGCGTAGGCCGATTTCATCTGGCCGAGAATCTGCGGTTCGCCCAGTACCAGCGAGTCGAGCCCGGAGGCGACGCGCATCATGTGACGAACTGCCGCATCATCTTCATGCACATAAGCACTCGCGCGCAGCTCATCGAGGCTTAAATGGTGATAGTCGGCCAGCCAGCGCAGCACGATATCGGCCGAAAGCTGATCCTGTTCTATATAAAGCTCACTGCGATTGCAGGTGGAGAGGATCGCAGCTTCGCGGCTGTCGGTCAGTCGGCAGAGCTGCTGCAAGGCCTCAACCAATTGCTCAGGGGTAAAGGCCACGCGCTCGCGGACGTCTACAGAAGCAGTCTTGTGGTTAATACCGAGTGCAAGGAAGGCCATTCAAGGTCGCTGATGGTGACGTGAAGCCGGCAATTGTCCACCTTCGCCAGATTCAGAACAACTACCGCTGACTATTGTCCCAATTGTCCGCCCCTATAATGGGCACAATTGAGACTCGGTTATGTTTGGCCGAAGGCTTGTGTCATGATGATCCGACCGCAGGTTAGTCGTCCTCTTCCTATATGAATAGATCCTCCGCGTTGCTCCTTGCTTTTGTCTTCCTCAGCGGCTGCCAGGCCCTGGCCCCCGTTGCGCCGGACGGTACGCCGTCGGTCGAAGACACCACGCCCGCGCCTGAAAAGCCAAAGGTTTACAGCTCGTTCAGCGAAGAAACCGTGTTCAGCCTGCTGAGCGCCGAACTCGCCGGCCAGCGCAATCGTTTCGACATTGCCCTGGACAACTACGTGACCCAGGCCATCAACACTCAGGATCCGGGCGTCTCCGAGCGTGCATTCCGTATCGCCGAGTACCTGGGCGCCGATCAACCGGCCCTCGATACCGCGCTGATCTGGGCGAAAAACGCCCCGGACGACCTCGAAGCGCAACGCGCCGCCGCCGTGCAACTGGCACGTGCCGGGCGTTACGACGACTCGATGGTCTATATGGAGAAAGTCCTGCAAGGCAAGGGCGATACCCATTTCGACTTCCTCGCACTGTCGGCGGCCGATACCGATCAGGAAACCCGCAACGGCCTGATGAAAAGTTTCGACCGTCTGCTGCAGCGTCACCCGAACAACAGCCAGCTGATTTTCGGCAAAGCCCTGCTCTTGCAACAGGATGGCGACAACAAAGCCGCCCTGGCCCTGCTCGAAGACAATCCGCCGGATGACGGCGAAATCGCGCCGATCCTGCTGCGTGCACGCCTGCTTCAACTGTTGAGCCGTGGCGACGAAGCCTTGCCGCTGCTGAAAAAGAACATCAAAAAATACCCGGACGACAAGCGCCTGCGCCTGACTTACGCGCGCATGCTGGTTGAACAGGACCGGATGGACGACGCCAAGGCCGAGTTCTCCAGCCTCGTTCAGCAATACCCGGAAGACGATGAACTGCGTTACTCGCTGGCTCTGGTCTGCCTGGAAGCCAAGGCCTGGGATGAGGCCAAAGGTTATCTGGAAGACCTGATCGCCCGGGAAAGTCATGTCGATTCGGCGCACCTGAACCTCGGTCGCATCGCTGAAGAGCGTAACGACCCGCAGGGCGCGTTGATCGAATATGCCCAGGTCGGCCCCGGTAATGATTATCTGCCTGCGCAATTACGTCAGGCCGATATTCTGATGAACAACGGCAAGACCGCCGAAGCACAAAGCAAACTGGCAACCGAGCGTGACGAACAACCGGATTACGCGGTCCAGTTGTACCTCATCGAATCGGAAACCCTGTCGGCCAACAAACAGGACGACAAGGCCTGGAAAGTCTTGCAGCAAGCCTTGCTGCAATACCCGGACGATCTGAACCTGCTGTACACCCGGGCCATGCTGGCGGAAAAACGCAATGACCTGGCGCAGATGGAAAAAGACCTGCGCCTGATCATCAAGCGTGATCCGGACAACGCCATGGCGCTGAACGCTTTGGGCTACACCCTGTCTGACCGTACGACCCGCTACGCTGAAGCCAAGGCACTCATCGAGCAGGCACACAAGATCAATCCGGAAGACCCGGCGGTACTCGACAGCCTTGGCTGGGTGAACTATCGCATGGGCAATCTGGACGACGCCGAAAAATATCTGCGTCAGGCGCTGGAGCGTTTCCCGGACCACGAAGTCGCCGCACATTTGGGCGAAGTGTTGTGGACCAAGGGCAACCAGCGCGAAGCCAAACAAATCTGGGGCAAATTCCTCAAGGATCAGCCCGACAGCACCATTCTGCGCAGCACCATCAAGCGCCTGACCGGATCAGAGACTCTTTAACTCATGTTTTTGCGCCACGTTATTGTTTTCAGCTTCATCGCCCTGCTCGCCGGTTGCGCGGGCTTCGGCGCTCGTGAATCGGTCGAGGGCCACGGCAGCCCCGCTCAATGGGCCGCGAACAAACAGCAACTGACCGGCCTCGATGGCTGGCAGATTGACGGCAAGATCGGCATCCGTGCCCCGAAAGACTCCGGTAGCGGCACGTTGTTCTGGCTGCAACGTCAGGACTATTACGACATTCGTCTGTCGGGTCCGCTGGGCCGTGGCGCGGCACGCCTGACCGGGCGTCCGGGCAAGGTGTCGCTGGAAGTGGCCAATCAGGGCCGCTACGAATCGCAGTCGCCGGAAGCGCTGCTCGAAGAACAGCTTGGCTGGAAACTGCCGGTTTCGAACCTCGCCTGGTGGGTCCGTGGCCTGCCGGCACCGGACAGCAAAAGCCGTTTGAGCCTGGATGCCGACAGCCGCCTGGCCAACCTTGAACAGGATGGCTGGAAAGTCGAGTACACCGCCTACACCGAACAAAATGGTTACTGGTTGCCCGAGCGCATCAAGCTGCATGGCACTGACCTGGACGTGACGCTGGTGATCAAGACCTGGCAACCGCGCAAACTGGGGCAATAACGCATGACCGCTCCACGCCTGACCCTGCCGTCGCCGGCCAAACTCAACCTGATGCTGCACATTCTCGGTCGCCGTGAAGACGGTTATCACGAGTTGCAGACGCTGTTTCAGTTTGTCGATTACGGCGATGAAATCACTTTTGCCGTGCGCGATGACGGCGTGATCCGCCTGCACACCGAGTTCGCCGACGTGCCCCACGACAGCAACCTGATCGTGCGCGCGGCGAAAATATTGCAGGAACAATCCGACTGTTCACTTGGCATCGATATCTGGATCGACAAGGTTCTGCCCATGGGTGGCGGCATCGGTGGCGGCAGTTCGAATGCGGCGACCACTTTGCTGGGCCTCAATTATTTGTGGCAGTTGGGTTGGGATGAAGATCGACTCGCCGCACTGGGCTTGGCGCTCGGAGCCGACGTGCCGGTTTTCGTCCGTGGCCACGCGGCGTTTGCCGAGGGCGTGGGCGAAAAACTCACCCCGGTCGACCCTGAAGAACCGTGGTATCTGGTGCTCGTGCCGCAAGTCTCTGTAAGTACGGCAGAAATTTTTTCCGATCCTTTGTTGACACGTAACACGCCGCCCATTAAAGTGCGCCCCGTTCCCGAGGGAAACAGTCGAAATGACTGCTTGCCGGTGGTTGCAAGGCGTTATCCAGAAGTACGTAACGCATTGGATTTGTTAGGTAAATTTACCGAAGCAAAGCTCACCGGAACTGGAAGTTGTGTGTTTGGGGGCTTCCCAAGCAAAGCTGAAGCTGATAAAGTCTCGGCCCTTCTGACAGAGACCTTTACAGGGTTTGTAGCAAAAGGAAGCAACATTTCGATGTTGCATCGCAAGCTGCAAAGTCTGCTCTAAAGGAACCAAGTGCTCGGCACTTGATGCAACAGATACAGGGGCGTCGCCAAGCGGTAAGGCAGCAGGTTTTGATCCTGCCATGCGTTGGTTCGAATCCAGCCGCCCCTGCCATTTTCTATACTCATCCAGGTTACCCTCAGCCTCTAGGTACTGCGCGTGTCCAAGATGATGGTCTTTACGGGGAACGCTAACCCCGATCTGGCTCGGCGTGTTGTACGTCAGCTGCATATCCCTCTCGGTGACATCTCTGTCGGCAAGTTTTCCGACGGCGAAATTACTGCCGAGATCAATGAAAACGTTCGCGGTAAAGACGTTTTCATTATTCAGCCGACTTGCGCTCCGACCAACGATAACCTGATGGAACTGGTAGTGATGGCTGATGCCTTCCGCCGCTCCTCGGCTACTCGTATCACTGCTGTTATTCCTTATTTTGGTTATGCCCGTCAGGATCGCCGTCCGCGTTCCGCACGTGTGGCTATCAGCGCGAAAGTCGTCGCTGACATGCTTACCGTAGTCGGCATCGACCGTGTTCTCACGGTTGATCTGCATGCTGACCAGATTCAGGGTTTCTTCGATATTCCGGTAGATAACATCTACGGCTCCCCGGTTCTGGTGGATGACATTGAAGATCAGCGCTTCGAAAACCTGATGATCGTGTCCCCGGACATTGGTGGCGTCGTGCGTGCACGTGCTGTTGCCAAGTCGCTGGGCGTGGATCTCGGGATCATCGACAAACGCCGTGAGAAAGCCAATCACTCTGAAGTGATGCATATCATCGGTGATGTCGAAGGGCGTACCTGCATTCTGGTCGATGACATGGTCGATACCGCCGGCACTCTGTGCCACGCGGCCAAGGCCCTGAAAGAGCATGGCGCAGCCAAGGTCTTTGCCTACTGCACACACCCTGTGCTGTCGGGTCGGGCCATCGAGAATATCGAAAATTCCGTGCTGGACGAGCTGGTGGTGACTAACACCATCCCGCTGTCCGCTGCCGCACAAGCCTGTGCACGTATCCGTCAACTGGATATCGCACCGGTTGTTGCCGAAGCGGTTCGCCGCATCAGCAACGAAGAATCGATCAGCGCGATGTTCCGTTAAGGGCCCTGCCCTTCTCGAGATGTCTCGTTGACGAAAAGCGCCCCGCCCCGGCATTCCTGTCGGGGCGGGGCTTTTTTGCCCATACCGTGTTTGGCGCTGGTCGCAAACGCCACTCCGGTCATGGCTATTTTGGAGATACAAAATGAACGATTTTACTCTGAATGCTGAAGTGCGTTCCGACCTGGGGAAAGGTGCGAGCCGCCGCCTGCGTCGTCTCGCCGCTCTGGTTCCAGCTGTTGTTTACGGTGGCGAAAAAGCCCCTGAATCCATCAGCATGCTGGCCAAAGAAGTTGCCAAACTGCTCGAAAACGAAGCGGCTTACAGCCACATCATCGAGCTGAACGTTGGCGGCACCAAGCAAAACGTAATCATCAAAGCTCTGCAACGTCACCCGGCCAAAGGCCACGTGATGCACGCTGACTTCGTACGCGTTGTAGCTGGCCAGAAACTGACCGCTATCGTTCCTGTGCACTTCATCAACGAAGCTGCTCCAGTGAAGAAAGGCGGCGAGATTTCGCACGTTGTTGCTGAAATCGAAGTAACTTGCCTGCCGAAAGATCTGCCTGAGTTCATCGAAGTCGACCTGGCTAACGCTGAAATCGGTTCGATCATTCACCTCTCGGACCTCAAAGCTCCGAAAGGCGTTGAATTCGTTGCTCTGGCACACGGCGATGACAAGGCTGTTGCCAACGTCCACGCTCCACGTGTTGCTCCAGAAGCTACCGAAGAAGGCGCAGCAGAGTAATTTCACTCTGTTCGCCGGAGTGACCGGAAACATCGCGGACTGAGCGTAGCGAGAAAGCGGGCGAGAACGCGGAGTTTACATTCATGGTAAATGAGCAATTTTCGTCCACTTTCGCCGCTTTCCCGGATCGCGGCGATGTTATCCACCACTCCAAGGAAGGGCCCCTATCGTGACTGCCATCAAACTGATCGTTGGCCTGGGAAATCCAGGCGCTGAATACGAACAGACCCGGCATAACGCAGGGGCCCTTTTTGTTGAGCGCATCGCCCACGCACAGAATGTGAGTCTTGTGGCCGATCGCAAATATTTCGGCCTGACCGGGCGCTATTCGCATCAGGGTCAGGATGTTCGTCTGCTGATTCCCACCACCTACATGAACCGCAGCGGCCAGGCCGTGGCGGCACTCGCCGGTTTCTTCCGCATCAAGCCTGAAGAAATCCTGGTGGCGCACGACGAACTCGATCTGCCTCCGGGCGTCGCCAAGCTCAAGCAGGGCGGCGGCCATGGCGGTCACAACGGGTTGCGCGACATCATCGCGCAACTGGGCAATCAGAATACGTTCTACCGCCTGCGGCTTGGCATCGGCCACCCGGGCGTCGCCAGTATGGTTTCAAATTTCGTCCTGGGTCGTGCGCCACGCGCCGAACAGGAAAAACTCGATGCCAGCATCGATTTTGCCCTCGGCGTGCTGCCGGATATCCTCGCCGGTGAATGGAACCGTGCGATGAAAAACCTGCACAGCCAGAAGGCCTGACTCTTTACCGAGGGGAAACACCATGGGATTCAATTGCGGCATCGTCGGCCTGCCTAACGTCGGCAAGTCCACCCTGTTCAACGCCCTGACCAAATCCGGGATCGCGGCCGAGAACTTCCCCTTCTGCACCATCGAGCCCAATAGCGGCATCGTGCCGATGCCGGATCCGCGTCTGGAAGCCTTGGCGGCCATCGTCAATCCGAAGCGCATCCTGCCGACCACCATGGAGTTCGTCGACATCGCAGGCCTGGTAGCCGGCGCCTCGAAAGGTGAAGGCCTGGGCAACAAGTTCTTGGCCAACATCCGTGAAACCGACGCCATCGCTCACGTCGTACGCTGCTTCGAAGACGAAAACGTGATCCACGTTTCCAACAGCGTCGACCCGAAACGCGACATCGAAATCATCGACCTGGAACTGATCTTCGCCGACCTCGACAGCTGCGAGAAGCAACTGCAGAAAGTCGCGCGTAACGCCAAGGGCGGTGACAAGGACGCTGTGGTTCAGAAGGCTCTGCTGGAGCAACTGATCGCGCACTTCACCGAAGCCAAGCCGGCACGCAGCCTGATGAAGAACATGAGCACTGACGAAAAGGCAGTGATCAAGGGCTTCCACCTGCTGACCACCAAACCGGTCATGTACATCGCCAACGTCGCTGAAGACGGTTTCGAGAACAACCCGCACCTGGACGTGGTTCGCGCCATCGCCGAAGAAGAAGGCGCCATAGTTGTTCCGGTCTGCAACAAGATCGAAGCAGAAATCGCCGAGCTGGATGACGGCGAAGAGAAAGACATGTTCCTCGAGGCCCTGGGCCTGGAAGAGCCTGGCCTGAACCGCGTGATCCGCGCCGGCTACGAAATGCTGCACCTGCAGACCTACTTCACCGCCGGTGTTGAAGAAGTCCGCGCCTGGACCGTCAAAGTCGGCGCCACCGCACCTCAGGCTGCCGGCGTGATCCACACCGACTTCGAGAAAGGCTTCATCCGCGCCGAAGTCATCGCCTACAACGACTTCATCCAGTACAAGGGCGAAGCCGGCACCAAAGAAGCCGGTAAATGGCGCCTGGAAGGCAAGGACTACATCGTTAAAGACGGCGACGTGATGCACTTCCGCTTCAACGTCTAAGCAACACCGCTCAAGAAAAAGCCGCGTTTGATACGCGGCTTTTTTGTGCCTGAAATTTATGGCTGTACGCAATTCCCCTGTGGGAGCGGGCTTGCTCGCGAAGGCGTCGTGTCAGTCAGTCAGTCAGTACATCTATAGCTGATACATCGCATTCGCGAGCAAGCCCGCTCCCACAGTTGGATTTGTGTGGCGTCAGGTCTTTTTGGTGCGTGGCAGGAAAATCGCCAGTACGCCAAATAGTGGCAGGAACGAGCAAAGGAAATACACGTACTCAATCCCGTGTACATCCGCCAGATGCCCGAGCAACGCCGCGCCAATCCCGCCGAAACCAAACATCAGACCAAAGAACACCCCGGCGATCATCCCGACATTGCCCGGTACCAGCTCTTGAGCGTACACAACGATCGCCGAGAATGCCGAAGCAAGGATGAAGCCGATCACCACGCTGAGGACGGTCGTCCAGAACAGATCGACATGGGGCATGAGCAGCGTAAACGGCGCCACGCCGAGGATCGAAAACCAGATCACTGCCTTACGTCCGATCTTGTCGCCAATCGGCCCACCGAAGAAGGTCCCCGCCGCCACCGCGCCAAGAAACAGGAACAAGTGCAACTGCGAGCTGGCCACCGACAAATCGAACTTCTCGATCAGGTAGAACGTGAAATAGCTCGTGAGACTGGCCATGTAGAAATACTTGGAAAACACCAGCAAACCGAGCACCACCAACGCACTGGTCACCCTGCCCTTCGATAGCCCGTGAGTCGCCGCCTGGCCTGCCTTGAGCTTGAACAGGTTCAAGTGATGGGCGTACCAGCGACTGATGCGGTACAGCACGAACAGCGCAAATACCGCGAACAAACCGAACCACGCCACATTGCCCTGACCGAACGGAATGATGATCGCTGCCGCCAGCAACGGACCAAATGCGGAACCGGCGTTACCACCCACCTGGAAGGTCGATTGCGCCAGACCGAAACGCCCCCCTGAGGCCAGCCGCGCAATCCGCGACGCCTCCGGGTGAAACGTCGAGGAGCCGATACCGATCAGCGCCGCCGCCAGCAGAATCAATGGAAAACTGCCGACCATCGACATCATCACGATGCCAATCAGCGTGCAGATCGAACCGGCCGGCAATAGCCACGGCTTCGGATGCCGATCGGTGTGATAACCGACCCACGGCTGCAACAACGAGGCAGTCAGTTGAAAGGTCAAAGTGATCAGGCCGACCTGAGTAAAGGTCAGGCCGTAATTGGCCTTGAGCATCGGGTAGATCGACGGCAGCACCGACTGGATCAGGTCGTTGATCAAATGCGCCAGCGCCACCGCGCCGATGATACGCATCACCAGTGGACTGCTTTGGGGAGCCGCGGGCGCCGAAGCAGCGGCGGTCTGAGCGTTGCTGATAGCCATGGAAGTTTCCGGACAGCAGATGGGTGCCCGCAGGCAGGTGCGTCAATGTGCCATTTTTCGGTGCGCCAGCGCCATCCCCTTAGCCAGCTAACTATTAAACTGACCGAATCCTGTAGGCGCTGCCGAAGGCTGCGATCTGTTGATCTTGCTTCTAAAAACAGATCAAAAGATCGCAGCCTTCGGCAGCGCCTACAGGGGGGAAATCTGATATCTGGCATATAGGTGATAGCGCAACGCCATGGTCTGAATCTTGCCTTGCTTCATCCCTTGAACGCGGCGGCCTTACCAAGGGTGCCGAGAATGGGAAGTTTCGCTACATAGCCGGCCTACAGAGCGGGCGAGAGTGAACTTTCGAGGCCTTTTAGCAGGGCACAACGTCAACGTCGTCAGACCGCAATGCACGCCGATGGTGCGTGGTGTCCAGAGGAGTCATGGGGCATGCAGGCTTTCCTTTCACCGGGGATCAAATTGCTGGGGCGGTTTGGCTTCGCAGGTAAATTCCAGTTGTTGTTTCTGCTGTTCATTCTGCCGTTGGCCGGCAGCCTGTTGATGATCGGCCAGGACTATCGCGACAAGCTCAATCTGATTTCCGGCGAACGTGCCGGTGTACGGCAGTTGCTCGCACTCGATGCGCTGGACAACTTGCTCGCCGCGCAACGTGACCGCGCCGCCCGTTGGCGCGCCACCGAAACCAATCGCCAACCGACGCCGGCGACGCTTGCCGCCATGGGCGCGTTCGATGCAGTACAACCGGCTGTTCTGCAAGCCACCACAGACTTGGGCAACGCTCTGAAAAATGAAGGAGCGCAAGGCGAAACCCTCACCCGTTATCAAGCGCTGCAAACCGCACTCAATGGTCTGGATTCGAAAAGCCTGAGCAGCGTCGGTTGGTGGCCGGACGGTTACGACCGTTTCACCAATGCGCTGAGCGCTCTGCAAGCGTTGCGCGAGCAGATCGTCATGGACAATCGCCTGACCCTCGCACCGTGGCTGGAAACCTATCTGTTGACGCAAATTTCCACCCAGCACGCGCCGGACTTGATCGAACGCGTCGGTCGCCTCGCTGCGGTCGGTCAGGCCTCGGTCGTCTCCGGCCAGTTCACCCTGCAAAGCCGTCTGCAATTACGCGACCTGCGCAGCCGTATCGGCGACGCTCGCGAACAACTGGTCAAAACCGCCACGCTGCTGGAAGCACGCCTGCCGAAAGATCAGCAGAGCTGGGCCAGCCAATACCACGACAGCCTCAAACACCTCGACAGCGGTCTGAAGGTGCTGGATGACGGCGTGTTCGGCGGCAGCATCAACCTCAAACCGGACGACTTCGAGCGCAGCCTCGACGCCTTGCTGACCGACCTCGCCGCCCTGCGCCAACAGTCATTGGTATCGCTGGATCAGCGTCTCGATGCCTACCACGGCTCGGCGATCCGCCAGTTCATCCTCGTCGCGGCGATATTCGGCTGTCTGCTGCTCGCGGCGCTGTATCTGTTCATCTGCCTGCAAGCTTCAATCCGCCGCAGTGCCAGCGGCATCACCCTGCTCGCCGAAGCCCTGCGCGATGGCAACCTGAGCCTGCAGGTGCCGGTGGTGGGGCGTGATGAGCTTGCGGCGATCAGCACTGCGCTCAACGTTGCCGTGGTGCAACTGCGCAGCAGTATGCTCGGTGTCGATCACGAGACTTCGCAATTGAGCAACGCCGTGCGCAGCCTCAACGAACACTCAAGCGGCGCCCTCAGCGAAGTCGAGGCGCAGCAGTTACAGATCAGCCAGATCGCCGCTGCTGCCACGCAATTGGCCGCGACCTCGCAAGGCGTGGCGCAGAGTTGCGAGCAGGCGTCCGGCAGCGCCCAGCACACCCGGCGCATCGCGGCTGACAGCAGCCGTGACAGCCAGCGCACCACGGCGAGTATTCAGCAGCTCAATCAGCGTTTGAATGAAACGGCTGCGGCGTTGGGTCGGGTCAGTGAACAAGGTCAGCAGATTCAATTGGTGGTCGACACCATTCGCGGCGTCGCCGAGCAAACCAACCTGTTGGCGCTCAACGCGGCCATCGAGGCTGCTCGCGCGGGTGAACAAGGTCGCGGCTTTGCCGTGGTCGCTGACGAAGTGCGCAGCCTGTCACAACGCACGCAGTCGTCCACCGCGCAGATCGCCAGCACGGTCGACAGCTTGCGCGCTACGGTCAACGAGGCCGTGAGCTTGATGGAAGCCGCTTGCGGCCAGGCGCAAACCGATGCCGAGTCGGTCACCGGTCTCGGTGAACGCCTGGGAGAAATTGCCTGCGCCGTGCAGAGCGTCACCGACACCCTCGCGCAGATCGCCACGGCGGTGGAAGAGCAAGCGAGCACCGCCGATGAGGTCAGCGGCAATATCCAGCAGGTCGATCAGGCCGCAGTGCGTTTGCTTGAAGGTGCGCGGGCGGTGAATCTGGCGGCGGACACCCTGAGCCAGGGCAGCCATGCGTTGAGCGCCAATACCGCGAGATTCCAGCTACGTTGACGCCCTGCCCGGCCCGGATTTCCCGGGCTGGGGGATAAGCGGTTGAAAATAAGAAGAAATATTTTAAATTTACGCTTGACGCTTTTCCATTTCAGGGGAATAATGCGCGCCACTTGGCTACATAGCTCAGTTGGTTAGAGCATAGCATTCATAATGCTGGGGTCCGGGGTTCAAGTCCCTGTGTAGCCACCAAGTACTAAAAACGGCTTACCGAAAGGTAGGCCGTTTTTTTATGCCTCGAGAAAAGTCTCGGTGATCTGCTACTTCAAAGCATCCCCCTCTTCGTCGCTTGTTTTGGTCGCTGCCTGTGCGATCAGGGCGTCGAGCATCTGCGCAATAACCTTCTGTTGAACCTTCGAAAGCTCATTGATGGACTGCAGCCGTCGATACCACGTCGAGGTCAAGCTGCGTCTTGGCTTCTCCGTGTACGAGGGAACCCCGAGCAGGTCTTCAACAGGCACGCGAAGCGCAAATGCCATCTTCACCAGTGTCGTGACCGGCATGCTGCGCGTGCCCTCCTCGTAACCCTGAAAGGTCTGCCGGGAAAGACCTAAAGCCCGTGCAAACCGCGTCTGTGTAATCTCGTGCACTGTGCGTAAGTGAGCAATGCGACTGCCCATCGCCACCAGAAAATCGCGATCCTCATTGGAAATGCTCATGACAATGGCCGACTGAAAATAGAGTTGAATGGCAACGGACTCATCCTTTTCATCTGAAATCCATCCTGAAAAAAACAACAGAAAACATCCTCAGGCAACGGTGCGTAAGTTGTCGACCTGAAAAGTCTGTAGGAGAAATGCAGACCGCCCCTCCATCCAAACCGAAAGACTACAAGCGTAAAACACCGCTGGTGCATTTGAATCAATCGCCAATCAACAGGCCGGGAGAGCGCTGTAGGAAACGGGTCCGTTTCAGGTACGAATAGGATTTTTCGTAAAATCTCGCGCCTGAAATTCAACCCATCCGTTTGCCCGAATTCCCCATCGACCGACAAGCTTCCCTGGCTCGATTCAAAGCCATACAGGGAGTTGGCATGGCTCGATTCAAATCTCTCTTCGATGAAGCTTGGCCTTGGAAACGTCCGAGCGGAAACGGCTCATGGGCTGCGTGGAATCCGCCCCCCGCGCCGGAGCCGGTGTACATCGAAAAGGATGAATGGCCAACGCCCAGGCCCCGCGAAGATCAGGTGTTCGCGAAGTCCTGCACGCCGGGTAACTGGTGCCGAACGGACGCTGGCACGGTGCCCGAGTCCGCCGCCAACTTCGGCAAGGTCATGGTCGCGGGTGCCATGCTCTTTCCCTCCGCCAGCACCGCTGTCGCGACGGCAATAGGTGCCGATCTGGCCTTGGGGCGTTTGGCGGGCGGCGGGATTCTGCAACAGCGCCTCAACTGGGCAATTCGCGGCGCTGCCGGGCCGGCCAGCGTGTTCGTCCTCGGGATGCTGCCGACCCGCATGGGTGACGGCACGCTGCATACCGATGAGCAACTGCGCCGCATGAGCCGCGCGCCCACTCGTGTGCGCTTCCAGTTTCGGCATGATGCCGAAGGGGTCATGCAGGTTTACGGCATCCACTCCGGCGCTTCGGGCGATGACTCGGTGCGTACTGTCAACGTCGAGTGGAACAGCGACAAGACTGCGATGGAGGCCAAGCTCAACGGCATTACCATTTTGTGGACGCCGCAGCGCGGGCCCCTAGGATCTATGCCGCCGCTGGTCTATCCCGAACACGGCGAGCAACTGAACACGATCCTTGTTCATCCGATTCCCGAGAACACAGATACCCAGATAGAAGGCCTGCCCGGCGAGGACATTACTGCCGAGGATTGTATTCTGGTGTTCCCGGCGGACACTGGGCTTAAGTCGCTATATGTAGTGTTCTCGAGGCCGGCGAGACTGACGCCGGGCACGGTGACGGGGGTTGGGGAGGATGTTCCGGGTATATGGCTTGCTGGAGCCGGAACGGGGATCGGTGCGCCGATTCCGACACGGATTGCGGATAGGCTTAGGGGGAGGGAGTTTTCGAGCTTCGATGCATTTCGGAAAGCATTCTGGCAGGCCGTGCGGGATGATCCAGCCCTGTTTGATCAGTTCAATGTGGATGCCCAAGATCGTTTAGTGTCAGGCAATGCTCCCGCCGTTCGAGATAGAGAGGCCGTTGGCACACGAGGCGTATTTGAAATACATCACGTCGAGCGGATCGTAGACGGCGGCGCTGTGTACGACATAGACAACCTCCGCATCAACACCCCTAGAAATCACATCAGCCAGCACAAAAATTAGTGAACGCACATGGTAAAAATATCCGAATACACAGAAGCCGAATTTATCCGCTTCATTGAAAAAATACGGGCAACCAACAAATGTGGATCGGATACGGAGCTTGGTGAACTGCTGGCACAGTTCAGAACGCTTACCGGTCACCCGGATGGAACCGACCTGATTTTTTATCCCGAGCCAGGAGCAAACAGTTCTGCTGAGGGCATTGCGAAGACTGTAAAGGAGTGGCGTGCCACTAATGGACTTCCGGGCTTCAAGCAATAGGTATCGAACCCAAAATATGATCTCTCCTCTTACCAAAAGCAGAATTTCGGATTACACCGAAGCCGAGTTCGTCGCGCTCTTGGAAGAACTCGCCAAAGAAGACGAAGAAGCCGAAAACGATGACCGTGATGATTTGCTGTTGTTGCACTTCGAGAAAATCAGCGAACACCCGGCCGGGTCGGATCTTATCTATTACCCAGAGACTGGTGCGGATAGCTCACCTCAGGGCGTAACGCAAATTGTAAAAGACTGGCGAGCAGCGCAGGGCTTGCCAGGGTTCAAGAATGCTTAGCAGCTCGACGCGTCGTAGAAAATAACAACATGGCCGATCCATTCATCAAACGCAGCGTCGCGGACTACACTGAACAAGAGTTCGTGGAGTTCGTGGACGAGATTAGAAAAGAAGATAAAGCGCCCACAGATAAGCATGCAGATGTCTTAGTGCGGCACTTCAACGAGGTTATTGGGCACCCAGACGGGATGGACCTCATTTATTATCCCGAACCCGGAGCTGACACGTCGTCCGCTGGTATAGCTCGTACAGTTGCGGCATGGCGTGCTGCTAATGGACTGCCCGTATTTAAGCAATAAGCGCTTTTTATCCCTCGAAACAACACCGAACCCGTGGCGAGGGGATTTATCCCCGATGGGGTGCGCAGCGCCCCCCTCTTCTCAGTAGAAATAAATGGGGCTGCTACGCAGTCCATCGTGGATAAATCCCCTCACCACAATGCTATGTCTGACCTACTTCGGGTTTTCTGCCGACAGCGCCGTCACCCCCTTCGCCCAGATCTGCCGAGTCCGCAACCCCACCATCGCCCTCCAGTCCGGATCAGCCGGATAAAACTGCTCCAGCAGATTCAACTTGATCCCCCTCCCCATCGCGTCCAGCGGATCGCCATGCAGATGCAGCCAATGGTCATCGCGTAAATGCCGATGCACATTCGCCCCCGGATACGTCCCGCACTCGATCACGAACGGCATCAACTGCACGTTCGGTAAAGCATTAAGCAACGCCTGCGAGGTGTAACCGGTAGCCGTCGCCGCCACACCGGTTTCGCTCAGGGTGTCGGCGCCGGTGTGCAAGGTGTAGAGCCATGGGCCGTAGATCGTCTGGGCCTGCGCGAGTGCCGGGTAAGGCGCTTGGGTGATGGTGAGCAACATTGGGTGGCCGTACTCGCCAGCGCCAGTGTGCAGGTCGAAGCACATCAGCGTTTCAGCGCCAGCCAGATGCGCTTCGATGATTTGATGCAACGTGCGATTCGACCAGCTCGCCGCGCGGCCACCGTAAAACAATCCATCGGGATGGCTGTGCTGACCGCCCTCGACGATCGACATCACCGCCGGCCAACCATGCTCATCAATCTGCGCAGCCAGCAAGGCATCGGCACGTTGTCGCTCGGGGCCGTTCAGGTCGCGGCAGGCGTAGATTTCATGCAGTGCGCTGTAAGCGCGGTTATCCGGTAGCGGCGAGGTGAAATTCAGGTGATTGCGATTGAGGTCGATGTTGTCTTCGTTGACCCGCCGCAACCACGCCGTGCCCCAGGGATTGATCAGGTGAACCATCACCACGGCAACATCCTTGGGCAGCGAACCCGTCACGAAGGTTTTCAGCCAGTCGATCTGACAGTCGGAGCCGTAATAACCCTCCACTCCGTGCGTACCGCTCAGCGCCACCAGCCGACGTTTGGCTTGCGGATTGCCAAGTATGGCGACGTCAGTGCTCAAGGGTTCGCCGAATGGCCCGCAACGCGGATGCGCGTACGAAATGAGCGTGGCGCCAGCGGCATTGGCGGCGACCAGAAACCGTTCGCGTTGATCGCGGTAGCTGGATTCGGTGGGGAACTCGCTGTGCATTCTTGGCCTCTTGTGATTTTTATGCCTTTGAACTGTAGGAGTGAGCCTGCTCGCGATCGCGCAATTACATTCAGCATCAATGCTGACTGGTCCAGCGCTATCGCGAGCAGGCTCACTCCTACAAGGGGATGTTCGTAGTCAATCAATTGCCACCGACCCTACAGAAAACTCGCCAAGGCATGAAGGAGAAACACATCAGCGGATTGCGTCCTACACAGTCGGTCGATAAAGTCCCTCAGACTTTTATCCCACGGACGGAGAGCCCGCGTGTTTTCAGCCTTGCCCTTGAGCCGCTTTCGCCTGCCAGCCCTGACGCTGATCATCAGCGCCCTGACCCTCACCGCGTGCAACGCGCCACCCTCCTCGACCCTGCCGTTGGCGCCGGAAGCCGCCTCCGGTTACCGCACCGACCTGCAAACCCGCCACGCCAGTAAACACATGGCCGCCGCTGCGAATCCATTGGCCGCTGAAGCCGGTCGCGAGATGCTGCGTCAGGGCGGTTCGGCGATTGATGCAGCGATTGCGATGCAAGCGGTACTGACGCTGGTTGAGCCGCAATCCTCCGGGATTGGTGGCGGCGCGATGATCGTGCTTTGGGACGGCAAACAGGTGCGCACCTACGACGGTCGCGAAACCGCACCGGCCGGTGCCACCGAGAAGCTGTTCCTGCAAGCCGACGGTAAACCGATGCCGTTCCCGCAGGCGCAGATTGGCGGCCGGTCGGTTGGCACACCGGGCGTGTTGCGTGCGCTGGAGATGGCGCATAAACAACACGGTCGCCTGCCGTGGGCGAAGCTGTTCGAGCCGGCGATCAAACTGGCCGAACAAGGCTTTGCGATCTCTCCTCGTCTGTATTCGCTGCTGGCGTCAGACCCGGTCATTCGTAAGTCGCCGGACATGGCCGCGTACTTCCTCAACCACGATGGCAGCGTCAAAGCCGTCGGCACCCACCTGCAAAACCCGGCGCTGGCTGCGGTGCTCAAACGCATCGCCAACGAAGGCGCCGATGCGTTGTACAAAGGCCCGATTGCCGAAGAGATCGTCGCCAAGGTTCAGGGCCACGCCAACCCCGGCAGCCTGTCGTTGAACGATCTGCAACGCTATCAGGCCAAGGAGCGCGCGCCGCTGTGCACCGACTACAAGCGCTGGCAGGTCTGCGGCATGCCGCCACCGTCGTCGGGCGGGATTGCCGTGGCGCAGATTCTTGGCACCTTGCAGGCACTGGAAACCCGCGACCCGCGCCTTTCGCTGACCCCGCTAAAACCCCACAAGACTGACAAACCGGCCGGCATCGAACCGGATCCGCAGGCCGTGCACCTGATCGCCGAAGCCGAACGCCTGGCCTACGCCGACCGCGCGCAATACGTCGCCGACACCGACTTCGTGCCCGTACCGGTCAAAGGCCTGGTCGATCCGGGTTATCTGGCCAGCCGCGCCAGCCTGATCGGCGAACGCAGCATGGGCAGCGCCAAACCGGGCACGCCGCCGGGTGTGCAGGTGGCCTACGCGCCGGATCGCTCGCCGCTGCGCATCTCCACCTCGCAAGTGGTGGCGGTGGATGACCTCGGCGGCGCCGTGTCGATGACCACCACCATCGAAGCGGCGTTTGGCTCACACCTGATGGTTCAGGGCTTCTTGCTGAACAACCAGATGACCGACTTCTCGTTCATCCCCGAAGAGAACGGGCAGAAAGTCGCCAACCGCGTCGAGCCCTTAAAACGCCCGCGCTCGTCGATGGCGCCAACGCTGATCTTCGATCGCCACAGCGGCGAATTCCTTGCCAGCGTCGGCTCACCGGGCGGCTCGCAGATCATCGAATACGTGGCCAAAACCACCGTCGGCCTGCTCGACTGGAACCTCGACCCGCAAAGCGCCATCAGCCTGCCCAACTTCGGCAGCCGCAACGGCCCGACCGAACTGGAACAAGGCCAGTTCAGCCCGGCGCTTGTTCAGGCGTTGAAGGACAAAGGTCACACGGTGAATGAAATCGACATGACCAGCGGCACCCAGGCCATCGTGCGGGTCAAGGATACGCAGGGGAATGCGTCGCTGGCCGGTGGCGCGGATCCTCGACGTGAAGGGGAAGCGTTGGGGGATTGAGGGCTACGCAGTAAATGGAAAAGGCTTACCGGGAGGTAGGCCTTTTTTTAGGTTCTTCACGGAATCCCGGGAAACACAGAAACAAGAACGCCGATTTGATTGATGATGTTCGTGCGAGCAAACACATCTAACAAACCGGCGTTCTTATGCACGATATTAATACTTTCCTTCCTTTTTGGGAGGGCTTTTCTGTCGTCACGATCAAGCCTGATGGTGATGCCCTCCAGATCGATCTGACACCCCACGCCACCCGATTCCCTTCCTGTGGTGGGTGCCAAAAACCCTGTTCAACCACGCATGAGTATTGCCAGCGAGTCATTCGTGATTTACCCATTCTCGGTCGCGCAGTACGCCTGAGCGTTTTGCTCCGACGCGTTGGTTGCCGCGACTGTGGCAAACGCATGGAGGCCGTCAGTTGGCTGGATCGCTATGCCCGTATGACACGGCGTCTGGCAGAGGCGGTCATTCAAGCCTGTGAACGCCTTCCCACGTTGCACGTAGCGCAGATGTTTGGGCTGCATTGGGAGACCGTTCGGGTGCTGGAGCGTCGAGCCTTGCAAGCAGCATTGAGCGTTTTGCCAAAGGCGCAACCGCGACGCTTGGTGATGGACGAGTTCGCATTATTCAAAGGTCATCGTTATGCCAGCGTTGTTCTGGACGCGGATACGCGACGGGTGCTGTGGATCGGCGAAGGCCGCAGCCGGGCGGCGGTCAGGCCATTTTTCGAAGAGCTGGGGCCAGAGGGGTGCGCCCGAATCGAAGCGGTGGCAATGGACATGAACACCGCTTTTGATCTGGAGGTTCGTCAGCACTGCCCAAAAGCGCGAGTGGTCTACGATCTTTTCCATGTGGTGGCCAAATATGGCCGAGAGGTGATTGATCGGGTTCGCGTCGACGAAGCCAATCGACTGCGTCACGACAAGCCGGCCCGAAAGGTCATCAAGCAAGCGCGTTGGCTGCTCCTGCGCAACCCGCAGAACCTGAAAACACCGGAGCAACAGGTCCGCTTGGAGGATTTGCTGGCGGCCAACCAAGCGTTGATGACGGTCTACTTGATGAAAGCTGAACTCAAAACGCTCTGGACGCCAAGTACCGCCTGGGGCTGGAGATCAGCCTGGAAGCAATGGCTGCGCCACGCTGATGAAAGCGCGATACCGGCTCTGATCCTGTTCGCCAAACGGCTAAAGGGTTACTGGCGGGGAATCGTCAGCCGGGTTCGCTGGCCGATGCACACGGGGCAGTTGGAAGGCATAAACAATCGAATAAAGGTTATCAAACGGATGGCGTACGGTTACCGGGATAGCGAATTCTTTTTCATGAAAATCAAGAGCGTCTTTCCCGGTAATCCGTGAAGAACCTTTTTTTATGCTCTGAGATCGAGTTTTTTCCTGGCGATCACGAATCAGCGACTAGCCACCAAATGCGCACCAAACAGCAGATAACAACCGCCCGCCAACCGATCCAGCCATTTACGTGAGCGCTCGTAAACACCAGCAATCCGCCGACTGGCGAAGAACAGCGCCACGCTGCAATACCAACTGAACGACAACGTGGCCATGCTCATCACCGCCAGCGCCAGCAGCAACGGCGGTATGTGGACCGGCATTGCGGTGGCGAAGATGGTGGCGACAAACAGCGCCGACTTGGGGTTGGTCATGTTGCCCAGCAAGCCCCGCGCGTAAGCGCCAAGCAATGTTTGCTCCGATGAATCTGAAGCGCCGGGGGCAATGGGCGCCTTGCGTTTGAATTGCTTGAGCCCGAGATAGATCAGGTAACAGCCGCCGGCGATCTTGAAGCTCAGGTAAAGCGCCGGTGCCGCGCTGAACAATGACTGGATGCCCAGACCGCCCGCCAGTCCCCACAACACCGTTCCGCTGGCAACGCCGAGCGCCGCTAACACGCCATGGCGGCGGGAGCGGCTAACTGCGAGTTGAGCGATGTTGAAGAAGTTCGGGCCGGGCGTGACCACCGCAACCGTCCAAAACAACGCCAGCGACAGCAACGGAGCGAGATAACTCGAAAGGGAAAGGTCCATGGGGTACGTGCCTGATGGGTTCGACAATGCCCCTACCTTGCAACATTCGGCAATAGTTTGCCATCAACCGCCATTCAAAGCGCCAGCGTCTTGCCATCCACCGCGTCACCAATCGTCAGGAAATGCCCGCCCGCCACGTGGTGCAGCGTGCGCAAACCATCATGCCCCTCGAAATGCCAGCGCCCGTCACTGAACACACGTTCATCGGCGTGAGCGGCGATGACTTCGGCGAGGAACAGGTCGTATTGCTCGTGATTGCGCGGCTCGGGCAGCAAACGACATTCCAGCCAGGCAACACATCCGTCGAGCAGCGGCGCTTCGACTTGTTCACCGCTGAAGGTCTGCAAGCCATACGCCTGGAACTTGTCCTGCCGCTGGTTTTGAGTGATTTCCAGACCGGACGTGTTGCCGACGGTTTGCACGATGTCGGCCTGATTGACGCATGGCACATTGAGTACGAAGGTGCCGGACGCTTCTAGCAGTTGCCGCGTCCAGGTGGATTTGTCGAGTACCACGGCGACTTTCGGCGGCTCGAAATCCAGCGGCATCGCCCACGCAGCGGCCATGATGTTGCGCTGGCCATCATGGGCAGCGCTGACCAGAACGGTCGGGCCGTGGTTGAGCAGGCGGTAGGCTTTGTTTAGGGGAACCGGGCGGCGGTGGGAATCGCTCATGGGCATCTGCTCCGGGGAAAAAGGAGCCGATTGTAGCGCCAGACCACAAAAAGAACTGCTGGCGAAGAAACCCTGTAGGAGCTGCGGCACGCTGCGACCTTTTGATTTTGACCTTGATCCTTAAACCAAAATCAAAAGATCGCAGCCTCGTTTCACTCGACAGCTCTTATCAAACAAAAAATAACGCATTGTTTTTGCTCTAAATTCTATCCAGCCATCACCAACTGCATCCCCAGCTTGCGTGCCTTGCGTTCCAAGGCGCGCAGTTGCCGGCTGCGGCTTTTTTCTTCGTAAGCTTCCAAACCTTGCTCAACATACGGCTGTCCCTTGGTCAGCATGGCGTAAATCAGCCGAGCCAGTTGATGGGCGGTTGCTTTGATGGCGCAGCCCGTATCCATTCTGCTTAAGCGTGCCCGGTGGCTGGCACCGATAAAACTTTTGTCGTTTCGGGCGTTAGAAGCCGATTGCTTGAGCGCTTGAGCCGCTCGATTGATGACCTTCGGTGCTCTGCCCGGAAGAGGTTTGCCGCCCGATATTCGGGTTGGCGGCGCGACACCCAACCATGAGCAAAAGTGTTGTGAGGTCGGGAAGCGTGACAAGTCCGGGCCCAACTCGCTGGCCAGCACCAGCGCGGTATCCACCCCGATCGTGGGGATGGCGGTTAAATCCACGCCCATCACCTGGCCCAATGCCTGATGCAGGGCCGTCTGTTGCGCAGCCGAGCGATGAGTGTTGCGAAGCGCTTTACACGCCGCTGGGACTTCTTCCTGACGCACGGGCAGTCGTTCAAGCGCTTGTGCGATGGCCCTGTCGCACTCGGCGATTTGTGTTTCCAGAAAGTCGTAGCACGCCAGTTCCTGACGTAGTGCATGCAGGTGCTCCATGCGCCAATTGCCGTGCAGGCTGCGGGCGATGGTGGCGTGGTCTGCCTTGATACGCCGATCTCGCAAGGCGGCTAGAGCGTGAGGATCGCGCTCACCCTGATTTATTGCCTGGAGGATTTTCATCCCGGTCACGCCGCTAATGTCGCTGATAACATTGGCCAGCTGGATGTTCATCTGGCTCAGGGCTTTCTGCATGCGGTTGATGGTTTTGGCTTGATCGGCGACTTTATTGGCACGTTGCCGTACCAGCGAGCGCATCGAGCAAATTTCATCGGCTGGACGAAAAGCCCCGCTCAACAGGCCGTGCGTCATCAGTTGCCAGATCCACTGGCAATCCAGAACATCGGATTTGCGGCCGGAGGTCTGTCGCGTCGCCCGCGAGTTGACCAGATAAACCTCGAATCCCCGGGCATCGAGCACTTCGAAAAGAGGAATCCAATAAACGCCGGTCGCCTCCATGGCCACCACTTTGATCTTCAACGACTCAAGCCAGTCGGCCAGCGCGATCAGGTCATCGGTGAAGGTCAAAAATTTACGAACAGGCGGATCGGATCGATCAGGATTGACCGCGACCCAATGCTCACGACTACCCACATCGATGCCGGCGCAGTCGTGATGAACAATCTCAAAGCGTTTTTGGTTCTTGCGCGCCATGACAATTCCTCGCAGGATTGAAAAGCGCGCGCGGGGTACACGGTGGCGAAGGGGTTCACTCTCTTATACGAGGTCACGGCATGCCGTGCCTTCAGCGACTCCACGCCGATACCGTGCGGACCACTCTCCTACTCGGGTGCTGTCACACCAGTGCTAATGACGGTCTCTGCCCCGCGCGCGCTCTTCTACTCTAGCCCCAGTTTGCTGCGCGACAGCGCGGCGTCGAAGACGGGGCGGCCCCTCCTACAGGGATAGGCGTGCAAATCAGTGGGACAGTTGATTGGCGAACTGGCCGACCGCATCCACCACTTTCTGCGCGCCGTCCTGAATCTCGACGATCACCGTGCCCGCCTCCGCCGCGAGCGCCAGCCCTTGTTCGGCCTGAAGTTTGCCGTCGGTCATCAGTGCGACCGCGTTGCGCGCCATGTCTTGGTTCTGCCGCACCACGCCGACGATTTCCTCGGTCGCCTGGCTGGTACGTGAAGCCAGTTGTCGCACTTCATCGGCCACCACAGCAAAGCCGCGCCCCTGCTCGCCCGCGCGAGCCGCTTCAATGGCGGCGTTGAGCGCCAGCAGGTTGGTCTGTTCGGCAATCCCGCTGATGGTTTTGACGATGGAGCCGATCACTTGCGATTGTTCGTTCAATGCTTCGATGCCTTCGCTGGCTGTCTGCATGTGCCGCGACAAGTCACGCATCACGTTGACCGCTTCGGTGACCACGGTGGTGCCACGCTGCGCAGTGCTGTCAGTTTGTTGCGAGGTGCTGTAGGCAATGCTGGCCGCATCGGCAACGGCTTGTTCGCGGTTGACCTGATCGGTGATCACCGTGGCGAACTTCACCACTTTGTACAGCTTGTTGTTGGCATCGATCACCGGGTTGTAGGACGCCTCCAGCCAGACCGTACGACCATGGCTGTCGACGCGCTTGAAACGCTCGGCCACAAACTCGCCATTGTTCAAGCGGCGCCAGAAGTTCTGGTACTCGGCGCTGTTGTACTCATCAGGCGTGCAGAACATGCGGTGATGTTTGCCCTTGATCTGCGCCAGGCTGTAACCCATGCCACTGAGGAAGCGCTCGTTGGCGTTGAGCACGTTGCCGTTGAGGTCGAATTCGATCACGGCGGTCGAGCGCACCAAGGCGCCGATCAGGTTTTCGTGCTCGCGGGACGCTTCGATGGTGCGGGTCAAATCACTGGAGAAGATCGAGATATTCTTGATCCGTCCGTCCGAAGAGCGCACAGGCTGCGCGATCGAACGCAGCCAGGCCTCTTCACCATTGCCGCGCAACAGGCGCACGGCACCGGCGAAATGCTCGCCTCGGGTCATGGCGTTCTTGAAGCGACGGTGAAATTCGTCGGACTTCACATGGACCGGGACGATGTCTTCAAGCGCCCGGCCCATCAGGTCCTGGCTCTTGTAGAGCATCTCGTTGAGGAAGTTCTGGTTGACCGATTGAATCCGTCCGTCGGGGTCAAGGGTCAGCACCAGCATCTCGCTTTCCAGGCTTTCCTTGACTTGCAGAAGGCTGGAGAGTTCTTCACGAAGAGCGGCCAGCTCTTGCTTCAAGCGTTTGTTGAACATGGGAAAGTACCGATGGCAGGTAGAAAAGCGGGAATACAGCTTAACCATCGGCCTTGAAAAGCGTTTCTGAAGAGCGCTTGAGACTCATCAGTCAAAAATAGTTCGGGTATATCCGCTCAAGCAGTCCCGGCCACCTGACACTGTCCCGTACGCGGCATTCGTGTGCCGAAATACGCCGCACTGAGGACGCCTACCGCGCCCATCACCGCGCAGAACATCACGCAGATCCATGGGCTCCACGGCATCAGACCGATCAGCAACAACGGCGTGATACTCGCCCACGCGGCGTAGGCAATGTTGTAGGTGAAGGAAATGCCTGACACGCGAATGCGCGCCGGGAACAAACCGACCATCACCGATGGCACCGCACCGACAACACCACACGCCAGACCGGCCACGGCGTAGGCCAGACCGACCCAATCGCCACCCATGATCAAGCAACCGTAGAGCACGGCGATACCCAGCGGCAGCAGCAGGCTATAGAGCATGACGGTACGCCAGGCGCCAATGCGATCAACCAGCAGACCGGCGAGCACGCAGCCGATGTTGAGGAAAACGATGCCCAAAGCGCTCAGGGCAAAGGTGTGGCCGGCGGTCATGCCGAAGGTTTTCTGCATCATGGTCGGGGTGATGACCACGAACACCACCACCGCCGAGGTCAGCACGCAGGTCAGCAGCATGGCCGGCAGCATCGCCAGCCGGTGTTCGCGCAATACAGTGCGCAGCGGCAGTTCGACCCGCGCCTCGCGCTGCGCTTCCATCGCCATGAATACCGGGGTTTCGCTCAACCAGCGGCGCAGGTAGACACCGATCACGCCGAACACGCCACCGAGCAGGAACGGATAGCGCCAGGCGTAATCGAGGATTTGCGCCGGGGTGAAGGCTTGCGCCAGGAAAGTCGCGGTCAGGGCGCCGATCAGATAGCCGAAGGTCAGCCCGGCCTGCAAAAAGCCCAGCGCATAACCACGATGGCCGGTCGGCGCGTGTTCGGCGACGAACACCCAGGCGCTCGGCACTTCACCGCCGACCGCCGCGCCTTGCAGGATGCGCAGCGCCAGCAACAGCAGCGGCGCGAAATAACCGATCTGCGCATAAGTCGGCATGATCCCGATCAGCAGGCACGGCAGCGCCATCATCAGGATGCTCAGGCTGAAGACTTTCTTGCGCCCGAGTTTGTCGGCGAAATGCGCCATGAGGATCCCGCCCAGCGGCCGCGCCAGGTAGCCGGTGACGAAGATCCCGAAGCTTTGCAGCAGACGCAGCCACTCGGGCATTTCCGGCGGGAAGAACAACTGGCTGAGGGTCAGGGCGAAGAACACGAAGATGATGAAATCGTAGATCTCCAGCGCCCCGCCAAGGGCCGCAAGGCCGAGGGTCTTGTAGTCGGAGCGGCTGAACGGCGCAGGTTTGGCCGTGGTGTGGGCAGTCATGGCAAAGAACTCTGGCAGGCAAAAAACCAAGGCGCCCATGGTCTACGCAAATGGGCGGATGAACAACCCGTTAGACCATAGTCATGGTTTGGCAAAAGCTGCTCACAAAACGATGGCGGTTGATTTACTGTTTATGCCTGTCCGCAGCCTAGTGAAAACCTGTGGGAGCGGGCTTGCTCGCGAATGCGGTGTGTCAGCCAAACAAGTGCCGACTGACCCACCGCATTCGCGAGCAAGCCCGCTCCCACCCAAAGCACTGATCGCTCTGCAGACCCAAAATAACCATAAAAATCCGAGGTACTCCCGTGGCCGTTGATATCGAAGATAGCCGCTCTGCGCGCTTTGCCTTGCGCTGTTCAAGCTTTGCCGAACGCTGGTTTCCCGATTCCTGGGTATTTGCCGCGTTGGCCGTGATTATTGTCGCGTTGGCCACGTTGGCCATGGGTGCCAAACCCACCGCTGCCGCGATGGCGTTCGGTGACGGGTTCTGGAGCCTGATTCCATTTACCATGCAGATGGCTTTCGTGGTGATCGGCGGCTACGTGGTCGCCAGTTCGCCGCCCGCCGTTAAACTCATTGATCGCCTGGCGCGCATCCCGAAAAACGGCCGCTCCGCCGTGGCCTGGGTCGCGTTGATCTCGATGGTGGCGTCGCTGCTCAACTGGGGCCTGTCGCTGGTGTTCGGCGGTTTGCTGGTGCGCGCCCTCGCCCGCCGCACCGATCTGAAAATGGATTACCGCGCCGCCGGAGCCGCTGCCTATCTGGGTCTTGGCGCGGTGTGGGCGCTGGGCTTGTCGTCGTCGGCCGCACAGTTGCAGGCCAACCCCGCCAGCCTGCCGCCGTCGATCCTGTCGATCACCGGGGTGATTCCGTTCACCGAAACGATTTTCCTCTGGCAGTCCGGCGTGATGCTGCTGGCGTTGATCGTGGTTTCGATCATCATCGCCTACGCCACTGCGCCAGGCCCGAACTCGGCGCGCGACGCCAATGCCTGCGGCATCGACCCGGCCTTCAACCTGCCGCCGCTGCAACCGCGCACCCGGCCGGGCGAATGGCTGGAGCACAGTCCGCTACTGATCATCTTGCTGGTGTTGCTGGCGGCGGGTTGGCTGTTCCATGAGTTCTCGACCAAACCGGCGATCACCGCGATTTCCGGGCTGAACACCTACAACTTTCTGTTCATCATGCTCGGCGCGCTGCTGCACTGGCGCCCGCGCAGCTTCCTCGATGCGGTGGCGCGTGCGGTGCCGACCACCACGGGCGTACTGATCCAGTTCCCGCTGTACGGCTCGATTGCCGCGCTGATGACCACGGTCAAAGGCGCTGATGCGCAAACCCTGGCGCACCACATCTCGACCTTCTTCGTCAGCATCGCCTCGCACGACACTTATGCGCTGTTGATGGGGGTGTACTCGGCGATCCTCGGTTTCTTCATCCCGTCCGGCGGCGGCAAGTGGATCATTGAAGCGCCGTACGTGATGCAAGTTGCCAACGATCTGCAATACCACCTTGGCTGGGCGGTGCAGATCTATAACGCCGCCGAAGCACTGCCAAACCTGATCAACCCGTTCTACATGCTGCCACTGCTGGGCGTGCTCGGTTTGAAGGCGCGGGACCTGATCGGTTTCTCGTTCGTGCAGTTGCTGGTGCACACGCCGCTGGTGCTGCTGTTGCTGTGGGCGCTGGGGACGACATTGGCGTACACGCCGCCGGTGATGCCGTAAAGGTATCTACCTGAAGACATAGAACACTTGTGGGAGCCAGCCTGCTGGCGAATGCCGTGTGTCAGTCATCTTCAATTCTGACTGATACACCGCTATCGCCAGCAGGTTGGCTCCCACACTTCATTCTCGGCGCATTCAAATCTGTCATCCCTGCGTCACACTCCCTTGTTAGCGTCCGACCGAAACATACTGAAACATTTAAGCAAAAACGGGCGCGACATGAACGACGATACAGACAGCAAAGACCCCTCCTCAGCAGAATCCGATACCCCAACCGACACCAGTCGCCGCCGCTTTCTCGGTGGCGTCGCGGTACTTGGCGTTGGCGCTACGCTGGGCGGCTGCAGTAACGCTGGCGATCAATCGGGTAAACCGGCCGAGCGCCTACTGTCCCCCACCGAACTGGACAAGGCTCTGCGTGATCAGGTGAAAACCGTGGTGGTGATCTACGCCGAAAATCGCAGCTTCAATAACCTGTTCGGTGATTTCCCCGGTGTCGAAAAGCCGCTGTCAGCGCTCAAGCCTGCTGACTATCAACAGCGCGACCGCGACGGCAGCCTGCTGCAAACCCTGCCGCCAGCCTGGGGCGGTGTGTTGCAGATCGGCCCGCAAACCCTCGATGGCGTGACCTATCCCAACGCCACGCAGTTTCAGGAAAACCTGCCCAACGCACCTTTCGCCCTCAAAGGCCCGAACGGTGAAGACTTGCCGTTCGGTCTGGTGACCCGTGACTTGTGGCATGTGTTCTATCAAAACCAGATGCAGATCAACGGTGGCAAGAACGACGGTTTTGTCGCGTGGGCCGATGCCGGCGGTTTGACCATGGGTCATTACACACAAAGCCGTTATTCCCTGCGGCTGTGGGACGTCGCAAAGGAGTTCGTGCTGTGCGACAACTTCTTCCAGGGCGCCTTTGGTGGCTCGTTCCTTAACCACCAGTATCTGATCAGCGCCACCGCACCGTTCTATCCGGACGCTGCCAATTCGATAGCCAAGAGCCAAATCGCTGCGCTGCAAAGCGACGACCCGGCCGATCCACGGCTCAAACCGCTGGAGCAATCACCCGCCAGCGCCATGACCGGCCCCCCGCAGTTCGGCCCGAGCGCGCTGACGCCGGACGGTTTCGCGGTCAACACCCTCGCCCCGCCCTATTGGCCAACTTGGATTCGTGACCCGGAGCGTCCGGCGTACTCCAAACCCGATCTGCCCAACGTGTTAGTGCCGCAAACCCACGAGCACATCGGCGACAAGCTGTCGAAGAAGAACGTCGACTGGGCCTGGTACGCCGGCGCCTGGCAGGCAACGCTGGATCAGTACAAGGATTCCGGCGGCATTCCGAAGATTCCGAACTTCCAGTACCACCACCAACCCCTCAACTACTTCCAGCAGCAAGGCCCGCAGAATCCTGTCGAGCGCAGCAAACGCCTGCGCGATGCCGGCTTGGGCGACGAGTCGACGACTAACAAATTCTTCGCCGACGCCGAGGCCGGCAAGCTGCCCGCCGTGACCTTCTACAAACCTCAGGGCAACCTGAACATGCACGCCGGTTATGCCGACGTCGCCTCCGGTGACCGGCATATCGTCCGCGCCCTGAAAGTACTGCGAGAAAGTCCGCAGTGGAAAAACATGGTGGTGGTCGTCACCGTCGATGAAAACGGCGGTTGGTGGGATCACGTCGCGCCGCCCAAAGGTGACCGCTGGGGACCGGGTTCGCGCGTGCCGGCATTGGTCGTGTCACCGTTTGCGCGCCAGGGCACGGTGGATCACACAATCTACGACACAGCGTCGATCCTGCGGTTGATCACCCATGTGTTCCAGCTTGAGACCCTCACTGGCCTCAGGCAACGTGATGAGGCGATGCGCGCCCGCGGCCAGCAACCGCTGGGCGATTTGACCAACGCCCTGCATTTTCAAGCCTGAGGAGGCGTTCTGCCGGGGCACGTAAAAATCTGCGAATGACGGCTTCTCTGTGCAACACGGCTGATCCACTATGAGGCGCCCCCGCTCCGCGGGAACCACGCTGAAAAGGATCTGAGCATGTTCAACATCGCAGGACTTGCCCCCGTAACATGGGCCGTCACCGCGCTCACGCTGAGCGCGGTCGCCCACGCTGATGTCGACCTGAAACTGGGCAGCACCGAACGCGTCACCCGCCTCTTCGCCTATCCCAACAACTGCAGCGTGATCTGCTATCGCAACTGGTCGCTGGAACAGACGGTCGCCCATTATCTGAGTCAGAGCGTGCAACGCGACGGCTATACCGATGCCAAGGTTTTGGTGAAAACCGATAACGACCAGCTCTACGCCGAAATCACCGGTGTGCCCAAGGGCTATGACAAACCGCTGACAGCACTGCTGGACGCCGGGGATCTGGCCTACCACGGCGCTAGCAAACTCAACGCCGATGGCAAATGGGCTTATAGCTGGTACCTGTTCCTGCCGCTGGGCATGGCCCTGGAAAACCGCAAAAGTGTCGAACTGCTGCACTTCCCCCCGGATTACTCGCTGACTCAGGCGCAAGACTATCTGCGTTCCAACACCACCGACCGCTGGGCCGCTTTGCTCACCGACAACGGCATTGCGCCTGACCAGACGCCGGCGTTCCAGACCATCATCGACATCGCTCCGATCGCAGCACCGGCAAGCGCCGGCAGCGATCTGGAAGGCGTTTATGACTATTTCAAGGATTACCAGACCACCATGGTCAAGCAGGTCAGTCAGAGCAGCAACGGCTCTGCGCTGCCGATGGTTGCCTTCGGTACCCCGGTGCGCAACTGGATCAAGCAGCAATACGGGGCAACCGTGAACGTACTGGGCCTGGCCACCATCAGCCCGAGCGAAGGGATGAAAGTACCGGTGTTGGGCTCCAACCACCCGAGCTACATCTGGTATGCCGCCGACCCCAAGACTTACACCGGCGACAATGCTCAGGCCCTGGCCGACGCGGCAGGTCTGAAAGTGATGGGCCAGGATTTAAGCGCCGCCTGCTGGCAGGCGGCGATGGGCAGCAAACCCGGCAGCGATCCGCAGGTCACGCTCAATCAATGCACGCAGACTTGGCAAGTTACGCAGAAAAACAAAACCTGCGAGCTGTTCTACACCTCGATACGTAACACCAGCTCGTCCGACGCGGCCACCCAATGTGCATCCACACCGATCAAGGCACAGCTACAACAACTCAAGGAACCCTTGCCGCCACCCGCCGCGCCTGTAACGCCCCTGTAATCAAGCGCGTTCGATTCCCGTGTCAGATATCACTGACACGGGAAAGCGGCCATTACACCTGTCAGATATGACAGTAGACCACTCGGTAGTTATAACGCAGGATTGGATCCAGGAATGTGTTGCAGGACTGACTGGATGTCAGCGTGCGGAAGTCGCAACACCTTGGTGACAAGGATGGTTATGAATACTCATGTACTGTCAGGGCAACCTGAACGCGATACCCACGGGATCTACCGCTGCGCCGGCCTGCCGGTTCGTCTCGGATTTCCGTCCCGCGAGGACTACAAAATCATTTCCGACGAGCAAGGCCATGCGATTGCAGTTGAAGCGCTGCGGGCGTTTCCGCGCACCAGCCGGATGTGCCGGGTTTCCGGACAACTGCTGCCGTATCGATGTCGGCAAACGCGCCAGATGCACTCGGGCATCCACCTCTATGACCCGAGGTTTTTTGGGCTGATTCAACACGCCTGTGAGCCCAACGTGTATCTCGACTTGAGCGAGCTGTGGTTGTGGGCACTTAAGGATATTCACCAAGGCGAACGTCTGACCATGGACTACGCCGCAACCGAAGAAAAACTGGTACACCAGTTCGCCTGTCATTGCGGGTCGCCGCGCTGTCGAGGCTGGATCATGGGATATGACGAACCCCCCAACAGCGTAGGCCAGGGCTTTTTGCAGCGCTGGCGGCGACCCTGTTCGCGCTGATCAGCTGATTACACCGCCCCGACCGGGCGCAAACGGTATTGCGGCGGCAACTGTTCAAAACCGCTGATGGTCGTGTTCAGGCTTTTCCAGCGACCGTCCTTGATGCCATAGATGCAACCGTGGATCGACAGGCTCTGCCCGCGATGCCAGGCATTCTGGATGATGCTGGTGTGGGCGACGTTGGCCACTTGCTGGACGACGTTGAGCTCGCACAGGCGGTCGACCTGTTCTTCTTCGGTTGGCAGCTTGGCCAGCTCTTCACGTTTTTCGTAGTACAGATCGCGGATCGAGCGCAGCCAGCCGTCGATCAGACCGAACTGACGATCCTGCATCGACGCACGCACACCGCCGCAACCGTAGTGGCCGGTGACAAGGATATGTTTGACCTTGAGCACATCAACCGCGTACTGGATCACCGACAGGCAGTTGAGGTCAGTGTGCAGTACCACGTTGGCGACGTTGCGGTGTACGAACAGATCGCCCGGCAGCATGCCGACGATCTCGTTGGCCGGAACCCGTGCGTCGGAACAGCCGATCCACAGATACTCGGGGGTTTGCTGACGCGCCAGCTTGGCGAAGAAATCCGGGTCTTCCTTGGTGATCGCGTCAGCCCAACGCTCGTTGTTATCAATCAGGTCTTGTAAGTCATGCATGCTGTAAGGCCTCAAGAAAGATGCGCTGCTTTGACAGACAACCGTCCGTCGAGGTCACGCCAGAACCGCAAGTGATTTCATTGGAATTCTCGGGTGCCCGGTGAGTCCACCTAGTAAGGCCCACAGTATGAGGATTTGCCATGACTGATTCACGACGCCCTTTTGACGCGGTGCAACCGGAACCCATCGATGATAACGAAGACCGCATGGGTTCGGTGCATGAGCTGGATTTCGACGACGAACAGCCCAGCGCGAAGATCGGTGATGAATTGCCCGAACGCGAACGCGAGCAGTTGATGCCAGAGGATCGTGTGCGTGAGGCGGGGATGACCGGGGCTTCAGTTGCCGATCATGAGCCGACTGACGATGACATGAGCCCGGAAACGCTGATTCATGAAGACGGTGCGCGGGATGCCGAGGAAGCCGGTGAAGGTAATCAGGCGGATTGGGATTTGAGCATTGTCGATGAGGATGACATTGGTGGTGGTAATGGGCTGGATGAGGCGGAACTGGCTAGGCGCGATCCGCTGGATGGCAACCGCTGATCATTGTTGCCTGACAGGACGCTTTCGCGAGCAAGCCCGCTCCCACATAGGTTTTATGTTGATCACAATGTTTGTGAACGACCCAATTCCAATGTGGGAGCGGGCTTGCTCGCGAAGCTTTTAAAGAGGTTCAGTCAACCAAGGTGCAGGCCATGACCACCGCATCTTCACGACCGCCCACCGCCGGATAATAATCCCGACGCCGGCCAATCTCATTGAAGCCATAACGCTCATACAGCTTGAACGCGGCGGTATTGCTGTCGCGCACTTCGAGGAAACACTCGCGAGCCTCGGCGGCATACGCCCGCGACATCAGATGTTCGAGCAACGTAAGCCCTAGTCCACGTCCCTGATTCTCCGGCTTCACGGTGATATTGAGCAGATGCGCCTCATCAAGAATGATCTGCACCACGCCATGGCCGACCTGCTGCTGGCCTTCGAACATCAGCCATATCTGGTATTTGCCCAGCCCGTCGAGAAAAATCCCGCGGGTCCAGGGATGGCTGTACGCGGCGTATTCAATCTTCAATACCGCGTCCAGGTCCGCCTCGGTCATCGGGCGGAACGATACAGCTTCACTCATTCGATTCTTTCCAGCGCGCCATCAGCCGACGCATGGCTTGCCACACAGCGGCCTTGCGCTGTGGCTCTTCCATTAACAATTCCAGACCTGGGAGGGCCCAGGCCGAGCCCAGACCTTCGATCTGCAATTCACGATTGAACGCTTCGGCGTCCGCTTCACCGGCAAAACGCACAGCCGGCAGGCCGATCAGCCACAGGCAGGCACACGGCGCCGCTTCCATTTGCACCGATAGGAAACCCTGCACAAAGTCGCGCGCCGCTTCCGGCCCCTGATCCATGGTGCCGCGATTCAACCACGGCCAGCGCACCGGCTCGCCGACGATCTGCGGCGCATCCGGCAGACCGGCGGCGCGCAACATGTCTTTAAGCAACAGATAAGCGGGGTCGCGACTCTGGAACGGTTCGCCTGTGGGTAACTCGACCAGCAGCAGACAACGCCCGGCACGCAGCAATTGCAGGGCGAAACGCGGTGGCGGAACCGGCGCCGGCTTGGCGACCACCGGTGTATCGTCGACCTCTTCCACCGGTTTGGCGCCGGTGCGGGTGCTCGCCAGCGATGGGCGCGGCACCTCGATCTTCGGCCGCTCGGTCGGGCGTGCGGCAGCCGCCTGCACCGGGGCTTCGGCCTGCAGAGCCAGCACCACCGGCACCTCAACCTCAGGCTCGGGCATGTCCAGCAGCTCGGGCCGCGACGGGGCGGCGAAGGGCAATTCGGTGCGCGGCAGCCAATTGACCACCTGCATGGCGTTCAAATAGGCGCGGCGGCGGGACTCGATAAGCAAAGGTCGGCCACTTGTGGATAACTGAAAGTGCGCTGATTCTACCGCCCTTCGCTCAAGATCGCTTGCTGTTGATCGATAGCCTTGGCCTGAGCTCTCTACCTTAGAAAATGCGACAGCCCGTCCCTAGAGTGAATCGCATCCTTCGTGATGCAGTACAATCGCGGCTTTTAATCGCCAACCAGCCGGCCATTCCGATGATCGAACCCAAGCGCGTCTTGCGCGCCCTCGCTGAACACTGGGCACTTCTGGAGCCACTGTGCGAGCACTTCGACCAAGGCACCCTGAGCCTCAACGAACTGCGCACGCAACTGGCCGCCCAACAACTGGACAGCACGCCGCAGGACATCACCAGCCTGCTCGACGTGTGGATTCGCCTCGATATTCTGGTGCCCGTGGCAAAAAGCCCGAACCGTTTCGAGCTCAACGCGCAGATTCACGACTTCCTCGCCTACCTGCGCCGTGAACACCGTCTGGGCCTGTGCCTGGAAATCGAAGCCTATCTGCGCCACCTCGAGCGTCTGGCCGGCTACATTCAGGACGCGTTCGACGTCCGCGACGGTAACGACCTCGCCCGCCAATTGCGTCTTCTCGACATGCGCGTTCGCGACGTGTTGAAGAAGCTCGACAACGACGAACAGGCGCTGGTGGCCGTGGCTGAACGCGCAAAGACCAGCGACCGGCAGATTCCGCTGCGTCAGCGATACGCTGAAGTGCTGGCGACGTGGGACGAATACGTCGAGCCGATGATCGATCTGGTCAACGCCGACGGCGCCTTCGAACAAGGCGTGCGCAAAGTCGAAACCGTATTGCTGAAGATGCTCAGCGAACAGCAGCGCCTCGGCCATCTGGTCGATGACGACATGCTGTTGCGTACCCACGCGCGCATCCTCGAAATGCAGACCAGCGCCCAGCTGACCCTGCGTCACGCCCGCGAACTGCTGCTGCCGCTGCGTGAAGAAGCGCGCCGGCACAATGCTGTGACCCGTGGCGCCGCGCTGGCCCTGGCCGCAATTCGCCGTAAAGGCATCGACGCCGTGCCACAAGCCGCAATGCCACTGTTCACCCGGCCGCAAAGCACCTTCCTCGGCAGCGCCAGTCAGGTCGAAGCCTACGTCTACGCGTTGGCGCGTTTCGAGCCGAAACCGGCGCGTTTCCCCAAGGCGCACAAGACGCACAAGGGCGGCGATGCCCCTCGCGCGCCGCGCACCGTGCGCGAGATGCTCGAGCGCTGCGAAGACGCCCTGCCGATGCCGGACTTGATGGTCTGGCTGCTGGAACAGGAACCGGACGGCGCCACTGACGAATTGCTTTACTGGTTCTCGCGCCTGTCGCGGGAAAAACGCTTCAAGCGCGAGCGTCTGGAACGCCGCGAATACCACACTCACGAGCACCAGGTCAGCCTGCGCTCCTTCGCCCTGCTCTCGGCCAGCGACAGCGCAGCCGAGAATTCTGCGAGCATCCCCAATGCATCTTGATCTTTCCGAACTGTCGCAACTCGCGCCGATCTTCCGCGAGCTGTTCAAGGGCTACCACGTCAGCCGCCGCGATCCGGAGCTGTACGCGCAACTGTCGAACTTCCAGGATCAGTACCGCACGCTGTTCAAGGCGCTGGGTTTTGAACTGGTTTGCGACACCCGTGGCTTCTACTACTTCGTGCCGGACATGGCCGCTGCGGCGGTGAACAAGACGGCCCAGCGTCTGGCGCTGTTCACCTTCATCCTCGTCGAGCACCTGGCCGACCAGGGCCGTGACCCGATCGCCGTGCTCGACGGCGGCAGCCTCGGCCGCGAAGAATTGCCGTCGCTGCTGGAGAAGTACCGCGACCTGTTCATTCAGGCCGAAGTGCAGACGGTTGAAGAGCTCGAAGAAAAGATCATGCGCCGCATGACTCAATTGGGTTTCGCCGGCGAAGAAAACGGGGTCTATCGATTCCTGCCGCCAATGCACCGTTTCCTCGACGTGTGCCTGTCGGTGCAGCAAGACCGCGATCTGGCCGCCAGTGTGCACAGCGTTCTGCCGCTGCCGGCGCCGGTGCTGATCGACGAAGCCGCCGAAGCCAAATTCCTCGAAACCGACGACCCGCTAGACCTCTCGGAATTTGACGAAGAAAGCGAAGAAGACGCACTGGCCCGCGCCATTGCCGAAGAACAGGAGTCCGACGCATGAGCCAGGAACGCTACGGCATCCGCCGCTTTGCCCTTTTGAACACCGCCGGTTACAGCCTCGGCCTGTTCCCGCTGGAAGAACCGTTGTCGGTTTACGGCGCGAACAACCTCGGTAAATCGGCGTCGATCAACGCCTTGCAGTTCCCGATTCTGGCGCGCATGTCGGACATGAGTTTCGGCAAGTACAGCCTCGAACAATCGCGGCGTTTCTACTTCGCCTCCGACACCAGCTACATCCTTGTCGAAGTAAACCTGCCCCATGGCCCGCACGTGATCGGTGTAGTCGGTCGTGGCCCGGGCGGTGGTTTCGGTCACCAGTTCTTCGCCTACGCCGGCAAACTCGATCTGGCCCACTACCAGAAAAACGACACCTGCCTGCGTCAGAAAGAACTGTTCAGCAACCTTGAGAAAGAAGGCCTGAAAGCCTACGAACTCAAGCCTGATGAACTGCGTCGTTTGCTGGTCGGCGGTCACACCTCGATCCCACTGGATCTGACCCTGATCCCGCTGCGCTCCACCAGCGAACAGAGCCTGAAGACCTTCCGTGCGCTGTTCATCAACTTGCTGCACATGCGCGAAATCACCGCAGCCAAGTTGAAGCAGTTGTTCCTTGATGCCTTCGAACACAGCCTGCGTTCCGGCAGCGTCGATTACATCGCCGCGTGCGAAGAAGCCTTCCGCGACGTGCGTCGCATGGAGCAGGACTACAATTCGCTGGTCGCTGCCGGCCCACTGGTCGAAGCCTTGGCCAATGGCGTCAAACAACGTGACGTGCTGCGCGGCAAACTGCATCGTCTGTCGCCGCTGCTCGACTCGTTGCTCGGCACCTGGTCGGACTACGCCAGCGCGCGCAAGGAAGAGCTGACCATCCAGGCCGACCACTACCGTGGTGAGCAGGACGCGCTGCAAAACAATCAGCGCGGCGGCACTCAAGAGCTGATGCGGCTGGAGCGGGAAATCTCCGGGATTCAGCGCTGGCTCGGCGAGCTGTCGGTACTGAAAAACCGCTTCGCGCTGGTCGACGACGTCAAAGTGCTGGAACAGCAATTGCTGGCCGCCAAAGACGCCCACGACGAACTCGCTGGTGCCTTGGCACAATCCCGTCAGTTCAGCGCCGAGGATCTGGAAGAGCGTCTGCGCGATCTGGAAAAACGCCTGAAGTCGGTGAAGCAGCAACTCGATCACGCTGACAACAACAGCTATGCGCGCCTGCGCGAAGAATTCTCGCAGCAAGACGTCGAGCGCCTGATGCGCCTGTTCAACAGTGCGCTGTTCAGCCTGCCGCTGGGCGAACACGGCATCACCCTCGACGAAGATGGCGAGTGGGTGAAATCGGTCGAGCTGATCCTTGATGGTTTCAAGGGTGAGCGTTTCGAAGTGCCGGGCCTGTCGATCGACATCTCGCACATCGAGCCGCCGGCCCTGCAAGCGCTGGCCGACCGCGCCGCGCTGCGAGACCAGAAAGAGCGTCTGGAAAAAGAACTCAAGCAACTGAAAACCCAGCAAGCCGTGGCTGCCGACCGCGCCGCGAGCAAGACCCAGACCGAAGCGCTGTACCAGCAAGTGCTGGATGCGCAGAAAGCGTTGGAAGACTTCCGCCGTACCCAGACACTGAGCGCCGAAGAAGGCGACAAGCTTGAGCAACTGGCGCAGATGGAAGGCGCCCAGGACGAGCTCAAGCGTTCCAGCGATGCGTTCACCGAGCGTGTCCAGCAACTGTCAGCCAAGCTGCAACTGGTCGGCCGGCAGATCGCCGACATGGAAGCCAAGCAACGCACCCTCGACGACGCCTTGCGCCGCCGTCAGCTGTTGCCGGCGGATCTGCCGTTCGGCACGCCGTTCATGGATCCGGTCGACGATTCGATGGACAACCTGTTGCCGCTGCTCAACGACTATCAGGACAGCTGGCAAGGTCTGCTGCGCGCCGATGGCCAGATCGAAGCGCTATATGCGCAAGTGCGCCTCAAAGGCGTGGCCAAGTTCGACAGCGAAGACGACATGGAGCGCCGTCTGTCACTGCTGATCAACGCCTATGCGCACCGTACCGACGAAGCCCTGACGCTGGGCAAGGCCCGACGCGCGGCGGTCACCGACATCGCCCGGACGCTGCGCAACATCCGCAGCGACTACGACAGCCTTGAACATCAACTGGCGCTGTTCAACCGCGAGATCAACAAGCGTCAGGTCTCCAACCTGCAGAGCTTCCGTATCGTGCTGGCGCCGAACAAGGAAGCGCTCAAGCACATCGACCAGATCATCCACAGCGCCGGTCAGTACGAAGAAGGCGAAACCCTGTCGGTGTTCGATCTGAGCCAGAGCGCCGAGCAGGACAACAAAAACGAAGAGGCCAAGGAATACCTGGCGCGGCTGGTGGCGGCGAACCACAACCAGCTTGGCCTCAAGGACTTGTTCGAACTGGCCTTCGAGATCACCAAGGTCAACGGTCAGCCGGTGATCCACACCGACATCGACGGCGCGGCGTCCAACGGCACCACCATGACCATCAAGGCGCTGACCAACATGTACTTGTTGCTGCACTTGATGGATCGCGATCAGGCCGGTCGCGTGCGTCTGCCGTACTACCTCGACGAGGCGGCGGACATCGACGAGAAGAACCAGGCCGCCCTGCTGGAAACCAGCCTGCAACTGGGCTTTGTGCCGATTCTGGCGAGTGTGAAGCCACAAGTCTGCGCCAGTGTCGCCATCGACCTGGAAGGCGGCAGCGGCCCGGCGGGGATCTACATCGACGAAGCGGACTGGAAGTACATCCGTCGCCATGATGTGGTGAAGGCAACCGTGAATGTTGATGCGGATGAACCGGAGATGGATGCGGTTTGATCGGCATTAACTGAAGGCAATAAAAAGGGCCGCGATCTGTCTGGATCGCGGCCCTTTTTATGGCTTGGTTTTTTTGCTGATTTTTAGGCCTCTTCGCGAGCAGGCTCGCTCCCACAGGGATCAGTGTGGAACCCAATTTTGTGTACGCCACACATCCACTGTGGGAGCGAGCAGGCTCGCGAAGGCATCCTTACAGACGCCGCAAGGTTACTTACCAAGGGAAATCTTCGGCGCCCAGTTCAGCCACTCATCCTCGAACTTGTCGAACAACGGGAACGTCTGCTCAGGACGCGCCGGATTACCCATGCGCTCGCCATCCGGCGTAGCGAAAGCAATCCCACCCTGAATCGCCGTTTCAAGCGACTCCGTGCGTACCGTCAAGCCGTTGAACAGACCGATGTCGAAGCCCACGCCACTGGTGTTCCAGAACCGGCTACCCGTACGCACCAACGGCGCATATTTCGGCTCGATCAGAATGTGCACCAACACCCGGTCGGCAGTCTGGCCCAGTTCATAACCGGTAACCTTGCCCACGGTGATCTCACGGTAAGTCACCGGCACGCCCGGTTTCAGCGAGCCACGGCGAGCAGCGCTCAAGACCAGACTCAAACCCGCCTCTTGCTTGGTCGCTTCCGGCGCATTGGCCAGTGCCACGAAGTTCTTCTGCGGGCCGAGGTTCTTCGCTGCCGGCTGCACTTCCAGGTATTGGCCGGTCACCAACGTTTCCAGATTCGAAGTTTTCATCAGGCCCAGCTCCGGCTTGACCACCCAGAACTGACTGCCGACCCGGGCGATTTTCTCCGGCACTTCGGTGATGCGCGCGGTGAGCAACACAGATTGCAAGTCGTCAGACAGATCAACGCTTTCGATCTTGCCGACATCCAGCCCCTTGAAGCGTACCGGCGTGCCGCTACGCAGGCCATCGGCGCGATCAACCTTGATCGTCACCACTGTGCCTTTGCGATCCGCTTCGTCATGGTTGGCGAACAAGCGGAAGCGCGGAATACGTTTGCGCAATGGGGCATTGGCCTGCGGCGTTTCGAATGCAATGCCACCGGCCATCAGGGTCTGCAACGACTCGCTCTTCACCTGAATCCCGCCGGTCAAACCACCGGTCAGTGTGATCCCGCTGACATTCCAGAAACGGGTCGAGGCGTTGACCAGATTTTCGTATTCCTTATCGATATGCACACCGATGACCAATTGCTTCTTGGTCTTGGAGAACTGGTAGCTTTGCACCGAGCCGACCTTGACCTGTTTGTACAGAATCGGGCTGCCGACATCGATTGAGCCGAGGACATCGGTGAACAGCACCAGATGCAGGCCCGGCGAACGCAGATCCAGCGGCGGCGCTTTTGGCCTGGCCTCGAATTCGCGTTTCGGTGCCGCACCTTTGTCGCCCGGGCGTACGGCGATGTAGTTACCTTTCACCAACGCTTCCAGACCGGTGATTCCCGCCAGAGAAATCGACGGTTTAACCACCCAGAACTGAGTGCCGTCGACCAGATAGTCCTCAGCCAATGGATCAAGGGTGAGCTCGGCGGTGGCGCTGTTCAGATCCGGGTCAACTTTCAGCGCTTTCATGTTGCCGACCTGAATGCCTTTGTACATCACCGGCGTGCGGCCGGCCTGCAGACCTTCGAAGTCGCTGAGTTTGACCTTCACCCGAATCCCGGCAGCGGCTGCATCAAAGTCCTCATAGAGACGGAATGGCAGGCTTGGATCGGTCGGCGGGCTGTCCTTGCGGTTCTCTGGCGTGGCGAAGGCAATACCGCCGGCGACGATGCTGGCAAGCGACTCGCTGCGCACCTTCACGCCGGACAGGTTGGCGTCGATGCTGATGCCGCTCGCGTTCCAGAAACGTGTGTGTTTACGCACCAGTTTGGCGTAGGTCGGCTCGATGAAAACCTTTAATTCAACCGTGCTTTGGTCTTCCGAGAGCACGTAACTTTTGACCTGACCGACCTTGATCTGCTTGTAGAACACCGGGCTGCCACGGTTCAGTGAACCGAGGCGATCAGCCTTGATCGTCAGGTGCAGACCGGGTTTGGCGTCGGAGAGCGGCGGCTCCTCAGCCAACGCCTTGAACTTGCGCGCAGGCTCGCCTTCGCCGGGGCTGATGGCCACGTAGTTGCCGGATACCAGGGTTTCCAGACCGGTAATACCCGCCAAGGTCACGCTTGGTTTGACCAGCCAGAAGCGAGTGCTGGTCTTGAGGTACTGCCCGACGTCCTTGTTCATCTCGACCGTGGCGATCACTCCCTTGGAGTTGCCCTCGTCGTCGAGTTTGAGCGCCTTGACCTTACCGACCGACATGCCTTTGTACATGACCTCGGTCTTGTTGGCCTGGATGCCTTCGCCGCTTTCAAAGCGAACCTGGATCTCGATACCGGTTTCGGAATAGGCACGCCAGCCAAGCCAGCCACCGATGATCAGTGCGATCAAAGGCAGTACCCAAATGGCAGACCAGTTCGAGGCCGGTCGGGTTTTCGCTACGGGCAAATCAGTCATGGTCGTCGTCCGACTCCGTGTTATCCCAAATCAGTCGGGGATCGAAAGTTACTGCGGCAAGCATCGTCAGAATCACCACAGTGGCGAAAGCGATGGCGCCAAGATTGGCTTCGACACTGGCAAGCCGGCCGAAGTTGACGACCGCCACCAGAATGGCGATCACAAAAATATCGAGCATCGACCAACGGCCAATGAACTCGATGAAACGGTACATCCAGATGCGCTGGCGAGCCGATAACGGCTGGCGTCGTTGCACTGAAAACAACAGCAGTGCGATGCCGACCAGTTTGAAGGTCGGCACCAGAATGCTGGCGATGAACACCACGGCTGCGATGGGAATCATGCCGTGCTGCACCAACTGGATCACGCCGGACATGATCGTGCTGGGATCACCCTGCCCCAAAGAACTGACAGTCATGATTGGCAGTACGTTGGCCGGAATATAGATAATCGCTGCCGTGATCAGCAGCGCCCAGGTTCGGGCCAGACTGTTTGGGCGGCGAGCATGCACCAGAGCACCGCATCGCGTGCAGGTTTGCTCATCGCTGTCCGCTTCCTGCCTGTTCAATTCGTGGCATTCGGTGCAAATCAGAATGCCCGCATCAATCGCCCGCATGAGCATCCTCTCCAGATAACGCCTGCCAGATCTGATGCGGTGACATCACCACTTCCAGCCAGACCTGCACCAACAATAAAGCAATGAAACACACCAGTCCGAGGCCCACGGTGATGGCCGCCATGTCCGCCAGTTTGACGATCGCCACCAAGACGCCCATGAGGTAGACCTCGAGCATTCCCCAGTCTCTGAGGTGGTGGTAAATGCGGTAGAGCAATAGGCCATAGCTGCGGCCGATGTTGAAGCGGATCGTCAGCAACACGATCAACTGGCACAGCAATTTGATCAACGGGATGGCCATGCTGCACAGGAACACAACGATCGACACACCCTGCATATCGGTGTTGAACAGACCGACAACGCCACTCCAGACCGTGTCGTGCGACGATTGCCCGAGTAGATTGAGCTGCATGATGGGTAAAAAGTTCGCCGGTACATAGAGCAACAATGCCGCGATGACCAAGGCAAGGCTGCGCTGCACCACGTTATGGCGGTGGGCGTATAGCTCATACCCGCAGCGTGGGCAGAGTGCTTTCTCGCCGTGAGCAAGCTTTGGCTTGCGCATCAGCAGGTCGCACTCGTGACAGGCCACCAAGTCTTCCAGCGGTAAATCTGACAGCCCTGGGGCGTCAACCGACTCTGACATAAAGGCTCTGGCTCCGAAAAAGGTGGGGCTATTCTAGTGTTCTGATATGAAAATAACTGTGCAATTTTGTTCGCGGCCTAAGCAAAAACTTTTCTACAGGCAAAACAAAACCCCAATTGCTTTCGCAATTGGGGTTTCGGAATTTAATCTTGACGATGACCTACTCTCACATGGGGAAACCCCACACTACCATCGGCGATGCATCGTTTCACTGCTGAGTTCGGGATGGGATCAGGTGGTTCCAACGCTCTATGGTCGTCAAGAAATTCGGGTACTGAGTCGCGACCTGATGGCCTCGCTTCAGCAAATTGGGTATGTGACAGCTGTCGGTGTTTTGTGAACATCGAACTTTCGGTTCGTTTCGTCTTCACACACCGCAATCTGGTCTCTTCGACGCAAATTGCTTGGGTGTTATATGGTCAAGCCTCACGGGCAATTAGTATTGGTTAGCTCAACGCCTCACAGCGCTTACACACCCAACCTATCAACGTCGTAGTCTTCGACGGCCCTTCAGGGAACTCAAGGTTCCAGTGAGATCTCATCTTGAGGCAAGTTTCCCGCTTAGATGCTTTCAGCGGTTATCTTTCCCGAACATAGCTACCCGGCAATGCCACTGGCGTGACAACCGGAACACCAGAGGTTCGTCCACTCCGGTCCTCTCGTACTAGGAGCAGCCCCTCTCAAATCTCAAACGTCCACGGCAGATAGGGACCGAACTGTCTCACGACGTTCTAAACCCAGCTCGCGTACCACTTTAAATGGCGAACAGCCATACCCTTGGGACCGGCTTCAGCCCCAGGATGTGATGAGCCGACATCGAGGTGCCAAACACCGCCGTCGATATGAACTCTTGGGCGGTATCAGCCTGTTATCCCCGGAGTACCTTTTATCCGTTGAGCGATGGCCCTTCCATACAGAACCACCGGATCACTAAGACCTACTTTCGTACCTGCTCGACGTGTCTGTCTCGCAGTCAAGCGCGCTTTTGCCTTTATACTCTACGACCGATTTCCGACCGGTCTGAGCGCACCTTCGTACTCCTCCGTTACTCTTTAGGAGGAGACCGCCCCAGTCAAACTACCCACCATACACTGTCCTCGATCCGGATAACGGACCTGAGTTAGAACCTCAAAGTTGCCAGGGTGGTATTTCAAGGATGGCTCCACGCGAACTGGCGTCCACGCTTCAAAGCCTCCCACCTATCCTACACAAGCAAATTCAAAGTCCAGTGCAAAGCTATAGTAAAGGTTCACGGGGTCTTTCCGTCTAGCCGCGGATACACTGCATCTTCACAGCGATTTCAATTTCACTGAGTCTCGGGTGGAGACAGCGCCGCCATCGTTACGCCATTCGTGCAGGTCGGAACTTACCCGACAAGGAATTTCGCTACCTTAGGACCGTTATAGTTACGGCCGCCGTTTACCGGGGCTTCGATCAAGAGCTTCGCGTTAGCTAACCCCATCAATTAACCTTCCGGCACCGGGCAGGCGTCACACCCTATACGTCCACTTTCGTGTTTGCAGAGTGCTGTGTTTTTAATAAACAGTCGCAGCGGCCTGGTATCTTCGACCGGCATGAGCTTACGGAGCAAGTCCTTCACCCTCACCGGCGCACCTTCTCCCGAAGTTACGGTGCCATTTTGCCTAGTTCCTTCACCCGAGTTCTCTCAAGCGCCTTGGTATTCTCTACCCAACCACCTGTGTCGGTTTGGGGTACGGTTCCTGGTTACCTGAAGCTTAGAAGCTTTTCTTGGAAGCATGGCATCAACCACTTCGTGTTCTAAAAGAACACTCGTCATCAGCTCTCGGCCTTAAGATCCCGGATTTACCTAAGATCTCAGCCTACCACCTTAAACTTGGACAACCAACGCCAAGCTGGCCTAGCCTTCTCCGTCCCTCCATCGCAATAACCAGAAGTACAGGAATATTAACCTGTTTTCCATCGACTACGCTTTTCAGCCTCGCCTTAGGGACCGACTAACCCTGCGTCGATTAACGTTGCGCAGGAAACCTTGGTCTTTCGGCGTGGGTGTTTTTCACACCCATTGTCGTTACTCATGTCAGCATTCGCACTTCTGATACCTCCAGCAAGCTTCTCAACTCACCTTCACAGGCTTACAGAACGCTCCTCTACCGCATCATCCGAAGATGATACCCGTAGCTTCGGTGTATGGTTTGAGCCCCGTTACATCTTCCGCGCAGGCCGACTCGACTAGTGAGCTATTACGCTTTCTTTAAAGGGTGGCTGCTTCTAAGCCAACCTCCTAGCTGTCTAAGCCTTCCCACATCGTTTCCCACTTAACCATAACTTTGGGACCTTAGCTGACGGTCTGGGTTGTTTCCCTTTTCACGACGGACGTTAGCACCCGCCGTGTGTCTCCCATGCTCGGCACTTGTAGGTATTCGGAGTTTGCATCGGTTTGGTAAGTCGGGATGACCCCCTAGCCGAAACAGTGCTCTACCCCCTACAGTGATACATGAGGCGCTACCTAAATAGCTTTCGAGGAGAACCAGCTATCTCCGAGCTTGATTAGCCTTTCACTCCGATCCACAGGTCATCCGCTAACTTTTCAACGGTAGTCGGTTCGGTCCTCCAGTTAGTGTTACCCAACCTTCAACCTGCCCATGGATAGATCGCCCGGTTTCGGGTCTATTCCCAGCGACTAGACGCCCTATTAAGACTCGCTTTCGCTACGCCTCCCCTATTCGGTTAAGCTCGCCACTGAAAATAAGTCGCTGACCCATTATACAAAAGGTACGCAGTCACCCAACAAAGTGGGCTCCCACTGCTTGTACGCATACGGTTTCAGGATCTATTTCACTCCCCTCTCCGGGGTTCTTTTCGCCTTTCCCTCACGGTACTAGTTCACTATCGGTCAGTCAGTAGTATTTAGCCTTGGAGGATGGTCCCCCCATATTCAGACAAAGTTTCTCGTGCTCCGTCCTACTCGATTTCATGACTAAGAGATTTTCGCGTACAGGGCTATCACCCACTATGGCCGCACTTTCCAGAGCGTTCCGCTAATCTCAAAGCCACTTAAGGGCTAGTCCCCGTTCGCTCGCCACTACTAAGGGAATCTCGGTTGATTTCTTTTCCTCAGGGTACTTAGATGTTTCAGTTCCCCTGGTTCGCCTCTTGCACCTATGTATTCAGTACAAGATAACCATCTTATGATGGCTGGGTTCCCCCATTCAGACATCTCCGGATCAAAGTCTGTTTGCCGACTCCCCGAAGCTTTTCGCAGGCTACCACGTCTTTCATCGCCTCTGACTGCCAAGGCATCCACCGTATGCGCTTCTTCACTTGACCATATAACCCCAAGCAATCTGGTTATACTGTGAAGACGACATTCGCCGAAAATTCGAATTTCTCAATTAAGAGAACTCACAAATTTTACCTTAGCCTGATCCGTTACCAGTGAAAGTAACGTTCAGTCTATCTTTCTATCACATACCCAAATTTTTAAAGAACGAACTAGTCAAAGACTAGAAATCAACATTCACCATCGAATCGATGGAATGCTCATTTCTAAGCTTTATACTTCAGAAGCAGTAGTGGTGGAGCCAAGCGGGATCGAACCGCTGACCTCCTGCGTGCAAGGCAGGCGCTCTCCCAGCTGAGCTATGGCCCCGTATTTCTACAGGCGTTTCCCACACAAAATTGGTGGGTCTGGGCAGATTCGAACTGCCGACCTCACCCTTATCAGGGGTGCGCTCTAACCAACTGAGCTACAGACCCAATTTCGAGCTACTAAGGCCGACCTCACCCTGCTCTTAACCACAAAGCATGGGGTACGCTCTAACCAACTCAGCTACAAACCGATACAGGCTGCTTCTTTCGTCTTCTTCAATGAATCAAGCAATTCGTGTGGGAGCTCATGCAGCAGCTGATGTCGTCGATTAAGGAGGTGATCCAGCCGCAGGTTCCCCTACGGCTACCTTGTTACGACTTCACCCCAGTCATGAATCACACCGTGGTAACCGTCCTCCCGAAGGTTAGACTAGCTACTTCTGGTGCAACCCACTCCCATGGTGTGACGGGCGGTGTGTACAAGGCCCGGGAACGTATTCACCGCGACATTCTGATTCGCGATTACTAGCGATTCCGACTTCACGCAGTCGAGTTGCAGACTGCGATCCGGACTACGATCGGTTTTATGGGATTAGCTCCACCTCGCGGCTTGGCAACCCTTTGTACCGACCATTGTAGCACGTGTGTAGCCCAGGCCGTAAGGGCCATGATGACTTGACGTCATCCCCACCTTCCTCCGGTTTGTCACCGGCAGTCTCCTTAGAGTGCCCACCATAACGTGCTGGTAACTAAGGACAAGGGTTGCGCTCGTTACGGGACTTAACCCAACATCTCACGACACGAGCTGACGACAGCCATGCAGCACCTGTCTCAATGTTCCCGAAGGCACCAATCCATCTCTGGAAAGTTCATTGGATGTCAAGGCCTGGTAAGGTTCTTCGCGTTGCTTCGAATTAAACCACATGCTCCACCGCTTGTGCGGGCCCCCGTCAATTCATTTGAGTTTTAACCTTGCGGCCGTACTCCCCAGGCGGTCAACTTAATGCGTTAGCTGCGCCACTAAGAGCTCAAGGCTCCCAACGGCTAGTTGACATCGTTTACGGCGTGGACTACCAGGGTATCTAATCCTGTTTGCTCCCCACGCTTTCGCACCTCAGTGTCAGTATCAGTCCAGGTGGTCGCCTTCGCCACTGGTGTTCCTTCCTATATCTACGCATTTCACCGCTACACAGGAAATTCCACCACCCTCTACCATACTCTAGCTTGTCAGTTTTGAATGCAGTTCCCAGGTTGAGCCCGGGGATTTCACATCCAACTTAACAAACCACCTACGCGCGCTTTACGCCCAGTAATTCCGATTAACGCTTGCACCCTCTGTATTACCGCGGCTGCTGGCACAGAGTTAGCCGGTGCTTATTCTGTCGGTAACGTCAAAACAGCAAAGTATTAATTTACTGCCCTTCCTCCCAACTTAAAGTGCTTTACAATCCGAAGACCTTCTTCACACACGCGGCATGGCTGGATCAGGCTTTCGCCCATTGTCCAATATTCCCCACTGCTGCCTCCCGTAGGAGTCTGGACCGTGTCTCAGTTCCAGTGTGACTGATCATCCTCTCAGACCAGTTACGGATCGTCGCCTTGGTGAGCCATTACCTCACCAACTAGCTAATCCGACCTAGGCTCATCTGATAGCGCAAGGCCCGAAGGTCCCCTGCTTTCTCCCGTAGGACGTATGCGGTATTAGCGTTCCTTTCGAAACGTTGTCCCCCACTACCAGGCAGATTCCTAGGCATTACTCACCCGTCCGCCGCTGAATCCAGGAGCAAGCTCCTTTCATCCGCTCGACTTGCATGTGTTAGGCCTGCCGCCAGCGTTCAATCTGAGCCATGATCAAACTCTTCAGTTCAAACATCTTTGGGTTTTTAAGAAACCCTAAACTTGGCTCAGCAATCGTTGGTTACATCTTTGATTTCTCGCGGAGTAACTTGTGATGCTGATAATCTTGTTGACCATCAGTCTGACTCCACAAGCACCCACACGAATTGCTTGATTCAGTTGTTAAAGAGCGGTTGGTTAAGATCTTTCGTCTCAACCGAGGCGCGCATTCTACAGCAGCCTCATTTGCTGTCAAGTGATTATTTTCAGAAGTTTTCGAAGAATTCTTCAACAACTTCAACCACTTGCGCTTCCGATCTCTCGTTAGCGGGAGGCGAATTCTACAGCGTTACACGCTGCTGTCAACACCTCTTTTTCTCCGCTTTCGACCGAGAAGATCGAACCGTTAAAAGAGCCAAACATTATCGCTCTTTCAACTCCTTCCAGGCTTCGATGAACTGAAGCAATCCGCTATCGAAAACCGTATAACTCATTGAATCTCAAGGAGTTTTCCGTTTCGACTGCGCCGGAAGTGGGGCGAATTATAGACTTCCAGAATCTGCCGTCAACCGTTAATTTCGCTTTTCTTGCAGAATCTGTTTTTTAGCCAATAAACGCGGGATTCGACGAGCAACAGGAGGAATACGCAGCAACAGAAGCAGACCGCCTATAAAGGCATAGATCGCCCATTCCTTGAGATCAGCCCGAACGATCCACAGCATATGCAGCAATCCCAGCCCCAAAATCACGTACACCAGCCGATGTAACTTCTTCCAGCGAACACCCAACCGGCGCTGACTGTAGCGATTGGACGTCACCGCCAATGCCAACAACCCTAGGAAACCCAGCGCTCCGACAATAATGTACGGCCGCTTACGCAGCTCTACCCCTAGTTGGGACCAATCGAACCCCAGAATAAATGCCATGTAGCTACATAGATGTACAACCACATAGGCAAAACACCAAAGTCCCAACTGCCGACGGACTGCTATCCACCCCGCCCAACCGGTCAGCTTCTGTAGAGGGGTCATGCTCAACGTGATCAGCAACAGCACCAACGTACCGAGTCCCAACCGATCAACCAGCACCTTGCCCGGATCCGGGCCGAGCAACTCGGCAAAAGCCTGATAAAACCAAAGCAACGGCCAAATCGCCGCCGCTATAAAAACGCCTACACGCCATAACGGATATCGCATCAGTAGTTCTTCCGCAGATCGAGCCCTGTATATAAAGAAGCGACTTCATCTGCGTAGCCATTGAACATCTGGGTATCGCGCACATTCGGCTTGAACAGACTGTTCGGTAACCGGCGCTCCCGTGCTTGCGTCCAACGCGGGTGATCAACCGTAGGGTTCACGTTCGCATAAAACCCGTATTCATCCGCCGCAATACTCTGCCATGTCGTCTTCGGCTGCTCGCTGACCAGACTAATCCGTACGATGGATTTGACGCTCTTGAAGCCATATTTCCATGGCACCACCAAACGCAGCGGCGCGCCGTTCTGATTAGGCAATTCGCGGCCATACATGCCCACCGCCAGAATCGCCAAAGGATTCATCGCCTCATCCAGGCGCAAGCCTTCTACATAAGGCCACTCGATCAAGGCAAAGCCAGAGCGCTGCCCCGGCATGCTTTTGGGATCCTGCAGTGTCTCGAAACGGATGTACTTGGCTTTGGAGGTCGGCTCGACCTGTTTGAGCAGCGCCGAAATAGGAAAGCCGATCCACGGAATAACCATCGACCACGCTTCAACACAGCGCAGGCGGTAGATGCGCTCCTCCAACTGATACGGTTTCATGAAGTCTTCCAGCGCATACCGCCCTGGCTTACCCACCTCCCCATCTACCACCACACTCCAGGGTTCGGTTTTCAGCGAGCCAGCATTCGCCGCCGGATCACCCTTGTCGGTTCCGAACTCATAGAAGTTGTTGTAGTGGGTGGCGTCTTTATAAGGTGTGATCGCCTCATCCTTGACGTTGACTGCTCCCCATTTAGTAGAGGGCAGCTTTTCGGTGAACCATGCAGGCGCCTTGCCCGGCTCGACATCGGCATACCGCGCCGCATCGTCGGCATTGGCCCAGCGCGGCAGGCTGCTGACGGCGATACCGGCAGCAGTGGCCCCCAATAATTGGCGGCGAGAGAGATAAATGGCTTCAGGCGTGACATCCGACTCGTGGCAATCGGACGCTTTGGGGACTTTGATCAACATGGCAACTCCGCAGCTTTGGAGGACAGATGCACCCATAGACTGCGGAGTATGCGGGAAATTACATCACTCGGCTTTTTTGTGCCGACGAAGATGCAACAGGTACTGCACAGGGCCAGAAGCGGCGTAGGCGAGGAACACCAGCAGCAGAATGCGCGGCGGATCGCTGAAGACCACGGCGAACACCAGCACCACCGCAAGGATCGCCACGAACGGTACGCGGCCCTTCAGGTCCAGCTCCTTAAAGCTGTTGTACTTGATGTTGCTGACCATCAGCATGCCGGCGGCCGCCACCATCAACGCGACCAGGAACGACATCTTCGAACCCTGAATGCCGTAATCGCTGAATGCCCAGACAATCCCTGCCACCACACCAGCAGCCGCCGGACTGGCCAGACCGATGAAATAGCGCTTGTCCGCAGTGCCAACCTGAGTGTTGAAGCGCGCCAGACGCAACGCCGCACCCGCCACATAGATGAAGGCGACCATCCAGCCGACCTTGCCCATGTCACCCAGTGCCCAACCGAAGGCCAGTAACGCCGGGGCGACACCAAAGGCGACCATGTCGGACAGCGAGTCATACTCGGCGCCGAACGCACTTTGCGTATTGGTCATGCGCGCCACTCGACCGTCGAGACCGTCGAGCACCATGGCGACGAAAATCGCGATCGCGGCGAAGGCGAAATACTTGCTCGCGTTCGCCGAGTCCCCGGCGCTCAACGCAGCCTGGGCGCTCATCGAGTTGATGATGGAATAGAACCCTGCGAACAGGTTCGCAGTGGTGAACAGATTCGGCAGCAGATAGATACCACGATGCCGGACTTTACGACCTTCTGCGTCGTGCCCTTCTTCGATGTGTTCATCGATGGGCAGCAGGCTTTCGGCGTCAGAAGCCTTGCTCGGCTCTTCGGGACGTTCGCTCATGGACATTACCTTGCAACGGTTTGAAGAAATTTCGACAGATGCTTGAGGACGACAGTTCGGCCACAAACGATGCAGCTTTATACCAGAACCACCGACGCAAACGAAAAAACGCGGCCGAGGCCGCGTTTTTCGTACAAGGGACGACTTAGTTTTTGGCTTTGTCGACGATCTTGTTGGCACCGATCCACGGCATCATGGAGCGCAGTTGCTCGCCGATGATTTCGATACCGTGAGCGGCGTTGTTACGACGCTTGGCGGTCATCGAAGGGTAGCCGGTTGCGCCTTCGCTGATGAACATTTTGGCGTATTCGCCGTCCTGAATACGTTTCAGGGCGTTGCGCATGGCCTGACGGGATTCGGCGTTGATCACTTCAGGACCGGTCACGTACTCGCCGTATTCAGCGTTGTTGGAGATCGAGTAGTTCATGTTGGCGATACCGCCTTCGTACATGAGGTCAACGATCAGCTTCAGTTCGTGCAGGCACTCGAAGTAGGCCATTTCCGGCGCGTAGCCAGCTTCAACCAAGGTTTCGAACCCGGCTTTGACCAGCTCAACGGTACCGCCGCACAGAACGGCTTGTTCGCCGAACAGGTCGGTTTCAGTCTCGTCCTTGAAGGTGGTTTCGATGATGCCGGTACGACCGCCGCCAACACCGGCAGCATAGGACAGTGCAACGTTTTTGGCGTTGCCCGATGCGTCCTGGTAGATCGCGATCAGGTCGGGGATACCGCCACCCTTCACGAACTCGGAACGCACGGTGTGGCCCGGGGCTTTCGGCGCGATCATGATCACGTCGAGGTCAGCGCGCGGAACAACCTGGTTGTAGTGGATCGCGAAGCCGTGGGAGAAGGCCAGGGTGGCGCCTTTCTTGATGTTCGGCTCGATTTCGTTCTTGTACAGCGAGGACTGGAACTCGTCCGGGGTCAGGATCATGACCAGGTCGGCCGCAGCAACCGCGGAAGCAACGTCGGTCACTTTCAGGCCGTGAGCTTCGGCTTTGGCAACGGTGGCCGAACCTTTACGCAGACCAACGGTAACGTCGACACCGGAGTCTTTCAAGTTGCACGCCTGGGCGTGGCCCTGGGAACCATAACCGATGATGGCAACTTTCTTGCCCTGGATGATCGACAGGTCGCAGTCTTTATCGTAGAAAACTTTCATGAATTTCCCCTATATATCCAGGCCGTTCAGGCCATTCGCTAATTGGTTTAGATGCTGAGTACTTTGTCGCCGCGGGCAATGCCGGTCACGCCGCTACGGACGGTTTCCAGAATCGATGCGGTGCCGATGGACTGAATGAAGCTGTCGAGCTTGTCGCTGGTACCGGTCAATTGAACGGTATACACGCTGGCGCTGACATCGACGATCTGTCCACGGTAAATATCGGTAGTGCGTTTGATCTCAGCGCGCTGCGCGCCAGTGGCCTTGACCTTGACCAGCATCAGTTCGCGCTCGATGTGAGCACTTTCCGAGAGGTCCACCAGCTTGACCACTTCGATCAGCTTGTTCAAGTTTTTGGTGATCTGCTCGATGACTTCATCGTGGCCAACGGTGGTCAGCGTCAGACGCGACAGGGTCGGGTCTTCGGTCGGGGCCACGGTCAGGCTTTCGATGTTGTAGTTGCGCTGCGAGAACAGGCCGACTACGCGAGACAAAGCGCCGGGTTCGTTTTCCAGAAGCAAGGAAATAATGTGCCGCATGATTAAGTACGCTCCGTCTTGCTCAGCCACATATCGCGCATCGAGCCGTCTTTGATCTGCATCGGGTAGACGTGCTCGCTGGTGTCGACCGAAATATCGATCACGACCAGGCGATCCTTCATGGCGAACGCTTCCTCCATCTTCGACTTCAAATCTTTCGAATCGGTGATGCGCACGCCAACGTGGCCATAGGCTTCAGCCAACTTGACGAAGTCAGGCAGCGATTCCATGTACGAGTGCGAGTGACGGCTGCCGTAGCTCATGTCCTGCCATTGACGCACCATCCCCAGAACACCGTTGTTCAGGATGACGATTTTCACTGGCAAGCCATATTGCAGGCAGGTCGACAGTTCCTGGATGTTCATCTGGATACTGCCTTCACCGGTGACGCAGGCAACGTCGTCATCCGGGAAGCTCAACTTGATACCCATGGCCGCCGGGAAACCGAAGCCCATGGTGCCCAGGCCACCGGAGTTTATCCAGCGGTTAGGCTTGTTGAACGTGTAGTACTGCGCAGCGAACATTTGGTGCTGACCCACGTCGGAGGTGATAAAGGCATCGCCCTTAGTCACTTCGCACAGGGTTTCGATCACGGTCTGCGGCTTGATCTTGCTGCCGTCGCCCTTGTCGTAAGGGAACAGGCCGCGATCACCGCGCCACTCATCAACCTGCTTCCACCAACTGGCCACGGACTCCTTGTTGGGGGTCTCGCCGATTTCCTTGAGGATCGCGACCATTTCGGTCAGGACGCTCTCGACAGGGCCAACGATTGGCACGTCAGCCTTGATGGTCTTGGAGATCGAAGCCGGGTCGATGTCGATGTGAATGATCTTGGCGTTCGGGCAGAACTTTGCCGGGCCGTTGATCACGCGATCGTCGAAACGCGCACCGACCGCCAGGATCACGTCAGCGTGGTGCATCGCCAGGTTGGCGGTGTAGCTGCCGTGCATGCCGAGCATGCCGATGAACTGACGATCAGTACCCGGGAAACCGCCCAGGCCCATCAACGTATTGGTCACGGGCAGATTGAGCATTTTCGCCAGTTCAGTCAGCGGTGCGGAACCGTTGCCCAGAATCACGCCGCCGCCGGAGTACAACACAGGGCGCTTGGCCGCCAGGAGCATTTCTGCCGCCTTGCGGATTTGCCCGGAGTGACCGCGAACGGCGGGGCTGTAGGAACGCAGCTTGGCTTTCTTCGGGAAGATGTATTCGAACTTCTCGGCCGGGTTGGTCATGTCTTTCGGGATATCGACCACGACCGGGCCCGGACGACCGGATTGCGCCAGGTAGAAGGCCTTCTTCATGACTTCCGGGATTTCCGAAGCGTGCTTGATCATGAAGCTATGCTTCACGATCGGCCGGGAGATACCGATCATGTCGGTTTCCTGGAACGCATCGGTGCCGACCATGGTGCTTGGCACCTGACCGGAAATGATCACCATTGGAATCGAATCCATATAGGCCGTGGCGATACCGGTGATGGCGTTTGTGGCGCCTGGACCGGAAGTCACCAATACCACGCCGGCTTTACCGGTGGCACGGGCGTAGCCGTCAGCCATATGGGTCGCCGCTTGTTCGTGACGAACCAGGATGTGGGTCACTTCCGGTTCTTTGAACAGGGCATCGTAAACATGCAGGAGAGCACCACCCGGGTACCCGTAGATATATTTGACGCCTTCGTCACGCAAGAAGCGGACGAGCATCTCACCGCCAGATAAAAGCTCCACGTTGTTCACCTCTAAAACGCCAGAATACCGCCCACGAAAAATGGGACGGGTCTTAATAGGTTTACTTCTCGGCAGAGCATGAGCGACGGTGGTCGCCGACTACGTCAGCACTGACTGAGCAAGTATTGGGATCGTCCCAAGTGTTGCGGGCCTTTCCCACCCAGCGCGAGGTAACGCGTTGCGGGTGTAACAGGTCGGCGCGGATGTGCGCCTCATGATCTACCGAGTGGGTCTGCTTCTGGCAGTCCCTCTACAGCGGACTTTGGATTCTTCTGTTTCGCCCTCTCCAAGTCAAGTCGTCTATGTGGTTAATTGTGGGTAAGCACATGAGAACGCAAGAAAAAACCTGAAAACAGCTACTCTGTTAGCGTCAATTGCGCAATTTTGCCAAGGAATCAGCATGCGAATGCTTCTGTTAACCCTGCTGATCGGCCTCAGCCCGTGGTGCATGGCCGCTCAAATCTACAAATGGGTCGACGCCCAAGGTGTCACACACTTCGACGCGCAGCCACCACAGGGCCAGCCGTCCACCATCGTGCAGCCCCCCTCCTCGCCTGCGCCGAAACCTGCGGTTACGCCGGGCAGTGGTGTACTGGGGGATCAGAAGGCCATCGATAGCAAGATCAAGAAACAAGTCGCCGATCAACAAGCGCAACTCAAGGCGTTTTGCGAGCAGGCACGCACGAACCTGGCGCAATTGCAGAACAATCCGCGTTTGCGTGAGGAAGTGGAGGGAGAAACGCGTCGGCTAGACGATGCACAACGACAAGAGCGCATCGTCGAAGCGCAGAAGCAGATAGCACAGAATTGTGAATAGATACCTGTAGGACCTGCCGCAGGCTGCGTTCTCTTGATCTTTGCTTTCAAGAACAAGATCAAAAGATCGCAGCCTGCGCCAGCTCCTGCATGGGATCGGCGCTAGCGCGAAGCGGTAATCAGCAGGTCGAACTCTTTGAGCAGGACCTGCAGTTGCCGATCCTTGCCCTGCAAATTGCGCTGGGCGAAGACCATTTCCGCCATTTCCTGAATGCCCGAGGCGTTCGGCAGCGGCAGATCCTGCTCGAGGATCATCTTCATCCGCGGCAGGAAGATCCATTGCAGCCACTGCTCGAAATCGAGCGTGTCGACCGAAAACGGCTCGACACTGCTCAAAGCCTCAACAGACGGCGAGACTTCATCCCACCATCCCTGCGTACGCAGCTCACGTTCGATCAGCAGCAACTGATCGGCGATTTTCGGGAACCGAACATCCATCACAGCGAAACCTTGGCCTTCTGACGGGCCTGAGCAGCGCCAGCGGAATCACCCTGTTTCTCACGGGATTGGGCGATGATGTCCCACAGGTTGGCTTGCAGGTCTGGACGACCGTTGGCCATGGTCAGGGCACGACGGGCGAACTGTTCGGCTTGCGGCGCATCGCCTTGGGCCATACGCACCTGCGCCAGGCGATAAAGCACTTGCGGCTCACGCGGGGCAACACGCTGCGCACGCTCCAGGCTGGAAGACGCACCATTGAGATCGCCACCGGCCTGTTGCTGTTGGGCGGTGGTCAGCAAGGCGAGTACCGGACCATCCAGTTGCTCGTCTGCCGACAGACCGCCGCCACTGCTGGCCGAAGGAATGCCGCTTGGCGTCGAAGGCATGCTGTAGCTGCCGGAATTGACCGGTGCCGACTGAACCGACGACGGGTTGTACGGCCCCGACGTAATACCGCCGGACGCCGGGCCCGGAACGATCGGCGCAGCGCTGATCGGTGCCGATGTTGTCGCACCGCCACCCGGCACCATCACCACGACACCCGTGTCGCCTTGTGGAATGGCTTGAGTCTGAGCCTGCACAGGACGCTTGACCGTGGTTTGGCGGAAGCCGCCATTGGCGGAAATACGTTCACTGTTGGACACGGCCGTGCCCGAATCGACTACCGGGATCGAACCACGCTGTACGGTAGAGCAGCCGCTGAGCAAAGCCACGGCGGTCACCGCTGGAATCAACCACTTGTTCACTTGAAACCCTCTTTGCTTAATTCATCCAGCCCTTGACCCAATCCATCACCGACTCGCCAGACGCAGGCGTTTCGCTTGCACATGCAGCGCCGGGTGGTGGTTCGCTGCCGCGAATATACGGCATCTGCACCGCCCCCGGGCAGTTGGCATCAGAGCCTTGCCCGGTACGCGAATCAACCCACGCCTGCACGACGTTGTCCGGCTGCGGCATGTCCAGCGGCAGCGGATCGGCCTTGCGCATGAAACTGGTCCAGACCTGCAACGCACCGGTGGCCCCGGTGAACGGTGTCTTGCCGTTGTCATCGCGACCCAGCCAGACCACCGCCAGCAAGTCCTGACTGAAACCGGCGAACCAGCTGTCACGCGAGTCGTTACTGGTACCGGTCTTGCCGGCCAGCGTCAGGGTTTTCGGCAGCACGTTATAAACCGAACTGCCGGTACCTTCGCGCATCACGCGCTGCATGGCGTTCTGGATCAGGTAGATGGACGCCGGATCGAAACGTTGCTCGATCTGGAACGGATACCGTTTGAGCGGCTCACCTTCGGCGGTCAGTACGCTGCGAATCCCGCGCATCGGCGTATTGAAACCACCGTTGGCGAGGGTCTGGTACATGGTCGCCACTTCGATCGGGGTCATGCCGCCGGCACCCAGCAACATCGACGGAAATGCCGGAAATTCACGGGTCACGCCCAGACGCCCGAGCGTCTTGAGGACATTCGGTACGCCCACCTCAAGACCCAGACGCGAGGTCGACAGGTTGTAGGAATGCGCCAGGCCTTGATAGAGGAAGACTGTGCCGTGGGAACGACGATCATAGTTCTGTGGTTTCCACACCTGACCGTTCGCACCTTTGACCGACAACGGATCATCCGACAACCAACTGGTCAGGGTGTATTGGCTCGGTTTTTCCAGCGCAGTGAGATACACCGCTGGCTTGATCAACGAGCCGATCGGCCGCACCGCATCCAGCGCGCGGTTGAAACCGGCATAACTCGCCTGTCGGCTGCCGATCATCGCCTGGACTTCGCCGGTTTCCGGATTGGTCACGACCATCGCCGCTTCAACGTCATCGGAGCCTTTGCGCCCGGACAGACGTTTAAAGGTGTCGTTGACCGACGCTTCGGCTTTCATCTGCAGGATCGGGTCGAAACTGGTGAAGATCCGCAGACCTTCTTCGGTCAAGTCTTCGTCGCGATAGTCTTCGCGCAACTGGCGTTTGACCAGATCGATAAAGCCCGGGAAGGAGCTGTCGGCCAGTTTGCCGCGAGTGGTCACGCCCAATGGCATTTTCTTCGCCGCTTCAACCTGCTCCGCGGTTGCCACGCCTTGTTGCTCAAGCACGTCGAGCACCAGATTACGACGCTCAAGTGCACGCTCGGGGTTGCGACGCGGGTTGTAATAGGACGGGCCTTTGACCATGCCCACCAGCATCGCGACCTGATGCAACTTCAGTTCGGACAGAGGCTGGCCGAAGAAGAACTGACTGGCCAGACCGAAACCGTGCACCGCGCGCTGACCGTCCTGACCGACGAAGACTTCGTTGAGGTAGGCCTCAAGAATTTCTTTCTTGTCGTAATGCAGCTCCAGCAACAGCGCCATCATCGCTTCGGTGAGCTTGCGGGTCAGGCTACGTTCATTGGTCAGGTAGAAGTTTTTCACTAACTGCTGAGTCAGCGTACTGCCGCCCTGAGTCATCTTGCCGCCCGAAGTATTGACCCAGATGGCGCGGGCAATCGACTTCGGCGACACGCCCCAATGGCTATAGAAATCGCGGTCTTCGACAGCGACCAGAGTTTCCAGCAGGTATGGAGGCACCTGATCGAGCTTGATCAGAATGCGGTCTTCGAGATTCTTCGGATAAATCCCGCCGATCATCAGCGGTTCAAGTCGAACCACCGACAGTTTCGAGCCGTTGGTGGCCGACAACTCGGCGACGTAATCGCCCGAGAAGCGCACGCGCACCGGTTGCGGTTTCTCCAGGCCTTCATAGAACTGGAAGCCACGGGTATTCAGATCGACGGTATTGCCGCTGACCGCTGCGGCACCCGGGCCGTTGCTCACGGCTTCGCGGCGATAGCCGAGGGCGTCGAGTTCGGTGAGAAAATCGTCCTTGCTGAGCTTTTGTCCGACGAACAGCTCGAGCGGGCGCGCGTATACCTTGGCCGGGATGGTCCAGCGCTTGCCGGAGAACTTCTCCTGCACCACGGCATCGAGGTAAACGGCGAAGCCGGCCAGCACCACAAGGCCGACCAGGCTGAGTTTAATGGCCCAGCCCAACCACGGGCGCAGGCCCTTGGCAGGTGGTTTTTTCTTGGTACGGGGGGATCGAGTTCGAGTCATGGCGGCGGATTATACGCACTTTATTCATACTCAACAGGAGCGCTCCGAGGTTTGCGTAGCGCTGGCGAGCGGCCATAATGGCGACCTCGATTTCCCCCCAGTCTCTGAAGGATCGCCCGTGAGCCAATCACTGATCGTTGCCCTGCAAAACCCGGCCCTCTACCCGCACCCTGTTGAAGGGTTTCAGGTCATCGAAACCCATATCTCCTGGGTGATCCTCACCGGGCCCTTCGCTTACAAAGTGAAGAAGCCGGTTAATTTCGGCTTCCTCGACTTCACCCATCTCGAACAACGCGAGCATTTCTGCGGTGAAGAGCTGCGTTTGAACCAGCGCCTGACCGAAGATTTGTATCTGGAAGTGTTGCCGGTCACCGGTAGCGTCGAGGCACCGCAACTGGGCGGCGATGGCCCGGCCATCGAATACGTGCTGAAAATGCGTCAGTTCCCACAGACCGGTTTGCTCAGCACCCTGCAAGCCAACGGCGAGCTGACCACTCAGCATATCGACGAAATGGCTGAACAGATCGCCAAGTTCCACCTCACCGCGCCGAAAGTCCCAGCCGAGCACGACGCTGGCACCCCGGACAGCGTGATGGCACCGGTGTCGCAAAACTTCGAACAGATCCTGCCGTTCCTCAGCGACAAAAACGATCTGCTGCAACTCGAGGCTCTGAAAGCCTGGGCCGAAAGCAGCTTCGAGCGCCTAAAGCCGCTGTTCGCTCAGCGCAAGGCCGAAGGTTTTACCCGCGAATGCCACGGTGACATCCACCTGGGCAACGCCACCGTCATCGACGGCAAAGTGGTGATTTTCGACTGCATCGAATTCAACGAACCGTTCCGCTTCACCGACGTCTGGGCCGACACTGGCTTCCTGGCGATGGACCTTGAAGACCGCGGTCTGAAATCGCTCGCTCGTCGCTTCGTCAGCCAATACCTGGAGTTGACCGGCGACTATCAAGGCCTGGAAGTGCTGAACTTCTATAAAGCCTATCGCGCCCTGGTTCGTGCCAAGGTTGCACTGTTCAGCATGCCGGCAGACGCGACTCCGGTGCAACGCGCCACCACCCTGCGCCAGTACCGCAACTACGCCAACCTGGCGGAAAGCTACAGCACCATTCCTTCGCGCTTCATGGCCATCACCCACGGCGTTTCCGCTGTCGGCAAGAGCCACGTGGCCATGCGTCTGGTCGAAGCACTGGGCGCGATTCGTCTGCGCTCGGACGTTGAACGCAAGCGTCTGTTCGGCGAGCAAACCGTCGCCAATGATGTGCAGGCCGGCATTTATAGCGCCGACGCCAGCACCAAGACCTACGCGCGCCTGCATGAAATCGCTGAAGTCATCCTGCACGCCGGTTTCCCGGTGGTCATTGATGCGACCTATCTGAAGCGTGAACAACGCGACAGCGCGGCAAAAATCGCTGAAGCCACGGGTACGCCGTTCCTGATCCTCGACTGCAATGCTCCGCAAGCGGTGATCGAGAGCTGGCTGGCGATTCGTCAGGCCGACAAACAGGATCCGTCCGACGCTACGTTGGCTGTGATTGAAGCGCAACAGGCCAATCGCGAAGCGCTGACGCCGGAGGAGATTCTGCGCAGCAAACGCGTGCAGACCAATGAATCCGGCACGCTGGACACTGTCGTGGCGCAGATCCGCCAACGCCTGCCAGGCCTGTAAGAAACTATTTCGGCCGTGAAGCCCTCGCTTGCTTCACGGCCGCCAAATAGTGGCACTATACTGGCGTCATAAAACCAACGGTGATATGACATGAGCCAGCCGAAACTTCTCGATTCCCCGCTGTATGCCCTGCTGCACAAAGATGACATCACAGGTTTCAACAAGGAACGCCCGCAGGATGGCCCGATCGATATGGTCGGTGGCGACTTCCGTGGCCTCGACCTGCGTGAACTGAATGCCGATGGCGTGGATTTCCGGGACGCGTACTTCCGTTCTGCCGATTTGCGTGGCATCGACTTCCGTAACGCATCGCTGGAGGGCGCAAGCCTCGCCCATGCGCAGATTTCGGGGGCTTACTTCCCGCCAGAGCTCAGCGCTGACGAGATTTTGATGTCGATGAATTTCGGAACGCGTCTGCGTTATCGCACTCGCTGATATCTCTGACACCACACCCCACCCTGTGGGAGCGAGCCTGCTCGCGAAGACGGAGTGTCAGTTACCCTGATCGTGAAAGTAAGACCGCTTTCGCGAGCAGGCTCGCTCCCACATTTGATATTTGTTTGCCCCCTTCTTTCTGCGTTCGCAGGTCTTTCACCCCCTCCGGTTGTCGTTTCTTAGAAGCGTTTGCGTTGAATCCGACCAAACAACCACGCTTTTCCTACTGATGGCTACACTCCTGAGAAGCTCGCCCACGCACCATTCGGCCGTCGCAAGGAGGCTTGATGAATGATGAACTGCAACACCTGAAGAATCTTGGCAAGACGTCGGCGCAATGGCTGCATGCCGTGGGCATCCACAGCGCCTCCGACTTGCGTCGCCTGGGTGCGGTCGACGCCTACAGGGCCGTGCGTACCCGCGGGTTTCGTGCATCAAAGGTGTTGTTATATGCGATCGAAGGCGCGTTGATGGATGTGCATTGGAATGACATCCCTGCAGAGCGCAAGGACGCCTTGAACAAACAACTCGACGCTATTTCCTCACGTCACAAGAATTGAACGGGCACTGACCGCCATGTACCTGCTTGGGGAACAATCGGCTTTTGCCGACGCACTGATCAACCGTTTGCAGAACTTGCCTGCGCAATGGCTGGAAGGGCTTGCACAGTGCGGGCCGGCGCTTGAGCTGGAAATAACTGATGACTTGCTGGCGCCGTTGCCTGCCGATCAGGTGTTTCTGCTGACCGAAGGCGTGATCAGCGGCTACATCGGCGCACGGCCACTGTTTTATTGGCAGGAAGGCGATTTGATCGGCCTTCAGCGGGGCGACGCCTGGACCGATTGCCGTTTGTGCAGTGACGGGCCGCTACGCCTGCAGCCCTATCGTCGCAGTGACGTGTTCCAGCATTTGTTTGCCGACACCCATCGTGCGGATCAATTTGTCGAGTATCTGCTCGGACAAATGGCGATTCTCGTCCACGCTGTGGCCGAACTTAAACCGCGAGAGTTTCGCAGTACCAACGGTTTCAAACGGGTTGAAGCGGGTGAGGTGCTGATTCAGCAAGGCGATGCCGCCGATCACGTATTTGTGATCATCGATGGGCATGCCGAAGCCTTTGTCGATGGGCACAAGGTCGGTGAAGTGCCCAAGGATGAGATTTTCGGCGCCATGGCGGTGTTCACCGGCGAGCCACGCAATGCCACGGTGATTGCCCGTGAAGCGAGCACGGTGATGCTGATTCCAGGTGATCAGTTTTTGAGCATGACCCGCAGCAATCCGAAGATCGCCCACAGCCTGATCGAGAGCATGGCGCGGCGCATTAGCCAGCTCAACGGTCAGATCACCCAACTGACTGCGGCCAAAGGTCAGCGTTAAGTCCCCGTTTTCCGGGGCATTCCCGCCATATTGGCGATTAATTCAAGCAAATGAAAAAACAGTGGTTGACTCGGTAATGAGAATCGCTATGATTATCACAACTGGTCGCGAGATCAGTCGATATTCTGAAAAGCCCTTGGTTCGGACTCTCAGATTATCTCCTCATCAGGCTAATCACGGTTATTTGACCCGGTTTTTACCGGGTCTTTTTTTGCCTGTGGAAAAGTCATTGGCCGAACTGTTTGCGCATCTGCTCGCAATAATCCTGTTTCGGCTTGGCAGGTGTGTACCAGGCGTAGTCGGCCATCGCCGTACTGACCTCATCGCCCAGCTCTGCCAGCATCAACACTGTGGGGGACTGAGTCGCGCCCAAATCCACTGCATGCAGCGGCACTCCAACATCCTTGCGCGCATGCCATGCACCGGCCAGCAACAACGAGGGTGTGGGGGCTGCCAACAGACGTTCGGCCATGCGCCGATCACGCTGTTGCTGAACCGCCAACATCGCTGGCATCTGCGATTCCGGCAGCAGGCCACAATGGGAATCACTGATCTGCCCCAGCAAAACGGTTTTCACCGATTCAGCAGTGCTGCGCGGGCCATTCAAGACCGGCGGACTGCGATAGAAGGCGCGGATTTCGCTGTTATCCAGATTGGCTGCCAGCAGCGGATAAGGCTGAGCGAGGGCGACGCGAACGATCGGCCCATAGAGATTCCAGTCCCAACCGTCCTCCCAGGCCAGCGCACCGGGGAGGTCGGCGGGCGGAGAAGCCGAGCGGCGTAGCGCATCAATCTTCGGCTGCTGATCCGGCGTGAGCATTTCCAGTAACAGACTGCCCTGCGCTCGCCGCTCACCGAGAGACTGCAAAAGCCATAACTGCGTGGCGTGGTGATCGGCGTTGTCATGCTGCTCGCCTATGATGACTCGCTGCGTTTCAGCAAGGCGCGCCAACAGTTGTTGCGCCGTCAGCACCTCACCGCTGTGCAGATCACGAATTTCGCCACTGACCGGCGGCGGCACGGCCACATGCTGACACCCCGCAAGCCACAACACCGTCAATAACCACAGCCAACGCATGCAATCACCTCGACGAGAAAATCAGCGGGCGATGATCAGCGGATGCCCACGCTCCGGGTGCGGCTGCACCAATACTTCAAGACCGAACACGGCTTTGAGCGTATCCGGTTGCAACACCTGCTGCGGTGTATCCAGCGCTACCGGTCGCCCGCCCTCAAGCAGCAACACCCGATCACAATAGCGCGCCGCCAGATTCAGATCATGCAGGATGACCATCACCGCCGCGCCGCGATCGGCAAACTCGCGCACGGCCTGCAAGGTTGTGTGCTGATGCAGCGGATCAAGCATCGAGGTCGGCTCATCCAGCAGCAGCGTTTGCCCGGCCTGCCCCGGCCAGAGTTGCGCCAGCACCCGCGCCAGATGCACGCGCTGGCGTTCGCCGCCGGACAGCGCCAGATAGCTGCGCCCGCTCAGATGCCCGGCATCCGCCGCCGCCAATGCTGCGGCGACAATCTCGTCATCACGCACCCGACCGCTCTGATAAGGCAAGCGGCCCATGCCTACCACTTCTTCAACGCGAAAGGCGAAATCCAGCGTTGAAACCTGCGGTAACACGGCCAATCGCTGGGCGCGTTGCGTGCCCGTCCAGTGCGCCAGCGACTGACCATCAAGCGAGACCTCGCCCTCACTCGCCAGCAACTCACCGCACAAAGCGCCGAGCAAGGTGCTTTTACCGGCGCCATTGGGGCCCAGCACACCGAGGACTTCGCCGGATTCGAGTTGCAGGGTGACGTCGCTGAGCACAGTCTTGCGGCCACGACGGATATGCAGATTGTGCGCACGCAACATCAGGCACGCCCTCGCAGCAGCAGATAAAGGAAGAACGGCGCGCCAATAAACGCCGTGACGATACCGATCGGCAACTCCGCGGGAGCCAGCGCCAGACGCGCTACCAGGTCGGCCAGCAATAACAAGCTCGCCCCGGCCAGCACCGAAGCCGGCAACAACACGCGATGGTCGGGACCGGCGAGCAAACGCACCAGATGCGGCACCACCAGCCCGACAAATCCGATCATCCCTGCCGCTGCCACCGCCGCACCGACACCCAAGGCGGTACAGAACACCAACTCACGCTTGAGCCGCTCGACATCAATGCCCAGATGCCCGGCCTCCGACTCACCGAGCAGCAAGGCATTCAGCGCTTTCGCCCGACGCGGCAACCACAGCGCAACGCCGGCACTGATAATCAGCAACGGCCACAACCGCGCATAACTGGCGCCATTGAGACTGCCCAGGTTCCAGAACGTCAGCGTACGCAGGGTCGCGTCGTCCGCCAGATAGGTGAACAGGCCGACCGCCGAACTGGCCAGCGCGGTCAGTGCGATCCCCGCCAGCAACATGGTCGCGACATGGGTTTGCCCATTGCGCCGGCCAAGGCGATACACCAGCGCCGTCACCCCGAGCCCACCGAGAAACGCACACACCGACAACAGATAAGGCCCGAACCACTCCGGCAAACCGCCAAAAAACGAGCCGCCGACAATCGCTATGGCCGCGCCCAACGCCGCGCCACTGGAAACCCCGACCAGCCCCGGATCCGCCAGCGGATTACGGAAAAGCCCCTGCATTGCCACGCCCGACAGGGCCAGCACGCCGCCGACCGCCAGCCCGAGCAACGTTCGCGGCAGACGAATCTGCCCGAGGATCAGCTCAGCCTGCTCCAGGCCTTCCGGCGCCAGCGGCACGCCGATCAGGCGCAACGCCGCGCGTAGCGTATCGAGCAATGGCAAGCTGACCGGCCCCAGCGCCAGCGATAACCAGATCGCCAGCAAACACAGGAGCGTCAGGCCAATGAACAGGCCACGGGGTTTGACCAATGTGGTCATTGGCCGCTCTTGGCCGGGTAGAAACCGTCAGACAGGGTTTTCAACGCCGCCGGCAATCGCGGTCCGAGCCCGCCAACCAACAAAGTCGGATCGAGCTCCAGCACCCGCCCGGCCTTGGCCGCACGGCTTGAATTGAGAATCGGGTTTTCCTTGAACAGTGCAGCCTTGGCCGCCTCGCCGGTCAAGGCCCGGTCGGCGAATACCAGCACTTCAGGATCGAGGCTGGCGAGGGATTCCACGGAGAATGGTTTGTAACCGGTGTGCGTCGCCAGGTTACGCCCGCCCGCCTGTTGCAGCAGCCAGTCGGCGGCGGTGTCCTTGCCGGCGATCAGCGGTTTGCCCCCGGCGTGTCCCAGCAATAAAATAACACCCGGCGATTTGTGTTTGGACTGCGCGTCAGTCACCCGCGTTTTCTGCGCGTCGAGTTGCTGTTGATAACGTTGCAGCAGTTGGGCCGCTTGCGCCTCAGCGCCGAGCAACTGGCCAAGATGAGTGACGTTTTTTTCCAGCGTTGGCAGATCCGGTTGGGCCGAGAACAACTCCACCTGAACCTTGGCTGCCTTGACTTGAGCAAGCACGGGCGGCGGGCCCATTTCTTCAGTGCCGATGAGGATGTCCGGGCGCAGGCTGAGAATACCCTCGGCGGAAAGGCTGCGCTGATAACCAATGCTCGGCAGCGCCTTCAAGGCGTCGGGATGCTGGCTGGTGGTATCGACGCCGACCAGTTTTGACTCGCCGCCCAACGCACTGACCCACTCCGACAGCGCACCGCCGGCACTGACCCAGCGTTGCGGCAATTCGGCTGCCGTAGCCTGGTGGCTGGCGAGAAGTCCGACACACAGCACAGCAACGCGGGTACTCAGGCGCATACACAGCTTCCATTAACAAGGTTTCCCGGGCGTCAGGATCACAGGCCAAGTATCCTCGGCATCTGGCCGGCGCCCACGGGTGAAGGCCGCCATTTGATAATTGTTTGCATTTAAACGTCAAGCTCGGACATATCCGGACACGAGCAGACACAAGAGGATAGCCATGAAGTTTCTGTGCGCGGGCAATGATCTGCCCGAGGCCGGCAGTCGTGGGTTTGAGATCGACGGCAAAAAGCTGTTTGCCGTGCGCCGCAACGGTCAGGCGTATGTCTACCTGAATCGCTGCCCGCACCGCGGCGTGGGCCTGGAATGGCACCCCGACCAGTTTCTCGACCCGAGTAACAGCCTGATCCAGTGTGCCACCCACGGCGCACTGTTTCTGATCGAGGACGGTGAATGCGTTTCCGGGCCCTGCGCCGGGCAAGCGTTGACGGCTGTTGCTTGCCGCGAAGACGCACAGGGCCTGTGGATCGATGTTTAGCCGTTGAGCAACACGTCCAGTCGGCGGTCGATCACCATCTCTTCATGGTTGAGCCGAACGCCATAAGCCAGGACTTCAACGCCACAGGCCACCGCCTCGCGCAGCGCCTCTGCATAGGCCGAATCGATTTCCACCGCAGGACGCACCGCTTCAATCCCGGTGAGGTTCACGCAATACAACTGCACCGCACGAATCCCGTCCCGCGCCAGATGCGCCAACTCACGCAAATGCTTGGCGCCGCGCTGGGTAACTGCATCGGGAAATGCCGCCACATTGGTGCCATCGAAGCCCAGAGTGACGCTTTTCACTTCGACATAAGCCGGGCCGCTCGGGTATTCGAGGCGAAAGTCGATGCGGCTTTTTTCCTGCCCGTAAGCCACTTCACGCTTCAACGCAGTAAAGCCGTTCAACTCACTGATGACGCCTGCCTGCAAGGCCTCTTCCACCAGCCCGTTGGCGCGCCCGGTGTTCACACAAAACAACCGCCCTTGCGGGGTTTCGCCGATTTCCCAGGTGCCGGGCAATTTACGCTTCGGGTCGTTGGAGCGGCTGAACCAGACTTGGCCGCCCTCGACCTGACAATTGAGCATCGAGCCGGTGTTCGGGCAGTGAATGGTCAGCAACTCGCCGGTAACAGTCTCGATATCGGCGAGAAAACGCTTGTAACGACGGATCAGTCGCGCCTCTTCCAGAGGTGGATAAAAACGCATCAGCCTTGCCAGCTCTTCAAGCCACGCGCAATCCGCTCCACCGCTTCCTGTAAGCGCGAAAGGTTTTGCGTGTAGGCAAAACGCACATGGTGACTGGCCTGATAACGACCAAAATCCAGCCCCGGGGTAAATGCAACGTGCTCGGTTTCAAGGAAATGACGACAGAACGCGAAGGCATCGCCGCCGAACTTGCTGATATCGGCATACAAGTAGAATGCGCCTTCAGGCTCCACAGCGATGTTGAATCCCAACTCGCGCAGGGCCGGCAGAAGGAAGTCCCGACGACGTCCGAATTCGGCGCGGCGTTCTTCGAGAATTGCAATGGTGTCCGGCTCAAAACAGGCCAGCGCCGCATACTGGGCCATGCTTGGCGCGCTGATGTAGAGGTTCTGTGCCAGCTTCTCCAGCTCACTCACCGCAGCGTCCGGCGCTACCAGCCAGCCCAGACGCCAACCGGTCATGCCGAAGTATTTGGAGAAACTGTTGAGGACGAAGGCGCTGTCGTCGACTTCCAGAACACTCGCCGCGTCGGTGCCATAGGTCAGGCCGTGATAAATCTCGTCCACGACCAGATGCCCATGTCGCGCCTTGATGGCTGTGGATAACCCGGCCAGTTCGTCGCGGGTCAGGATCGTCCCGGTCGGGTTGGCCGGCGAGGCCACCAGTGCGCCGACGCTATCGTGATCCCAGTGCCGCTCGACCAGATCCGGCGTCAGCTGATAACGCACGTCCGGCCCGACAGGAACAAGTTGCGCCGCGCCTTCGACCAGGCGCAGAAAGTGTCGGTTACACGGATAACCGGGATCGGCCAGCAACCAGTGCTTGCCGGGATCGACCAGCAATGCGCTGGCCAGCAACAAGGCGCCGGAGCCACCCGGGGTGATCAGAATCCGCCGCGGGTCGATGTTCAGTCCATAGCGAGATTGGTAAAAACCGGAAATCGCCTCACGCAATTCAGGAATGCCGCGCGCCGCGGTGTAACGGGTCTTGCCCGCGGTCAGCGCCGCTTGCCCGGCACGGATGATCGGCTCGGCCGTGGTGAAGTCCGGCTCGCCGATCTCCAGATGGATCACGTCGTGCCCGGCGGCCTGCAACTCGTTGGCCCGCGCCAGCAGCGCCATCACATGGAACGGTTCGATCGCACGACTGCGCGCACTGTAGGGCTGAGCCATTGGCCTTCCTTCGACGGGGGAAAAGAAACGATTCTACCCATCTGCCGGAACGAGCGAGAACCCGTAGCGGTCACAGCCTCAAGAACTCTGGAATGTAATGACACGCGCGTACCCTCCAGGATTGACTAAAATCAGTGATTGAACAGGTCTCCCACACCGCCAGACACGGCTTGCCAAACATTTGCAAGCGCCACCCGCCGGGGCCTCGACATCCGGGAGTAGCGCAGGCCGAATTGATCTGGTAAGTTCGCCCGCTTGCAGCCGCAGGGCCGGCAGGTGTCGGTGATGGAGCAATCCTGCGCAATGGATTACAAGAGTAGAGGCGGTCCATTTCATGCCCACCCAAGCAAAGCAACAGGCTAATCCGACCGTCAGCGGTTTCGAACCTTATGTTCAGGCCAAAGACGAAGAGTACATGGGCGCTCCGATGCGCGCCCACTTCACCAAGATCCTGAACAAGTGGAAGCAGGACTTGATGCAGGAAGTCGACCGTACTGTCGACCACATGAAAGACGAAGCGGCCAACTTCCCTGACCCGGCCGACCGTGCCAGCCAGGAAGAAGAATTCGCCCTGGAGCTGCGCGCCCGCGATCGCGAGCGCAAGCTGATCAAGAAGATCGACAAGACGCTTGATCTGATCCAGAACGAAGATTACGGCTGGTGCGAATCCTGCGGCATCGAGATCGGCGTCAAGCGCCTCGAAGCACGCCCTACAGCCGACATGTGCGTCGACTGCAAGAACCTCGCTGAAATCAAGGAAAAGCAGGTCGGCAAGTAATCTCGGCCTGAACCAAAAACGGAGCGTGCGAACGCTCCGTTTTTGTTTCTGCCTTTTGCCTGCCTTCTCTGCCGTTGTGGGAGGGGGCTTGCTCCCGAATGCGGTGTGTCATAAACAGAGATGTTGACTCATCAACCGCATTCGGGAGCAAGCCCCCTCCCACAAAGGTAATGTGCGCGAAACCTGAAAAGTTATATGGCTCCCATGACTGCCAAGACATCCCCCGCCTACATCGGCCGCTTCGCCCCAACCCCCAGTGGCCATCTGCACTTCGGCTCACTGGTCGCCGCCCTCGCCTCTTATCTCGATGCGCGCTCGGTGGATGGCCGCTGGCTGGTGCGCATGGAAGATCTCGATCCGCCCCGGGAAGAGCCCGGCGCGCAGGGGGCGATCCTCAAGGCGCTGGAAAGCTACGGTTTCGAATGGGACGGCGCGATGGTGCGCCAGAGCGATCGGCATGAGGCTTATGCCGAAGTGCTCAACAGCCTGTTCAATCATGGCCTGGCCTACGCTTGCACTTGCTCGCGCAAACAACTGGAGCCCTATCACGGGATTTATCCGGGCCTGTGCCGCAACGCCGGCCACGACCAGCAAGATGCGGCGATCCGCCTGCGCGTGCCGGAACTGGAATACCACTTCATCGACCGGGTGCAGGGCAAATACCGTCAGCATCTGGGCCGCGACGTCGGCGATTTCGTCATTCGCCGTCGCGATGGACTCTACGCTTATCAATTGGCCGTGGTCCTCGACGATGCCTGGCAAGGCATCACCGACATCGTGCGCGGCGCCGACCTGCTCGACTCGACGCCGCGCCAGCTCTATCTGCAAGAACTGCTGGGCCTGCGCCAGCCGCGCTACCTGCACCTGCCCTTGATCACCCAGCCGGATGGCAACAAGCTCGGCAAGTCTTACCGCTCGCCACCACTTGAAGCTGATCAAGCCACGCCGTTGCTGCTGCGGGCTCTGCGCGCACTGGGGCAAGCCCCCGGCGCCGAACTCGAACACGCCTCACCCAAAGAGCTGCTCAACTGGGGCAAGGCCCACTGGGATGCCGCGAAAATCCCGCGCACACTGACCCTGCCCGAAGCACAACTGCTGTGACGACACTTGCAGTCACGCCGCCATCCGTTACCATCGCCGCACGTTTTCGGGCACGCGCATAAAAAAGAGAGGCCGGGATGTACATCTATCGCTTGGTCCTGCTTTTGGTCGTGGGGATCTATCTGTTTTCTCCCGCCATCATGGATTGGTGGATCGACGCTACGGGCGCCTGGTATCGCCCCTATCTGCTCTGGCTGATCCTGATTGTCGTGACCTTCATCCTGCAGAGCCAAAAAGATGCCGATGAGCTTTAGCCTGACCCAGATGATCCTGGTCAGCGCCGCCTACCTGGCGGTGCTGTTCGGCGTAGCCTGGATCAGCGAACGGGGCATGATCCCGCGGGCGATCATTCGCCATCCGCTGACCTACACCCTGTCGCTGGGGGTCTATGCCAGTGCCTGGGCGTTCTATGGCACGGTCGGCCTGGCCTATCAGTACGGCTACGGCTTTCTGTCCAGTTATCTCGGCGTATCCGGCGCGTTTCTGCTGGCGCCGGTATTGCTCTATCCGATCCTGAAAATCACCCGCACCTATCAACTGTCGTCGCTGGCGGATCTGTTCGCCTTCCGCTTTCGCAGTACCTGGGCCGGCGCACTGACCACAATCTTCATGCTGATCGGCGTATTGCCGTTGCTGGCG